>JANQRV010000014.1 GCA_028284395.1 Saprospiraceae bacterium
AAATCATTTTTGGAAGCGTCGCAGCAATTGCATTGGAAAAGGCCAAAGTCCCGGTCTGGGTGATTCCTCCGAAACATCCGTTTGTCGTACCTAAGCGAATTGTTTTTGCTAAAGATCAAAATGAGGTGCCGACCAAGGTGCTCTCCACCCTCCAAAAGTTAGCGGCAAAATTTGATGCTACCGTGACCGTCCTTTATGTCGACGAAGGGGCCGGCAGAGTAAATCGGCATAACGTTGAGTTTGAAGGTATAAAAACTACTTATCATGAAATCCCTCTGTCCAAAGGGGTCAATGAAACCATCAATGATTTCATTGAGGAGAATCAGTTTGATCTAATGTGTATGATCCGGCGGGAAAAGGGCTTTTTTGAAAGCATTTTTAAGAAAAGCATTACCAAGACTCAAGTTTATAATAGTACCATCCCCCTGCTGGTGATTCCCGATGGGTTTACAGGATGATCAAAGATGATAAAAATCACCGATAATAGTTTCGCTATGATGTATTGTAGTTGTATACTTATGGGGTAAGTTTGTCTCGAGTCGATGGCTGTTTTCTTTGGGTGATTTGTTTCAAGCTTCGGTGGGAACCGAGATAATCTACATCATAAAAATTAAG
Organism: Saprospiraceae bacterium; assembly: GCA_028284395.1. Lineage (GTDB taxonomy): Bacteria > Bacteroidota > Bacteroidia > Chitinophagales > Saprospiraceae > JANQRV01. The sequence goes on from JANQRV010000014.1 coordinate 616, forward strand.
GAATGAACAAAATACTTATTCCAACCGATTTTTCAGAGGGTGCTAGGAGCGCGGCGCTTTATGCGCTCGCCCTGTTTGGGGAGCAAGAGTATCAATATTTCCTGACCAATGCCTTCGAAGTAGTGCCTCACGAAAACCCGTCCGTGCTCTTGAAAATGATGGATGACCGTAAACTGGAAGTGGTCGCCCGTTTAGAAGAGGAAAAGAAAGAAATAGAAGAAACCCTGGGGGATAAGACGGTAAAACTTGAATGCTTGGCCGAAGTTGGCCCATTGGCCAACGTGGTCGACTTTTTGGTGAAAAAGTACGGCATCGATTTCATTGTGATGGGAACCAAAGGAGCCAGTGGTTTGAAGGAGGTTCTCATTGGCAGTAATACGTATGATGTGATCCACGAGGCGATCTGTCCGGTGATTGCCGTACCGGAATCGGCACGCGTTCGGCCAACTGCCTCCTTGGTTTTTGCGTCGGATCTGACCGATATACAAGATTTGGCAGTATTGGATCCGATGCGGAGCCTGGCCAGGCAATTGGATGCTCAAGTGCAGATCGTTACCGTCGTCGCGCCTGAAGAAGGCAGCATTGCCGATCAATCGTTGGAAAGGGAGGCCTTAAATCAATATTTTGGAACGATTAAGTACAGTTTACACCGGATTGTTCATGAAAGCATACACGAAGGTCTCGATCAATTTGTCCAAGCGCAAGAGGGAGGTCTTCTCGTAGTATTAGCGAGAGAGAAAGATTGGTTCGAGCGTATTTTTGCCAGAAATCTCACCAGAAAAATTGCCCTGCATACCACTGTTCCACTATTCGTTTTGCGCGGTTGATGGACTGCTGTTTCCTGATGCATGTCATAGGACCTAAATGCATCGATGCGACGGCCAAGTATGAAAGAACAAACCTTTTGTAGGGAGTGCACAGAGTGGTACTGAATTAGCGTCCAGGCCAAGCTCACGTTAGTTAGAAAAAGAATTATCCAAAATATAGGGGCGAACCTTGTGGCCACCTCGGATTTTTTGGATATTGAATGACCGGCACCCGGAAACCATCGGTTAGTCCCCGGTAGCTCCGGAGCAGTTGCCGGATGACTCAACACGATGGATAAAAAATCCAAAGACAATGGACCGTCGCCAAGAATTGATCGAAAGAATTTTTGCAGCCCGCAATGAAAATGGATTGTGGAAAACCATCCCGGACTCCCATAATTCTTACCCAATTTATTTGCATTACGTACCAAATTATAAGGCTTCACTTTGGACTTTGTTACTATTGGCAGAACTGCAATGCAACCGAGAGGACGACAGGATAAAACTGCCACTAGAGGAGGTGAAAAACCACTTGTTTGACCACGAATACGGCATTTACACCTTGAAGGAAGATCACTTCCCGATACCCTGTCTCAATGGCAACTTGCTCTATCTCGATTGTTATTTCAACACCAAACCAGACGAAAGAAGTTATCGGTTATTGGAGTTCTTTTGTAAGAACCAGCGGTTTGACGACGGCAAATACGAAGAACCCAAAAATCAATTTTGTAAGAACACCAGCTGTTACGGCAAACATACTTGCTACTGGGGAGTGATTAAACTATTGAAAGGCATATCCTTCCTGCCCCTGCAGCAGAGAAATGAACAAGTGATGAAACTGCGGGAAAAATGCATCGACTTCATTCTGAAACATCACATCTGTTACAGTTCGCGTCGTCCGGAGCGGATCATGATCCAGAAATTGGATTTACTCACCTTTCCGAATTTCTACAAAGGTGATTTCCTGGAGATCCTTTGGATCCTCAAACGAGAAGGAATTACCTCGGAAAAGTTAATTCCGGCACTAGAGTTGTTGAAGTCCAAACAAAGACCAGACGGCAAATGGGAGCTGGAAAGAAAAATGAATAATATGACCGTTTCCATCGGAGCGGTCGATCAACCGAACCAATTCGTGACCGAGCGTGCCAACGAGGTCATCAACTACTACAATCTATGAGCATTTCTCTTCAAATCGCTGGTGTAATGGGCCCTATCTTAGTAGCCCTGTCCATCTCCGAATACTTCCATTACAAAATTTGGAAAGACGTCCACGCCACGGTCGTTTACCTGAATGGACTGGTTTTGTTGACGTGCGGTTTAATTGTAGTCCGATTGCATAACATCTGGGTCGCCGATTGGACCGTGCTGATTACAATCCTGGGTTGGTTGCTTGTACTGATGGGACTGGGCCGCATGTTTTTTCCGACCAATAAACAACTGGAGAAAGGCCTTGCGGCAAACATACTTTTGTTATTGTTATTGCTTCTTGGTATTTTTCTGTCGATGAAGGCCTATTTTCTTTGATGGGGTCCTTCTCTGCTTTCCACGAAGCCTGCAACTTGCAACTGGATGGTTATATCATCGGCGAATACTGACTAAACCGGGCAAATAAAATGGAGTGGTGCTGACCGAAATTAAAACATACGACACAGAGACTTTCAGAAAAAAGCATCTCAAAGAGGGTTCGGCACTAAATGAACTTTTTGACAAAAGCTTAAAGGATTTTTTTTGTCTTCGGTTGGAAGACATTGTTCCCGAAACAAAACTTCCTATTCTACCTTCCAGAGAAACCAGTCATAACATCATACTCATAACGGAAGGCTCCTATACTACTAAAATTGGATTTAAAGAATACATCATTCGGAAAAACACGCTGGCGATCATCCAAGCGGGAGCTATATTTTCTGTAGACGATTTATCCAATCGGATGAAAGGGTTCGGATGTCATTTTCACCCGAATACACTGATTGGAAAATTTGGAAACCTTTCATTAATTTCAGCATTCGAATTCCTGAACATAGGTTATGATCCGCTTATATCACTACAAGAAGCTGCCTGTAATGCAATAATCAACATTCTAACAAGACTACATAATGAATTCAAGCGGGGAGAGAAAATGAATGCAGATATCGTACATTCCTATCTATATGCGTTGCTTACGGAAATCAAAATATGTCATCCTCAAAGCCCTGTAAAACCACAGAATGCTTCCCTGAAGTTAACCGCAGAATTCTATAATCTGGTTCACCAAAAAGCTAGGAGCAATTTAAAAGTAACTGACTTTGCCAACCTCCTAAATGTCAGCCCAAACCATCTGAATAAATGTGTGAAATCAGTAACTGCTAAAAATGCTACGACCCTGATCGATGAAGTAAAGCTCATTGAAATCAAGTACCTGCTTTATCAATCCCATTTGACCATTAGGCAAATAGCATTTGAAATGGGATTTGACGATCCATCCTATTTTTCACGATTCTTCAAAAAATACGAAAGGGTTTCTCCTAAAGCATTTCGAAAGATGATTGATTAGTCCTACATATGGATTGTTAGATACAAGTTTTTGCGTGCACTACTAAAGATCTTTGTAATCAATAACTGGTAGGCCTATGTATGCAACATTATTATTTCTTCATTCCATATTCAGATGGTTTGTTGTTTGTGCTATAGCGTATGCCGTGCTGAGAGCGGCAAGGGGATATTTTCTCAAAAAAGAGTTTACGAATCTCGATAACGGAGTCCGGCATTGGACGGCCACCATTGCCCATTTGCAGCTTGTAATCGGTATTTTCCTATATATAAAAAGCCCGATTATCCATTATTTCTTTTCCAGCTTCAAGCATGCCTTTTTTGACCTGAACGTATCCTTCTTTGGTGTATATCATGCGCTTTCCATGTTCATCGCCATTTTAGTCATTACCATTGGTTCGGCGAAAGCTAAAAGGAAAAAGACCGATCTGGAGAAGTTTCAAACAATGTTATGGTGGTTTGGAATTGCATTCATTGTGATATTAATTGCCATTCCCTGGCCATTTTCCATTTTTCCGAATCGACCATATTTAAGATTCTTTTAGATGAAGTCATTTTTAAATTCAAGTATCGGCAGGTTGCGATTACTTGCCTTTTTCGAGGGCACATCGCTGGTGCTTTTAGTTTTTGTAGCAGTGCCGTTAAAGCGGATGTTTGGCATACCATCGTTCTCCGCCATATTAGGGCCGATACACGGAACTCTTTTTCTACTGTTTATTGTTAACACCATTAGTGTTGCGACGGAGCAAGCGTGGAGATTCTCAAAAGTCACCTGGAAAGTATTAATTGCTAGTTTCATTCCTTTCGGTACTTTCTATATCGACCGGAAAATTCTAAAACCAATTCATAAAAGAAGATACCAGTGAGTATTTACGTTTTTAAGACATCTGTTACCAGTAAGGACATTGGAGTTATCAATTCAATACTCGGGACCATTATTCCAAAAATCAAGTGGAACTACGATTTGGAAGACTGTGATAATATCTTAAAGATTGAAAGCCCGGTGGATATTCGGGATTTGGTCTGCTCTCATCTCCGAATCGAAGGATATTTGTGTGAAGAGTTGGAATAGCGTTAATGCCTGACAACGCCCGTGCAAACCCCTCCTTTGTCCACTACTTGATTACATAGTTTAGTGAAAGCTTACTTCCGAATCGCCTTCGTTAAATGCTCTTCCTCGATGATTCCGATTGGGCCGCTGTAAATTCCCGCCGGGCCACTTACGTCGGTAACCTGGACGGCAATGACATTGCTTTGATCTTTTCTCAACAGTCCGGGAGGAATCTTGTAGACCCTGAGAACCTGCCAGGCCTTACTGGTACCGTTTGGGCCGGCCTTATTGGAGGTGACACCAATCTTTTGGCCGTTTAGGTAGGTGACATCGAAATCGTCGATTCTTCCGAGCAATAGGTAGTAGTTCTTTTTCCGGTCGGGTATAAACGACAACTTGAAATGCTTCCGGTACCAGGCGATTCCGTTGTAAGACCGATGACCGTAGTTGTCCCACCGAGAAGGAACCAGGATCTCATTCCACATGGAATCGTCGAAGTCGATTTGGTGAGCTGTTTTATGATCCCGGATCTTAAATTTCCAGCGACCGTAAAGATCCTGTAGCAAATTCTCCTGCATAAAGGAGGAGTAGATGCCGGGTTTCCCACCAATGATTCCTCCCGCACCATAGTGATCATAAACTCGAATCGAGATGACATTATCCCCGTCGTAATTGATAATTTCGCGAGGGATTTGATATTTTCTGTTCCAGGTAAAAGCCGAGCGGTGTCGTGGCGGAAACTGACCGCTTTTTCCTATCAATTGGCCGTTGAGGTAGGTCTCATCCGCATCATCGATGACCCCCGGCAGCAAAAAATGAGTCTGATTTTCCAATAGCTGATTACCGTCGAAGTGAATCCGGTACCACGCATAACCGTCATATCCATGGAATCCTTCGTTTTCCCATTTTGATGGAACTTTTATTTCTTCCCAATGTCGATCGTCAAAGGAAGGTGAAATCCATTGATCGTTGTCTCCAATGCTGAATTTCCACAATTTGAATAGATTTATCTTGCAGCTCAGATTGTCGTAAAGCGGTGCTTTGTCTTCAAGTGCATCCGCCTTATGTTTTTTTGTTTTGTCGGGGTAGAAAAATTCGATAATCCAATTTTTTTTCTTTGGTTTTTCGGTTTTGGCCGGCTGGGCCTGCAAACTCGAACAGGCCAGCACCGGAACCAGTAATAGGAAAGAAATTGTTTTATTTTTAATAGATAATTTCATTGGCAGTTTTCTGTCGAACCGTACACGACTTAACGCCGCGGGATTTTTTTTTCTTGTATTGAATACTGGTCGTTCTATTTCCCATGTCGATTACAAACCCATATCTGCGCATCATCTCTGAACCAATGATACCGGATATGGTCTTTCCGGTTTCTGTTTTAAATGATGCGACAATATTACTGATATCATATGCCAGGAAATGTCCTTTCAATTTTAACCCCTTATACTGCAGGTCAATGTTTCCGGCATGCTCAAGATTGAGCTCTTTTGAAGCAAAGCCAATTACACCTCTTCGTGTATCGTATCCCGGAAAGGTTTTGAACCCATATATTTCTCTGGCGGACACATTCAAGAGATTGACGCTGGATCCAGTGTCTAACAACATCCAAGCTCCCTTACCATTCAAGGTCATTTTTACGATGGGTTTGATGGTGAATTTGTCTTTTGCACTTACCATGTCCTGACTTTGTAGCATAGGTAGATTCAAAACAGTAACCGCGGTCAAAATTAGAAAGATTTTCATAGCACTGTGGTTTGGTGATTTTAACTACAAACTACGGTGCTGATCGGTCTTCCATGTCATAACGTAGTAAACGAATGTCAAAAAATGTCACAGAGTTTCAAAGCATCTTATAGCCGATTCCATGTATGGTAACGATCTTTTTGGGCCGGTTTGGATTGATCTCCACTTTCTGCCGGATTCTCAAAATAAAGTTGTCAACAGTGCGGGTGGTCGGAAACTCGTCGTATTGCCAGACCTTCTCCAACAGGTCGTTTCGACTGACCACATGCTGCCGGTTCATCCATAGAAAATGAAGTACCTCAAATTCTCGAACCGACAATTTTACCTTTGCTTCTCCCATCCAGGCTTCGTATTTTTCGAAATCGACCTTTAATCGTCCGATCTGCTGGGTTTGGTTTCCGGCGGTGGGATTATGGTACAATCGGGACCTTCTCAGGATTGCCTTAATCCTGGCGAGCAGTTCGCGAAGACTAAAAGGTTTGGCAATGTAGTCGTCCGCCCCAAATTCCAGTCCTAGTACGCGGTCGATCTCTTCACCCTTCGCCGTCAGTAAAATGATTGGCACCTGATTGTCTTTTTCTCTCAATCGTTTACAAACATCAAACCCCGACATTTTTGGCATCATGACATCTAGGATGACCAGGTCAAAGACGGTTTGATGGAGCGCTATGAGTGCTGCCGGTCCATCTTTTGCAGTAGTCACCTCATACCCTTCAAACAACAGATTGTCGGATAGTCCTTCCCGCATGGCGGGTTCATCGTCCACGACCAAGATATTTATCATGCTTTCTTCTGTTTTAAAGGGATTTTTAAAGTGAATGTGCTGCCTTTATTGATGGCAGAATGAATCAACACTTCGCCCTGATGGGCATTCATGATGTGCTTTACCAGGCTTAGGCCCAAGCCAGTTCCCCTTGTTTTTTGGGTCAGTACATCCTCTACGCGGTAAAACTTGTCGAAGATTTGGTGCTGTACGTTCTTTGGTATACCGATCCCCTGATCCTTGATTTCCAGACACGCGAAATTACCATTGGCGTAGGTTTTGAGTAAGACAAACTTGTCCTCCTCGCTGAACTTAATGGCGTTTTCGATCAAGTTGGACAACGCCTCGTTAAATGCCTGCGGGTCTGCCATCACTGGCAATTCCTCCGAATGCAAAATCAAATTGTGAACGACCTTATTCTTGCTAAAGGTGTAGAGGTATTCGGAATAGACGCGTTCCACCAGCCGATTCAATTCCGTTTCCTCCAATTCATAAGTTTTTCGATTGGCTTCGATTTTAGAAAAATCCAGGATGTTGTTTACCAGATAAGTCAGTCTTCCGGATTCAAAGTGAATGATTTCATAGTAATGCTGGCGTTTCTCTGCAGATGGAAGCCGGTTAAGCATTAAGGTTTCGGAATACATCTTGATCAGTGATAGTGGGGTTCGGATCTCATGTGAAACATTTCTGACGAAATCAGATTTCAGTTGTGCTACCTTAATCGTATTTCGGATGTTGCGAATGATCAAAACCGTACCGGTGATCATGATCAAAAGGGAAGACAGCAACACAAAAAGGTTTCTTTGACTCCGGGATCTCAGCAGTTGGGCATAGCTTTTACCTTTCGATTGAATGGTGAGATAGGTGTCGGAAAAAATCCAGAGCGGACTTTCCGTGTAATCACTTTTAAAATCGAAAGGTTCCGTAGCATAAATAACTTGGGAGCGTTCTCGGTTGTCTTGATGTTTTATGACCGACAGCCGCCGGTCGTCTTCAGCCAGTTCCTGCATGGACTGTCCAAGCATCGTTTCTACCCAATACCTGGGGTGTAAAACGATGAGCGCATTATGAAGATCCAAGTGACGGTCGTACAGCATGACGGTCATGACGGATTGACTGCTGTCTAATTCAGGTATTAGCGGCCAGTTTTCCGCGGGCTGGATCTTTTGAAAACCGGCATCGAGATATTCGGTGAGTTGCTGAAGCAGAGTCTCTTTACCCGAATACCAATTGTGGATCTTTTTTTCGACAGCAGCATCGATTTGGACGTAGTCATTGACCAGGACATGAGTTTCGCGGGTCGACTCTTTCCGTAAGACCAACAACTGTACAGACTCATTCTCCAAGATTAAATCAGCCGCATTTTGAGCGACCGTTTGCTGTTCCGCAGCAAGTCGCCGGACCCAATGTGCCATTTTTTCCTCCGCAGATTGATTTAGAGAAAAGAGAATGGTCTCCATCTGCTCCTTATATATTTTATTGGCCAATTCCTCGTCTTGCGCCAATGATCTGATCTGCAGAACGGCATAAAATAACAAGGGCAGGACCATCAATAGGGTCAGCGCTAAAACAGTTCGGATGTTTTTGTTCATCTAAGCCAGTCGGAAGCTTTTGATTTCCTCTTAACAAGATAGGGAAGAAGTCGGACTTTTGTTGAAAAAGACCGCTGGTTCTCCTTTAAAGGATCATATGTGGTAGGAAAAGGTCTTGAACGACTGATTAGATTCAAATTTCTAGCCGGCTGGCAGAAGAAAAGTATGCCGAATTAATTAATAAGGAAGACATATTGCGTAGACCATCGGATACTTGGTTTTAAGATATCATCCATTTAAATTTTAAAACCAAAAAAAATGAAATTTCCGACTGTTTTACTTTTCAGCATGTTTTTCTGTATACTGAGTACCTCGCTTAAAGCGCAGGAAAAAGTAGCGCAAAAACCCACTGTGCAAGATCTGGATTTCCTGATCGGTACTTGGGATATCACGTTTACATTTTATGATCCCCGCAATCCCGCAAGAGGGGAAACCTTTACCGAAATGGGGGTAAAAACCTGCCAATACGACATGGAATTGAATGGGGTTCCGATGTTCATTGTATGTGAAACGGAGCTGATCGGAAAGGCACAACAGGAGAAACTAAATGGCCGCAAGCGAAAAGCTACCGAGTTCATCCGCTATGGCCCATTTGTAAATACTTTTGAACGCGTAGAGCTTTACAGCAATTGGCCTGCTACCGCCATCGAGCAATTGGATTACGACTCTTTAACCAACAAATTTGTGATAAAGGGCCAACTGGCCGTACAGGACAATAAACTCGAACGGTATGAAGACATTTTCCAGTTTAACAACGACTATACTTACTACGATCGGAAAAACGTAGCCAATTTTTCAGATATGCCCACAACAGAGTTTAATCTTGTATTGATCGGTACCGGAAAAAAGAGAAAATAGCTCCATTGCCAAAAATGTGATTTATCGGGCCTTACCTGGTCAAACAGTAATAAAAGACCCGGATCGGGGAAGCTACTTTTGATCCCTTACTTAACTCCAAAGGCAAATCTGTCCACCAGATTTCGTCAGATACGACCGAAGAGCACATTGTTTACATTCGTACCAATAACACATTCAATATTATCAGGGGGTGATAACATAAGTCATTCCATTATTCCCGACCTTTCGCTATCTAGCACTTGAGCCATTTGATCACCGATACTTTGTAAAAAAAATGCAAAGTGCTACAACCCTAAGAAAATGATTAAGCAATTATTCTTATTTTTCATTTCAATTGTGTTGCTATCTTCCTGTAAAAATGAGTCTGGCGAGGTAGTTGAGTCCGAACCGGTTCCTCTACCTCCTTACCGGATGCCTGCGGCATTAGAAGAGATCCGACAGTTTGCGGATTTGACCTTTACCGATACGGTCGGATTGAACCGGGAACTGGCATTCAGCGAAATCGACGAAACGGGAGCGATCCGAAACATTCACTTTGAGCAAGCCGTCAAATTGTACAAAGAGCTATCGCGGTCTAACCAATCCAAGCGGCTGCCCATCTTTGAAATTAAAAATTCGGAACGAGCGATTTTGGCATTCCGTGGGAAAGGTTTTGGCGGACGAATCTGGGCCAAAGCGCTCATCGACCGCAAAACCAGAAAACTGCTAAAAGTCGAATTCGGCCATCAGGGCGAATCCGATGACTATGGCGCGGTATTCACCGAAGAGAGCTTTACAGAACAGTTCGTTGACACAGAAATAGCCATGAATGACAATACCTTTGGCCTGGTGCAGAAGGGGAAAAATATTGTCAAAGGTCAAAGCGAGGTCGATGGCATCACAGGAGCAACGATTACCAGCCAAGGTGCAACGATGATGTTGAATGAAGGATTTAAAAGATATTTACCGTATATAGAGAACACTTATTAATTCACCAAAACATCAAAAAATGGGTTTATTTTCTTTCATTAAAAATGCAGGCTCTAAATTATTTAAGAAGAAAGATAAGGGGGCAGACGTTGCCGTCGAAACAGTTGAATTAAGCCAGGAAGAAGCACTGAAACAAGAAGTGTCCAGATTGGGTCTTCCGGTGACCGGTCTCAACATCGACCTGGGTCAGGCAGTGATTGTGGAAGGAACAACCGATACGAATGCGAATCGGGAAAAAATTATTTTGGCGCTTGGGAACGTGGATGGAGTAGCCGCTGTTGACGACAGAATTACGGTGACCAACCCGGAGCCTGAAGCAGACTTTTATGAAGTCCAAAAAGGAGATTCACTGTCCAAAATCTCTAAAGCATATTACGGCGATCCAATGAAATACAACACGATTTTCGAAGCCAACCAGCCGATGCTGGATCATCCGGATAAGATTTATCCCGGGCAGGTTTTGAGAATACCGAAGTTGTAATTACGTCTCGTCGCAGGGATGGGCTTTGCCTCCAGGTTAAGCCCATCTTCCGCCTCAAAATGCAAGCAAATCCCCTCAAGTTATTCCCTTCTCCACTCATTTGTCATTTCCTTTGACCCTCATAGTCATTACATTGAAGTCTTGATTAGAGGCATTTGAATGCCACAAACAACCACAAAAACCAAACAACCAATGGCAGAGTTTTTAAATGAAATCGAATGGAGCGGACCGACTTTATCCATGGTGCGCAACGCCGAATGGGAGGCAGAAGTTAGAGCTGACATTGGACAAGTTGCTGACATACATATCCGAACCTCGAGAAGTTTGTGGCTGCGCCAGACCATTCTCAAATGGCCTCGTTATGAAGCCCAGGAGTTTCCAAGAAGATTGGCGGACATTTGCGGACTCGTTGCCGCACAAGAAAATGCCTGTCGGTATTGTTATGGCGTTGCCAAGGCATGGATGCGCCTTTGGGGTTACTCCAAAAAGATGATCAACAGCATTGAAAGGGATGCGCAAATGGCAGAAATGGATGAAAAGGAAAGGGCATTTATTCGCTTCTGCCGGAATCTTGCCCGATCTAATCCGAGGCCTCCCAAAAAAGACCGTGATGAACTATTGCGTTTGGGTTTTTCCCCTCTAGCGGTTGCGGAGATGGCTTTTTTAATCGTCAATCAATGTTTTGTCAATCGGGTGTCGACATTTATCGCCGTTCCGCCGATGGACAAGTTGGAACGCTTACCCGATAGCATGCTGGGCAAGGTATTGAGGCCTTTAATCGGCTGGAAACTGAGAAAAATTGCCTGGACCGAAACGTCCTTGGTTGAAGGACAACCGACATCCTTTCCCGGCGTTGTACAAAAGCTGGTCGGTTTGCCGGCCGCTAGGGCCATGAATGATGCATTGAAAGGGGCTTTCGAATCCGACATCTTGTCCCGGAAACTAAAAGTATTGATGTTTGCCGTCGTAGCCAATAGCCTGGGATGTAGGTTTTGTTGCTCAGAAAGTCGTAAGATGGCGATCGAATGTGGTTTTACCGAAGGGGAGTTTGAGCAGGCATTGGCCACCTTGTCTTCTCCGCACTTCACGGAAAAGGAGGAAAAATTGCTCGCATGGACCAGACAAACCATACACTTCCGCAACGGCCCCATGCAAGCGAGGGTTCGGGAACTTGCTCAAGAGGTAGGGGAATTGATGATGCTCGAAGCAATCGGTGTTGCGGCCCTTGCTAATTCAACAGTTAGATTGGCCGTACTACTCGAGTGATGGAATTTTCAAACTACATATTGATCTTAGGCTTATTCATGTTCGTTTTTTCAATGATTTATTTCCGTCAAAGAAAGCGAAATCAACAATTGGAAAAACTATTGGTGCATACCAGTGAGAAACTGGAGCGGCTTCAAGTTCATTTTGGCCGCTTTACCCCCGAAGAAGTGATCGAACACCTGACCGACTCCGATAACGTATATGAACCCACCATGCGTTCGGTCACCGTCTTGTTTGCCGACCTCCAAGGTTTTACCAAGATGTGTGAAGAAATGGAGCCCTCTGTAGTCGTCAATATTCTCAATGGCTATTTCCATTGCATGAGTGAGATCCTGACCAAACATCACGGGCAGGTAACGGAGCTGATCGGTGACGGCATGTTGTCGCTTTTTGGAGCCCTTCGCAACAACCCTTGGCAAGTGCAGGATGCAGTCATGGCCGCCTTGGAGATGCGAACCGCCTTAGAGGCCTACAATGAAGAGCTGGAGGCTAAATCTCTACCCCCGTTGTCTTTTGGCATTGGCATCCACCGAGGGAAAGTCCTCGCGGGGGTGATGGGCAGCCGCGAGCTCAATAAATTTTCTGTGGTAGGAGATCCCATCAATGTCGCTGCGAGGGTGGAAGCGCTGACCCGGAAATTCGATGCCGACCTATTAATCACGGAGGAAATAAGGATGGAGCTGGACGACCGATTTGTGTTGAAACAGATGCCTCCTGTGATGGTCAAGGGAAAATCCGAACCGGTTGTGACTTATACGGTAAGTGGGGTCAAGAGTATCCGTCACACTAAGCCCATCGTTTGTTCCACAAAGCAATCGTCGAAGCCGTAAAAAAGACCACCATAATCAAATTCAGATATCCCCCCATTATGATGATCCAGGCCTTACCACTCAATAGCGGATCAAGGATCCACTGCAGTAAAAATGGGATTAAAGGGAAAAAGAAGATCATCCAGCGGGGATACAAGGTTTTCTTTTGCCAAACTTGTTTAATGAACACAAAAGAACTGACCGCAAAAACTGGATACACCAATAGCACGATTAAATCGTAGATCCGCTTCGCTAATTTTGTGCTTTCTGTAAGGTCAAGATTATTTTGAGCGGCCACTTTGGCCGTTGCTGCTATCGCCACGTAGGATCCATGTGCCACACCGTAGGCTATGAGAATGCCGCCCAGGCTCACCAACATGGTGTTCCGAAAAATCGGTTTTGAGGGTTTAAATGCATAATAGATCTGCCCCAACCCCAACACATATAGCCAGGAAGCCAGTAAGGCTGTCAGCCCGCTAGCTGTAATTCTGGCGTCTGTATTCTGTGCCATGCTGCTCAGGAAATCATTGTTTTTCAGGTCAGCGAGAAACAATAAGTCGCCAGTGAATAAGGTCAGACCTCCTAAGACGCCGGCTATCCCGGAAGCCCTTTGCCATGAATGATTCATCTTCTTTTTTTGTATCTGTCGTGGTCATTTTGACCAATTTCGATATTGAAAACGTATAGTTTCAAAGACATAATTCAATCCACCACAATCACATTTACGTTTTTGATTAATTTTCTGTAATACCTTCCAGATTTATTTTTAAAATTTGAACTTCTATTTTTCAGGCCAGACGTGCCTCCATATTTTCCTGGATAGGATCTGATTGCCAGCTCTCCCGAGTCATTATTTTTATAGATATTGTTTTGTTCTGAAAGAGGGGTGGTTTCAATGACAGATCCGAAATGTCGATCGCTGGAGCCATCCGGTTCATTGTTATCGGTATAACCTCCATGATCTGAAGTCTTGTCCTCAGTATCAACAAAATGTTCAATGATTGCTGCCAGTATTGCCAAAACCAAGGCAATGGGAAGCAAAATCACTGGTGATTCTTCAATTGCTGTATTCACATACACACCTAAGTCACCTACATCGTGATTACCAGGACTCAGATATGTGGCGTGGCTCCCCAGTGCGACCCATACTTTCAAATCAGCCCTGGCATGAAGTGGATCCAATGCCTTATACCGGTCGAGGTTTTGAAACTCCTCATGTACAGAAGAAATAACGGCTATGGGGGCAACATTCAAAGGGTCGGGGGTTGTTAAAGTAAATTCATTTTCCACCTGACGCGTTTCAAAAACGATGCAACATCCTTCCAAATCTCCTTCATGATAATTGGAGAACCAATCATTTTCATAGTCACTCCAATTGCTGTATGCATAATAAAAGTAGTATTCCATAAATGCATACTGGGTTAATATCTGCCAATTTTTATAATTGAAGCTCCAGCCAGCTGGAATGGTGTCAATAATATTTTGAAATAGGGTATTGTTGTTGGTCCGATGTGCGGAGATCAGCGCTAGAAGAAGGTCTCTGCTAACACTGGACGGAAGAAGGAAGGTATTGCCTTGCCCCTGTTGATTGGTGAAAAAGAGGTTGCTTATTTCAAATCCGTTGCGTAAAGCATCTTTATCCTGAGGATATTCATTGTCGGCGTCGACCAGTAGCTCATATTCTAATAGATCGACCAATACCTTGTATTCAGCAATTATCTTCAGCTCATGCATCGGAACAAATGGATTTCCTTCACTTGCATCCTCCTGCCCATTTGCGGTTTGCTTGGAACCAAAAAAGAACTTTGAACCTTTAGCTCCATTTCCCTGAGAAATTTCCGTTCCCGTTCCTATAGTATCAGTAAACAGCTCTTCAACTATATTATCTCCTGATGCGAGCACGTTAGAAGTTCGAAGGTAGCTTACTTGGCCTACACTATTAGTGAAAGGCACTACCGGGCCATCATTTTTGAGGACGGCTGGGCTTAAACTTTCTATTTTAAAGCTGGAGTCATCCGGTATAGGAATATTGAACATGTATTCCATCTGATCCGCTTCGGGTAACGTTGGAAAGATTTTACCCGGAATTTCAAAATAATCCCTTAGGTTGATTGGATGGTACAACTCTTGCTCATGAAATCTGATTTCTGGTAACCAGGCACGGGCCAACTGTTCCACTTGATTGTGGGTTAACAAGCCCGTGAGATTGAGATCATTTTGGATGGCAAATTCAGTTATTTTGGCTTCTTTACTCATAGTGTTTGGTATTTAGGATGATGTTCATGGCTTCTTCGAGGAGATCGATCATATATTTTGAAGCAGAATCAAGTTGATTGAGGTACGTCTCTCTGAATTTTTCGCACTCGGGATCTGGAGTGGTCGTTTTTACTATCTTCTCCAGCATTTGCTCATATTTAGCGGGAAGGTGTTGTCTTAAAAAGACTAGAAATTTCTCTAAGGAATTAAGGAATGAATGAGCCGTTTCTTGCGAATGTTCTTCTGATGCACGTTTAAACGCGATACCACATGCTCTAGCCTTAGCATGTGCTTGTTTCGCAACATGAGAAATTGGTGTTGGTCCGTTGTCGGACTTATCCCAATTTGAAGTATGTTTCTTACTAAATTGTTGCATAAAGTCCCTAATCATCCGGTTGATCTTGGCATGTCTATTGAGCATACTTTTTAAGCACTGTGGCGGAATTGTAGGAGGGCATTTTGGTAATGGCAAGAAATCCAACACTTGAGCTATTGCGTCAAATTCCTTGAGTATCTTCACATTTAAGTATTTTATGAAATAGTCAAACGGGAGCCCCTGTTCCTGTTCTTCATCTATTCCAATGTTTATGGTTTGGACTAATATTTTCATGTTTGGGGCAAAATCGTTTCGAAATAGCTGCAGCTCACCGTTTACAAACACTCTCAATTGCCCGTTTGGTAACCACAGGATCTCCAAATCATAATAATCTACATCGTTGGATGGATAATTGACAATGGTAGCTAAATGACCACCTAATCGCACTTCCAGACTTTTACCGGTATTGTGGGAATGGATAACCATATTGACTTTGAATTGCCCCAGGTTGATCATGTCCAAGGACAGGTGAACGTTTTTATGCGGCATCCTTAAGCCACACTTGATTTGTACCCCAATAACTTGACTTAATGTTTCTCCAAGGTTGAATTTCATCCATCTCCGGTCCTGTTGAATATTAAGAACATTAATTCCGGAGGGGATATCTGATTTGATGGTAGGAGGAACACTGGAAGTCGTTAATTCACCACTAATGCTATTGAAGTTCCTTAGGTTCTTGTCCAGAAATTCATGCACTAAGAGGGTTTTCCATGCAGGCATAGATATTCGTTTAAATTAATAGAATTCCTTTGGTCAATGGTAGACCATTGGGTTTTGTCCAGAAGTTAAACTCCCTTTCGAAAGCTTTTGGTAGGTCTATTTGGATTTGGGTTTTTCAGGGTATCAGCGTTTTTTCAGTTTGGCCGTCTTGGAAATACTATATCATTTACTTTAAGGACTTTTAATAAGTAAGATAATATACTTTTTATTTTACGAAATCCAAAATTATTAAAATTAAAATGCACTTAAAAATTGGAAAATGTATGAATGTTTTGAAAATCGGATTTTAATCGAATACTTGTTTTTTGCAATTATTAATGTGTATCTAAACCTGGGACTATCTTGAGAGTCAGAACTGAACCCTCAACCAACAATAAGACGCTAATTTGGAATTGGGGGTAAGAACTACACATCAATTCAATTCGACAAAAAAAACATAGTGATTAACCCAAAATCGATGGTGTTGGTCCAAAAGATTGTAAGTCGAACCAAGGAGCCCTATTTTTATACCATGAATACCGTGCTACCACAAAAAATAAAGACTTTAATCTTGGGCGGAATCATTACCACGCTGTTGACACTTCCGCTGATAGGTACGAGTTTTTCCATTGTCAATCCCGACTACGTCTCCAAACCCGTTTTTGCTTTTATCAATATCTTCGCTTTTGGTGCTTGTTGGCTATTGATTGCTTTTTTGATCGGCAAGTTTCCCATTTACCAGGTCGTGGGAGTAGCGGCTTTACTTTTCACTGCCGGGATTGCGGAGCGCTATCTGAACATCCAGTACAACCCCATTACCATTCCTTTGATGATCCTTTTCTGGTTGGGAGCTACTTACTTTATTGTACCGGAATTTTTCAAGAAGTACCAAATTCTTCTGCTGTCGGTGTACGGGCTGATCATATCCTATTATTTCTTCGACTTTAGTATGACGGTTGACCTTACATCGGATCATCGTTTCTATTTCTCCAAGTTCATAATAATGCCGATCCCGGTTTTTTCCGCTCTCTGGGCTTATGAGCAATGGAAATGGTTGAGAACGCTCAAGGCAGATAAAGCAAAGGCGGAACTGGCACTCCTTAAAAGCCAAATCAATCCTCATTTCTTCTTTAATACCTTGAACAACCTTTATGGTTTAGTGGTAGAAAAATCAGCCCAGGCGCCGGAAGTCGTGTTGAAGCTATCGGATATGATGCGTTATACGATCTATGAGGGGAAAGAGGATTTCGTATCTCTAACTGGCGAAATAGCCTATTTAGAAAACTACATCGAATTACATAAGATCCGCTACCAAAAAAAGGTGGACATTCATTTCACCAAACATATTGAGAAAGATCATCAGGTGGCCCCCTTATTGTTCATTATTTTACTCGAAAATGCCTTTAAACATGGGGTAGAGCGAATGAGAGAAGATGCCTATATTCGAATGGACTTAACGGCCCGACGCCATCGGATTAGCTTCGATATCGAGAATAACTTTGTAACGCCACTTAAAAAAAGGCCCATTGGCATCGGATTGGAAAATCTAAGGTTGAGATTAGAGCACATCTATCCTCATCGACATCAATTAAAGATAACAAAGAAACCAGCTTTGTATCAGGTCCAACTAACGATTGACGTACCATGACTAGATATTGTATTGTTGACGACGAGCCCATTGCGCATCGGATCATCGAAGGTTATTGTCAAAATCTGCCTCACCTTCAAAAAGTGGGCAATTGCTTCAACGCATTCGAAGCCATGCAATTGTTAAATCAAACTGCCGTCGATCTCATTTTTTTGGACATTAATATGCCGGAATTATCGGGCTTCGATTTGTTGAAATCCCTGCAAAACCCGCCGGCAACCATCGTTACTTCTGCCCACAAAGAATTTGCCTTGGAAGGCTACGAATTGAATGTTTCAGACTACCTGTTGAAACCTTTTTCCTTTGCTCGTTTTTTAAAAGCGATGAACAAGGCGATTGGTGTAAAAATGGCTTCGGAGCCCTCTTCGAATGCAGAAAAAACTGCTATCCATTTTTTCCTGAAGGGGGATAAAAAAATCCACCAAATACACGTTGATGATGTTCTGTTTATTGAAGCCTATGGCAACTATACCAAGATCTTTCTGGAAGAAGAGATGATCATTTGTCATGAGAAAATTTCCTCGTTGGAAAACGTTTTCCCAAGTGATGGCTTTTTACGGGTACACAAATCGTTCATCGTAGCAACCAGGAAAATTCGAGTGATCGAAGGCAATCGAATCTTTATTCAGGAACATGTGGTGCCAATTGGTCAGACTTATAAGAACAGTTTAATGCTACGGATTAAGAGTTTGAAGAAATAAGTAGTTGGTCAAGAGCTGTTAAGGGGAATACCAGTAATGTAATGTAAAAAAAATTACATGGCTATTGGCTCTGTAAAAATATTTACATAGCTTTGCAACAACCAATATCGTCTACCTTGAAAAACATCCCATTTTTCTTCCTGATTCTAGCAACCAACATTGGCCTTGCTTCCGAGCTTAGCATCTCAAAACCCATCCTGTATTTAGAAGGCACCACGGCCTATACTGTATTCAATTTAAGTTGGAAAAATGCCTGGCACAATGAACGCAACTACGATGCCATCTGGCTTTTTGGCAAATTGAAATCCAAAGATGGACCTTCCAGACACCTACCCTTTTTACAAACCGGACATCGGGTGGTCAATGTTTTCGGCGAGCCGGATCCAAATTTGATTTTTGCAGTTGCTCCGGACGGTGTTGGCCTGCATATTTTCCCTTCTCAACCATTTAGAGGAGACATCAATGTGACATTAAAGATTGCTGTAGCACCAGAAAGTTTTGCGGGGACCGATACTCGAAATTCATCTTTTGACATCTTTGGTGTGGAAATGGTCGAAATCCCTTCCGACGGTTACTTTCTGGGTAGTCCAGACCCTGTTAATAGGGACCATGGTCAGTTTTACAACCCCAAAAAGCATCAATCGAATGGTCTGGTTCGAGTCGAGTCCGAGCAACAGGAGATTGAAATCTCTCCGGAAGGAGATCTTTACTTTGAAGTAAAAGAAGGTTATGAAGGCGAACCGAAAGGTCGCATTCCTTCCACTTATCCCAAGGGTTTCGATTCCTTCTACATCATGAAATACGAACTGACCGAGGGGCAATACGTTGATTTTTTGAACAACCTGAGTGATGAGCAACAACAAAGCCGACGCATCGATCGGGAAGATGACTACAGCGGATCGATCGTCGTGGTTGACGATGAATTCATCACCAGGTCTCCCGACAGGCCCTGTCCGTTTGTAGGATGGGACGATGCCATGGCTTACGCAGACTGGGCTGGACTGCGTCCCATGACTGAGTTGGAATACACTAAGGCGGCGAGGGGGCCGGCAATGCCGACAGGGCCAGACTTTCCCTGGGGATTGGCTGGAAAGGAACACATTCAAAGACTCCCGGATCATGCTGGAAATCTCATAATGCGCAACGGCTGGAAGGAATCATTAATGTCCGATGACCACAAAAAATATTTTGGCGCTTCCCATTATTGGGTAATGGATTTAGCGGGAAGCCTTTGGGAGCGGGTCATTACCGTTGGTCATGAAAAAGGACGAAGCTATAAAGGAACGCACGGAGATGGGATACTGACCGGTGATGGGAGGGCGACCAATCCTTCCTGGCCCATCGGTAAGGAGAATTCTGGCGGAATCGGATTTCGGGGAGGTGGTTTTTATGGCTACGAGAGAGATTATCATGCATTCAATCCCTTCAGTCCCGTCTCGTTCCGACCTTATGGAGGGTGGCACGGCGGGATGCGCAGTATTGCTTACGGAACCCGATTTGTGCGAACCATCGATTGACTGGTATCATATGAAACCTTCTTTCAAGCGCTTGTAAAATTTTCTTCCAACCGGTACCTTAAAGCCCCCCAAAGTTCTAAAGAAATATTTACTGCCGGGCAAGATATCCAATTGTTGGATAGCTTTCTTGTTGACTATGTAGGATTTATGGACTCTTTCGAAATGTTTGGGAAGCAATTGGGATAATTGGTCCAGAGATTTGTGGTGTGACCGCGAAGGGCCAGACTCTAATTGTAATAGGGAATGATGACCATCACCTTGAATAAAGACCACTTTGTCGACCTCAATAATTTCATTGCGATGAACATGTTTCAAAACGAGATATTGAGTAGAATGATCGATTGCCTTTCGACGCACCTGCCATCGATGTAGCGCTTTTTCAAGTCGATCTTTCCGAAATGGTTTTGGCACGAAATCCAAAACGCCGTAATCAAATGCTTCGGCTGCTTTGGCCTTGTACGCGGTCGTTACGATTATTTGATGGGCCAATGCTGGAAAGGTTTCCAATAACTGGTAGCCGTCTTCCCCATCTAGATTGAGATCCAACAAAACCAGGTCGACCTTTTGGGTCTGTAAATGGTCAATGGCATCCTCCAGATCCAAGAGGACAGCAATATGGTGAGTTACCTGGCATAAGTATGCTTTAACCATTTTCTTTAGTTGGTCTGCCACCCTCTTCTCGTCTTCAATGATCAGTATTTTGAGCATTTCATTCATGGCGCTGCCAATATGGTGAAACTGGTTTCCCAACCCGTCAGACCTAGTCCGGACTGGAAAGACCAACGATTACCGTAACATTCCTTCAACCTTGCTTGGATGTATTGGTGGCCGGTACCCCGATGATGTTTTCCCTTTCTTTTCCGCATCTGACCTGAGGCAACTGTCGTGTAGGTCTTACCAACCTCGCTTTGGCAATACTTAATGGTAAAATTCATTTTCCCGTTCAGGGCTTTGTTATGAGTAAGACCGTTTTCTAATATCGTCAACAAAACAGCCGGGGGAAGTACTTCTCTCTGGTTCAGGTCAATGGTATCCAGGCCGTATTCCGTGTCTTTCCGATAACTCATTACCTGGAGGTAGGCCCGGCATAAACTGACTTCTTGTTGAACGGGTATGGTCGTGCGACTGGATACATCATTAAGAATGTCAAATAAGTCAGATAGTGCATAGATAAAGTCTGCTGCCAATTCCGGATGATCTTCCACCACATTGATCAAAGAAGTCAGAGTGTTGACCAAAAAGTGAGGTTGGATTTGTTTTTTTAATAATTCCACTTCCAGTCGACTTGCCTTGACCAAAGACGCTTCATAGCGAGTTTTCTCCACTTTTCGTTCTATGGCCAACGCATAGAGGAAAATGGCAATGAGTAGCGCAAAACCCAAGAATAGGGATAGGTCGAAATGGAACCAAAAACAAGTGGAGCACAAAAGGAGTCCGATCGCATAGGTACGGACATTGGGTAGACCAGCGGCCCCGGCCCCGAGCGTGATGGCCAAACTACTGGTAATTCCGATTAAGATCATAAAATAAGCCTGGGCATCCGGTACTGATACAAAATACTGGACACAGAGTAATGAAATGCTTACTACCAGCATTACTGCAAATTTGCGTCGCCTTCGGAAGTGGTGTAAAAAGAGCAAGGGCAGCAACAGGGAAGTACCAAAAATGAGCTGCCCGATTATCAACAACCTGATTTTCTGGAATGAATATGGATATTGATAGTAGAATTTAAGGTATTCCATGATCGTCAGGGCAAAAAGGAACAGGCATAGGGATCCTAAAATGACAAAGGTCTTTTGCCGATCGGGCCCCACGAAAAATAAAGCGTAATAGTAGAGCGCAGCCAACATAAAAAAGCCCGCTAATAAATGAATGAACAATGTCAAAATCAACGGCTCCCTGGACAACTTGAGATACTCTCCCACCATGATTCGGGGATATTGCATGTGAAAGTCATGAAAATTGGAGACCCGCATGGCAATTTGATGCATACCTAAGGTCGCCAATGAGTCGGGAATAATGTAGAGTTGTTGGTACAACCCCGCTGTTTCACTGGTCTTGTCGTGTCCTACTTGGCCATTTCGACCAATCAACTGGCCATCCCAATACAAATCATAGGCCCCCCTCAACCAAACCTTGATGCTTTGTTTACGGTAGGGCTTCACTGGTTTCTCAAGGGCGATTTTGGCCCGGATCCAATAAACTCCCTTTAGCGAGAACAATTCTGTACTCCAATCTTCATCGGAAAAATCCTGACCGGACCACTCCACAGCATCTCCTGCGTTTTGACGAAAATCACTGTAATGGTACTCTTCATTCAAGGCCTTCCCACTGAAGCGTGTATACCCTTTGAGAAATACAATGGCGGTATATCCGGTCAATGCAATGGCCAACAAGTACACATGATATGATCTCCGTCTGTTCACAGCATTAAATGTACGGATAACTCGATCGTTATTGATGACGATTTTGAGCAGTTGGTTCATCCCGGTTTGTCAAAGTAGCTAAAAGGGCGCATTTTGGCGACCACAAAGCAAAATCATATGAAGAGATACATGCTGCTTTTATCATTATACCTATATGCTTGTTCCCCCATCTTTGGACAAGATGGTCGTGGGAATAATGACATCGCATCCCAAATTAATGAAGTGGTAGGTCCGCTGGCCAATCAGGATCTTTTCAGCGGCGTAATCATGGTTTGTCAAGGAGAACAAGTTCTTTATTCGGAGGCCTTCGGCTTTGCAAATTGGGAATTGCAAGCTCCCAACGAAACACATTCCCGCTTCGCCATTGCTTCCATCTCCAAACTAATGACCCAAGTTATCGTGGAAATCCTCGTAATGGAGGGGAAATTGGATTTGAACAGACCGGTCTCAGATTTCGTCAAGGATTTTCCGATAGGCCCCAACGGCACCTTGCCCACGGTCGATCATCTTTACAACCATCGATCCGGCATTCCTCATCGTGTTACTACCGAAATGGAGGAAACCCAACCTTTGGGCACTATCGACATCGTGAATCGAATTAAGAAAAGCAGTCTGGCTTTCGAACCCGGATCCAGAAGGTTGTACAGCAGCGCGGGTTATACGGTTTTGGCGTACATCATTGAATCTATTGAAGGGATGCCCTTTGAGCAAGTCCTTAGAAGGCGAATTTTTGAACCGGCAAGCATGGATAGAGCTACTTGCGAGTCCTCCAGACATTTGATGAAAGACCGAGCTTATCCTTTTTTCCTCGGAACCGATGATGCCGGACTGACCGTTGTGAAAGCCCAACCTAAAGACTTGAGTTACCTTCACGGTGCGGGTTCGATCTACGCTACAGCACTGGATTTATTTCGTTTTAACACCGCGCTCAAAAACGGAATCTTGGGCATTGATCGCCAGGAGCAGCAAACCGACTCTGCTGCCAGAAGGTGGATCGGCTGGACTGGTCGTACCAGCGGCTATGAAGGATACTTCGACATTTTACCGGCGGCGGAATGGACCCTGATCATACTGACCAATTTAAGATCGGCCGCTACCTGGCAGATTCGGAACGAAATTCGCAATATCCTAGCCAGGAAAAAACGCACGCCCATTGCTTTTCCCCCACCGATAGCGAACGCCTTTGAGTCGATGAAATCTTTAAACGGTAGGTACGATAACAACGGAAACCAAATTGTGATCAGCCAAAGGGATGGAAAATCATTTAGAGGCGAAAACGAATTCTATCCCATCGCGGGCAAAAAATACTACCTGCCCGCCAGCGGTACGACGATGATATTCAAACGCAATAAATCGGGTGAAGTTAAAGGGATTGAGCAGATCAGAAGCGGCAAAAACAACTTTTTCCCGCGGATTGCCGGCGACTCTTTTTGATCAGTGATGCTATAGCAGTTCCCCGGTAAACCAGTTTTTCTCCACCTCATCCGTACCCTTTTGATACTCCTTTACATGAAACTGAGTTAGTGATAATAACAACTTTAGTAAGTCAAATTTCTTATTCTCCGTAAGGTCTCCCATCATAAGTCTGGATATTTGGTCGACCCTGGCGTCGGCCTCTTTCAGGGCCGCTTTACCTTTTGGGGAAATTTTAACCCGCTTGGTTCTCTTGTCGTTTGGGTCGGGAAATTCTTCGACCAATTCTAGTCTTTGCATCCTCCTGATCACTTCGAAAGCTGTACTGCGCTCCAAAGTGGACCGTTCCGTCACCCTGGACTTGGTCGGTGTTCCGGAATGCATAATAAACTGAGTGATGCCGTAATCTTCAAAGCCCTGGAAAGGCGTTCCCTTGAAGGTGATCTTGATCCATACATTGGAAAGCTGTACGAGCATTCCAAAATACCGCGCTACGGTATTGTCCAAACTTTCCCGCTCGATCTCCTTCTCCACGGTCGCAGGAAGCCCCCGGTTTTCTGAAGCGACGTATTTATCACTTAGCCATTCGGCAAAATCGGCCAGGTGGAGAGGGCGATCTCCGGAGGTGTAACTGCTCCACTCATCAACCAGGTCCTTTAGTAATTCATTTTTCCTGCTCATCCCAAAATGCCTTAGTCATTGAACTTATCCTCTAAAATTACAATATTGAACATTTTTTTTTACAACTTTTAACTAAAATTTTAGAACAATTATTCCCCGCAATAGTTTTGGTTACATTATTTAATTCAAAACTAGACTAAAAATGTTCCAATTTCGTATAAAATTCTTTGTGTTAATGGCTGCCTACTTGTTGAGTCAAGGTCTACATGGACAGAACCTCGGAACCCTTAACGGCTACGTAAAGGATGCCAAGACGGGAGAGCCACTTGTCGGAGCAACGTTGCAGATCAACGACATCGAAAAAGGAACCGTCACGGATATTGACGGATATTATGAAATTGCTGACATACCAACCCAAAGTTATGCGATCACGGCCCAGTATCTGGGGTATGAAGCCCAAACGCTCTTTAATGTAATTGTAAAATCAGCCGGCAACCCGGAATTAAATTTCGAGCTTACGGAGGCAGTTGAATCTCTGAATGAAGTGGTGGTGAAAGCCAGCAGCATAGAGGATGTCATCACACCATTGAGTACGCAGACACTTTCTGCGGTAGAGATTGCTACTTATCCGGGAGGTAACAACGACATTGCCAAGGTTGTTCAGTCCTTGCCGGGGGTCGGCGGTAGCATTGGCGGTTTTCGGAACG
Organism: Saprospiraceae bacterium; assembly: GCA_028284395.1. Lineage (GTDB taxonomy): Bacteria > Bacteroidota > Bacteroidia > Chitinophagales > Saprospiraceae > JANQRV01. The sequence goes on from JANQRV010000014.1 coordinate 25,844, forward strand.
ATGTAATCATTCGCGGCGGAGCCCCTAATGAAAGTGTGTATTACCTCGACGGCATGGAGATCCCCAACAT
>JANQRV010000048.1 GCA_028284395.1 Saprospiraceae bacterium
CGGTTTGGTCGAGATAAACTACGATGTAGGAGCGGAAACTCTCCACGTATTTGACTTCGTTAAACGGCAATTTATGGATCTTTTTGTTGGCCCGGACGAAGATGAATTCTTTAGGGACGTGGGGCAGGTTCTTTTCCAGCTTTGCCTTCCTTCTTTCCAATTCCTGTCGGGCCTTTTCTATTGCCGATCTGAACCGGTCTTCGGAGAAGGGTTTGAGGAGATAATCGCAAACGGCTAATTCGTAGCTTTCCAGGGCGTATTCCTGGTAGGCGGAAGTAATGATGACCACTGGAGGTTCGGGCAGGGTCTTGAGCAGTTCGAGTCCCTTCATATGGGGCATGTTAATGTCGAGAAACATCAAATCGATCGCTTGATTGTTGAGCAAGGTCATGGCCTCGAAAGCATCATCACAGTTGCCGGCCCGTTGCAGGAAGTCCAAGGGCGCACAGAATTTTTCAATAATCCGGTGGGCAATGGGCTCATCATCAACAATTAGATATTTCACCATGGTCAATCATTTAAGCGTTTCTAAGGTCCAGGGTTAAAGTGCTGACAAAAATCGAGTCTTTTTCTTCTGCCAATTCGAGCGAATGGTGGCTGGGGTACTGAAGCTTTAGGCGCTTTTTCAGGTTGTCCAATCCCTGTCCGTCGGATTCCGTTCGAAATTCGGGGTTGTAGTTGTTTTTGACCCGGAATGTCAATTGGTCTTTTTTGTGCAGTAAGTCGATGCTTACAAAGGGCGTTTTGGGTTTGGTTTCTACGCCGTGCTTAAAGGCATTTTCCAGTAAGGTTACAAAGAGCAACGGGACGATTTCCAGTTCCCGATCCTCAATGTCTTTCTTGAAATCTATTGCGAGGTTGCTTCGATGGCGAATGCCTTGCAAATGGATGTAGTGATCCAGGTAATTGATCTCGTCCTTTAACTTGACAAATTCTTTCTTTCCTTCGTAAATCGTATACCTTAGCAGGGAGGATAGTTGAAGGATGACCTCAGGAGCGGCTTTGTTCCCTTCGATGGTGAGGCCATACAAGTTGTTGAGTGTATTAAAGAGAAAGTGAGGGTTGACCTGACTTTTGAGCAATTCGAGTTCTGCTTTCATCTTCTCTTGCTCCAGTTGTTTTAGCTTCCGGCGTTGAATAAGCCAGGCAATCGACAAAGTAACGGAGAGGATCAAGCCCAACAGTAGCAGCAAAAAAATGACGGTTTCCGTTTCTCTACTGGCGACCGGGCTGAGAAATAAAAAAATAGCCAGTAAAATGGGCCATTTGTATCGGTTGAGAATCGAAAGCATTGCCCAAAATACGCTTTTGTCCACAAAAAATACTTTAACTATATTTCCGGCCTCTTCTTACATCATCAAAAGTGATATTCCCGATGAAGATTGAAGTTTCTTTCAAGATTGTGAAAACGGCCCTAGCATTCATAGTAGTGGTTTCGATTTGTTCGGTTGCTTCCTACCGATCATTTCATACCGCCGATAACGGCAAGCTTTTTCATCTGCTGAGCCCCAAACAGACGAATATCCAATTCAACAATCAACTGGCAGACACAAAAGATCACAACATCCTGATCTACTCTAATTTTTATGGAGGTGCGGGCGTGGCCGCCGGAGACATCAACAATGATGGCCTGGCGGATCTGTACTTCGCCGGCAACCAGGTAGGGGATCAGTTGTACCTGAATAAGGGCAATATGGTTTTTGAAGACATTACTGAATCGGCGGGAATCGTCGATAATGGAGGCTGGTCTTCGGGGGTGCTTTTGGGAGATGTCAATGGAGATGGATACCTCGACATCTACGTGACCCGGGAACTTTATGACGATGAGCCGGAGCTGCGGCGCAATAAACTGTACATCAACAACGGCGATCAGACCTTTCGGGAAGAAGCGCGGCAGTACGGTGTGGACAACGATCAACGAACCCGCCACGCCACTTTCCTGGATTACGATAAGGATGGCGACCTGGACTTGTTTTTACTCAATCAGCCCCCCAATCCCGGTGATTACTCCAAATTTGCCGGAACGGAGTTGCTCATCGAAACCTACCAACCGAAGTTGTATGAACTGCAGGAACAGCGCTACGTCGATGTCACGGCAAAAGCCGGCTTGCAAAAAACCGGTTTTCCAAACAGCGTAACCGCCAGCGACCTGAATGGGGATGGCTGGACGGACCTATACGTGGCCAATGATTTCTGGGCGGGAGATTGGTACTATATAAATAACGGCGACGGGACCTTTACGGATGTGATCCACGAAAACCTCCGGCATACCTCGTTCAGTAGTATGGGGGTGGATGCGGGGGATATCAACAACGACGGTCGGCTGGACATGATCGTAGTGGATATGGTGGCGGAAGACAATTACCGCCTAAAAGCCAATATGAGCGGCATGAACCCCAAGGCGTTCTGGAAAGTGGTCGATGAAGGTGGTCATCATCAGTACATGTTCAACATGCTGCAATTGAACATCGGCGAAGGTCAATTCAGCGACATCGCACAGTTGGGAAATGTAGCCTCGACCGATTGGAGTTGGACGGCCCTGATGGCCGACCTGGACAACGACGGCTGGAAGGATATATACATTACCAATGGTCTGATGCGCGATATTCGCAATAACGACGCCTCGAAAGCCTTTGCCAAACACATTCAAAAGGCCGTTTACGAACATCTGCAAAAGAATCCGGACCAGGAGATTACCAGCCTCTGGGAAGTGGTCGATATCGATGAAACATTGGCTTTGACCCCCTCCGAGAAATTGCAAAACTACGTGTTCAGAAATAACGGCGATCTGACTTTCTCTAAAAAAATGAGCGATTGGGGACTGGAAGAAAAGACCTTCTCCAATGGTTCGGCCTATGCAGATCTGGACAATGATGGCGACTTGGATCTCATTGTCAACAACATCAATGACCAGGCCATGATCTACGAAAACCAGTCGTCGGATCAGCAAACCGGTAATTTTTTGAGGATTCGCCCCATTGCCGATGCACCGCACGTGACGGAGATGGGCACTAAAGTATGGATCGAAACCCGGAATGGGACCCAGTTTTATGAACTAACCGGTGTTCGGGGCATGTATTCCACCAGCGAATACCTGGCGCATTTTGGGCTGGGCCAGCTGGAGGTGGTCGATCAATTGCGCATCCAATGGTCGGATGGCCAGGAGACCTTAAGGACCAATGTGAAAGCCAATCAGTTACTGGAAGTGAAATACAGTGCGTCGGCCGGTCAGGCTTCGGCGGAAATTGGGTCGCCGCCCGAATCCTTATTGGAAAACATCACGGAGCAAACCGGATTGGATTATCGACACGAAGAAAACAAATTCGATGACTACGTAACACAGGTGCTCCTACCGCAAAAAATGTCGACACTCGGACCGGCTCTGGCCGTAGGCGACGTCGATAACGACGGCCTGGAAGACTTTTTCGTAGGTGGTTCGGCGGGCAAACCGGGAGCCCTGTTTCGACAACGGGCCGATGGCGGTTTTGAAGAAGCGTTCCAGGAAGTACTGGCCCGGGAAAAGATCCACGAAGATGTAGGAGCCGCTTTTTTTGACCTGGAGAACGACGGCGATCTCGATCTCTACGTAGTGAGCGGCGGGAATGAGTTTAACCCCACCTCCGATTCCTATCACGATCGACTCTATCTGAATGACGGTAACGGCCACTTTTCGTCGGGAGAGGATCGGATCCCGGGCTTGAAAATCAGTGGCTCCGGTGTTTTTCCGAATGATTTTGACCGTGATGGAGATGTCGACCTGCTGATCACAGGGCATCATGTACCCTGGGCTTATCCCGAACCAACTTCCAGTATTTTGCTGGAGAACCGAGATGGCCATTTGATCGATGTGACGACCAGTAAGGCACCGGAACTGATTCAGATTGGTATGGTCAATGAAGCTTCGTGGTTCGATTACGACGGAGATGGCTGGGAAGACGTCGTGTTGGCCGGAGAGTGGATGCCCATGACCATATTCCGAAATGACCAGGGGAAATTGCATAGAGTTAGCGCGGGAAATGGACTGGCCGGCACCGAAGGCTGGTGGTTTAGTGTCACGACGGCCGATCTGGACCTGGATGGCGATCTCGATATACTAGGGGGGAACCTGGGCTTGAATTACAAATACAAAGCTACTCCGGAAGAACCCTTTGAGGTCTATTACTACGACTTCGATGAGAATGGCAAAAAAGACATCGTACTAACCTATTACAACTTTGGGATTCAATACCCATTGCGCGGCCGTCAATGTTCCTCCGAACAAGTACCCATGCTGAAGGAAAAGTTTGAGACCTACGACATCTTCGCCAGCTCGGATGCTACCCAGGTATACGGGAAGGAAAACCTGGAAAACGCCTTGAATTTACAAGCCCATACCTTTGGCAGCGCGTATTTTGAAAACCGGGGAGACGGTACCTTTGAGATGCATTTGCTGCCCCAGGAAGCTCAGGTGTCTTCGATCAATGATTTTGTCATACAGGACGTGAATGCGGACGATTTGCCCGATGTCCTACTGGCCGGTAATTTGTACAATGCCGAAGTGGAAACAGCACGCAACGATGCCGGTTTTGGTTTGTTGCTGCTCAACCGCGGCGCTGAAGGTTTTGAGGCCATCGACCGGCTCGAAAGCGGTTTTTTCTTGCCCTACAACGTTAAGCAGCTGCGGCTCTTAGGAGGGGAAAAAGTGCCGATGGTCGTCGCCGCGAGTAATGATGAACGGATCCAGATCTTTCAGCAACGGTAGTGGCTAACCCTGATTTTCAGGGCGATTTATAAATAAATATTACGCTATTGTTTTGAAAAAAATAAATTTTGGTACTTTTGTATACTGTATACAAAATTGCCTTTGAATAATGTTCTGTTTTACAATCGATCTGCAGAAGAAAAAAAGAAAAAATCGGTGGCCGGATGGATGTTCTTAAAATATTTGATATATTGGGCATTTATAGGGCAAAACATTTGATTTTCCAAACAAAGGCACGGATACACACTGGTTAATTCGGAATTATTTCAGCCAACGACTCGCGGAATTACGCATCTATTATGGTGGTGAGTGGTCCGTGAGGTTAATTAGACCTTAGTGACAAGAATAGCGCCTAAAGTTTCTTTTTGTAAAATTAATCGGTTTCTAATAATCTCTTTCTGGAGGTTTCCCCTAGTGCGCCTACACATATTTTCCGTTTCTATCATCATACTTCCCCTAACCAATTCCAGTAGTAACTCTGATTTTCAAATTGGTTGTAGATCCTCATTGAATGATACATCTTTTTTGAAAGACATACCCATTACTCTATACACTAGCTTGAATACTTTTACTCACTTAAATGATTATGAATCATGGTAAAAAATTTATTTCTGCTTTTGCTTGCGGTTCTTTTGACCACTTCGGCATGGGCGCAGCAACAAGTATCTGGGACGGTGACTGACCAGCAAAATGGAGAAGCTCTTATTGGCGTGAGTATCATCGTCAAGGGTTCCTCTACTGGTACCGTTACGGATTTTGAAGGTAAGTACAGTTTGGAAGTTCCCGCCGATGCCGTTCTACAATTCTCCTATACTGGATATGGAACGCAAGAAGTAGAAGTTGGCAATCAATCTGTGATCGACCTGGCGATGGAAGTTGGGGTTGATTTGGAAGAGGTGGTTGTTACATCTCTAGGTATGAAGCGTGAAAAAAAGGCCTTGAACTACTCCGTTACGGAAGTCGGCGGAGAGGGTTTTCAGGAAGCGCGGGAGGTGAACATCGCCAACGCCTTGGCCGGAAAAGTGGCCGGTGTGAATGTAAGTAACATTGCGTCGGGGCCACAGGGTTCTACGCGGGTCATCATTCGTGGTAATACCTCGCTCGATGGAAATAACCAACCGTTGTACGTAGTAGATGGGGTACCCATCGATAACTCTTCCTTCGGACAGGCCGGTCTTTGGGGTGGTCAGGACGAAGGTGATGGTATGTCCAGTATTAACCCGGATGACATCGAGACCATTAGTGTTTTGAAAGGTGCCAACGCGGCGGCTTTGTACGGGTCTCGGGCTTCCAACGGTGTAATCCTGATTACGACCAAGAGCGGTACGTCCCGCAAGGGGATTGGCGTAGAAGTGAATTCCAACTTCCAGGCCGATTTCTTTTTTAATCACTTCGAGCGTCAGGAGGAGTATGGCCACGGTAGAGAAGGCCGCGCACCGGTGAGCGCAGAGGAAGCCTGGAACACCGGTAATAATAATGCTTGGGGATCCAGATTAGACGGAAGTTCAGTGCCGCAATTCGACGGTGTTTCCCGTCCTTATACTTTCCAAGGTGATGAAAACATCAAACGCTTTTACGATGTCGGTACTACCTGGACGAATACCTTAGGTTTTTCCGGAGGAGATGAAAATCACCGCGTACGTTTGAACCTATCGGATCTGAGAAACAAAGCGATCACTCCCAATGCCGGATTTGATCGTCAGAATGTGAGTTTATCCTATACCGGGAATTTTGGAGATCGACTGACCATCACCAGTAAAGTCCTGTACTCGCACGAACAAGCTGAAAACCGGCCACGGATTTCGGATTCTCCCGGTAATGCCTTCCAAGGTTTGGTTACACTTCCTCCCAACTACAACGTTGACGATTTGAGAGGAGACCCTGAGAAACTGGGTTCTGTAGTTGCCGGCAACATTCCGGTAGATGGAAAAGCTCCCGGCGAAGAATTACAGATTTCTAACAACTTATGGAATCAAAACCCCTGGTGGGCTGCTTACCAATTCAGTAACGACGATACCCGCGACCGGGTCATTGCTTCCAACGTTGCACGGTTACAAATTACCGATTTTCTATACGCTCAAGGTCGCTTTAGTATGGACTGGTATACCCGTCGTGAAACAGACCTGACGCCTTATGGAACCGGTTATGCACGGCTAGGACAGTTTACGGAGCGCGAGCGTCGCGTCCGTGAAGTAAACCTCGAGGGTATCATTGGCTTCAACGATACTTATGGCGACATCAATGTCGATGTGTTCGTTGGTGGAAACCGGATGCGTCAATCCTTTGAAGAGCTGCGCTTGTCCGGAAACAATTTCAACATTCCTTTCTTCAATACCTTTGACAACCTGGCGAACCAGAGCCCAGGGTACGGATTCAATGAAAAAGGGATTAACTCTGTTTTTGGTTCGGCCACCATCGGATATAAGGGTTGGATTTACCTGACCGCGACGGCCCGGACAGACTGGTTCTCCACGCTTAATCCGGAAACGAACGACATTACCTACCCGTCGATCGGAGGTAGCTTTATCTTTAGCGAACTGCTTAATTTGCCGGCGAACAGCTTCTTGTCCTTCGGTAAGTTCCGCGCTTCCTGGGCACAGGTTGGTGGAGATACCGATCCCTACCGTTTGGACCTGACCTACGGATTGAGACAACCTCACTTGGGTATACCGGTGGGACGGATCCAGCAATCATCGATTCCTAACCGATTGCTGAAACCACTCTCCTCCGAAGAATTGGAAATCGGGTTTGACCTGCGATTCTTGAACAATCGTTTAGGCATCGATTTCACTTATTACGATCAGACGACAACCGACGACATCCTGAATGCCTCAATTGCTCAAAGTTCCGGTTTTGTTTCTACGACCATCAATATTGGTGAGATCAGGAATAATGGTGTTGAAGTATTGCTGACCGGTACGCCTGTTCAGGGCCGTAAATTTACTTGGGACGTTAGCTTAAACATGGCTTACAACGACAGTGAAGTAGTATCTCTCTCAGAGGGTTTGGACCAGATCCGGGTTTCCGGTAACTTGGGACAACCAAGGACTCGTTGGGCCTTCATCGACCACATTGTTGGCGAGCGTTTTGGTTCTATTGTTGGATTTACCCAGCAGATGATCAACGGTCAACCGGTGTTTAACCCGGATACCGGCCAGCCCGTACGGTCTACCGAAACTTCCCTGCTTGGTAATGGTGTTCATCGACTGACGGGTGGTTTGAGCAACAACTTTACCATCGGAAATTTCTACGCTGATTTTCTGATTGACTTTAAAATTGATGGAGATCTTTATTCAGGTACCAACGTGCGGTTGTTGGGAGCTGGCTACCACAAGCAAACGGTCGAGCAATGGAGTGCTCCTGGTGTAGAAGCTAATGGAAGAGAATCCGTAGTGGTGACTGGTGTTGATCCGGAAGGAAATCCATTCACCAAATCACTGGATAATACGGAGATTCCACAATTCTACGGTGCTTATTCTCAGCTGTCTGATCGTTTCGTTCGCGACGCTTCCTTCGCGAAACTGCGTCAGGTCAGCATCGGGTACAATTTCCCGAAAAGCCTGTTGGATAAGACCCCAATTCACAGTGCCAGATTATCTCTCGTAGGTCGTAATTTATTGGTGATTTTTGATGATGTTGAAAACATCGATGTGGAGTCTACTTACAACAACTCCAATGCGCAGGGATTGGATTATTATGGAGTTCCTCAGACCAGAACTGTTGGTTTTAACCTGAGACTCGGATTTTAATCTTGTAAAAATTCAATTATGAAAAAGCATTTTAATAAAATATTTATCCTCGGAGTTCTGTTCATGATTCCACTGGCTTCATGTGATACCGAGGAGTTGACGGATCTGAATATTCCACCTACCGCAGCTAATGAGCTGGACTGGCGTTTTCTACTTACTCAGGGACAAGTGATGGCGGCTGAAAACCGCTACGTAAATGGGCGAGTACATCTCAATCTGGCTGCCGGTCTGATCCAGCAGATGGCCACCCTCCAAATTGGTGGTGAGAGAGGTGCTGGTGACAAATACATGCGTCACCTCGATAGTTTTAATGCTTATATGGATCGTGTATACGATACTGCATTAAAGCCGATTGCGGAAATCATACGCCAAACGGGTCCGGAGGGAGCAAATCCGGAAATGACCAACTTACACCAGGTGGCTCAGGTATTGTATATTCTTCCCATGCACATCATGACCGATCTATACGGTAATGTGCCCTATACCGAAGCGAACCGTGGCGTTGACGGAATTTTCTTTCCACAATTCGATACTCAGGAGTCGATTTACCTGGACATGTTGGCCAAGTTGGAGACAGCGGCGGCTGCCATTGGTACTGGTAGCGACGAACTGGGAAATGCTGATATTTATTATCAGGGAGACTTGAACAAGTGGAAAAAGTTGGCTAATTCCCTGATGTTGCGTTTGGCTCTAAGGCTTTCTAACGTAGATCCTGGTACGGCTGAAAAATTTGCGCGCTCTGCAATTTCTGGACCACTGATGGAAAGCAACGATGACAGCGCTATTGTTCCGATGGCTACCGGTCCGGATATCTGGTTCAACCAGAATGGTATTTCGCGGGCATTGATCCCTGACGATTGGGGCGCCAATAACATGTTGGCAAAAACCTATGTCGACTTCTTGAAAGATAGAAATGACCCCCGTCTTGGTATTATTTCGGTTCGTGGGTTGTGGGGAGGACCTTATTTGACGGATGCTGCGGATCAGGTAGGTATGCCAAATGGCTTTGATACCGAAACGATTAAAGATTATCTGGGGACTACGGAAGAAGTCAACCGTGAACTGGCATTCTCTCGTTTGAACCCAATGTTGTTGGACACGGACGATCCGTTCATGTTGATGAACTACGCAGAAGTAGAATTCATGTTGGCGGAAGCTGCGATCAAGGG
>JANQRV010000051.1 GCA_028284395.1 Saprospiraceae bacterium
AATGCCAGGTTTATGTAGAAAACACCGTCTTCGGCGGCATTGGGCAAGCCCGGAACCGGGCCAATGGTTTTGCCTTCGACTTGCGCGGTAACTTCGCTCCCGTAGCGCACTTCCGGAACAATACATTTTACAATATGACCCGCGGCTGGACCCGTAACCGGGGATCCAAAAGGTATGGCAAGCTGACCGTTGAGCACAATACTTTTGTAAATTCAGGCGAGGCCGGCGCCGATTTTGGTCGACCCGATTCGCTGATCTTTAAGAACAATCTTTATGTCAATCCGGCGCTGATGGGTGACGGGCTTTTCGGCAACCGCGAAAATTTCGAATTGGACTGGTATGTATTCAACCTGGATTCCAACATCGTTATTCTCGATACCGTAATAACGGGCATGGATACGACCATCAACACTGAACTGCAGTTGCCGTTCATCGATTGGAGAAACAACCATTTTTACGTCGACCCGGCCGTCGTGGAAGCACAGCCGGATTCCTCGACGCACCAGATCGAGGACGATGCATTTTATGCACCCATCATGGCCGGATTGGTGAACGACCAGCCCGGTAACGTCATTGCCGAGGAGCGATTCACCTTTACGAATTTTCCGATCGACGCCGGCGATCTGACTACATTCATTGTCGACCAGTACAATCTGGACCAGGAACAGAAAGCTGAATTACCCTCCTATGGCATTGATGTCACTACGGTTGACTTTACCTACCCGATGGATCATGCCGCCTATACCGGTTCGAGTGCCGGCCAACCGGTGGGTGACCTGACCTGGTGGGACCAGAGCATCTCCACCAGCACCTACCAGTTTGGTAAAGTAGAAGCTTCCATTTATCCCAACCCGGTAAAAGGGGAATTGATCATCGAAATGGAAGACATCGATCGGGTAGAGGTCTTTAATATGGTGGGCAACAGAATGCTCTATTTCGAAACTCATAAACAACCGAAGATGACCATCGACGTCAGCCGCTTGCTTTCCGGCATGTATGTAATCGTTGCCACCAATGGAGCGGGGCTCAGCTATGTCGAGAAGGTGTACAAAAATTGAATAATGAGCATAGAGTTTTAGAACGGTCTAACGGCTCTGTCTAAACAATGTCGGTCGACCCGACCAAGTTGTTCGGCTGGCATCACAGAGCCGTCCGACCGCTTTTAGTGCAAACTAAAGAGTACCAATCATGTCCGAACACATAACCCACCTGGCGGTAGCGGAAGACAGTGCCAGGGTCGTCTGTCAACATCCGGATTTCAACAGCGATATGCAAGATTGTATCCTTCGGTATCCGCATATTTTGCGGCTCGGAAGCGTTACGCGATCCGGAGATACCTTCATCTTGCCCTCCCTGACCAAGTGGAGAAAAAACTGGCAAATGAATGAAATCAGCGGCAGGAAAATGGCCTATATCTTGGGCTGGGCCGGCCACCTGGCCGGTGACCGCACTTTCAAACCGGTTTTCAGGATCACCGACCTGGCCTATTACGTACGTGGCTTTCCGGGTCCCTCCCACGCCAGCATTTATCACGATGCCGTCACCTTCGACGAAGTTTACGCCGGCGGAAAAGACCAACCTTTCCATCCGGCAATTTTAAGGCCCGATATGTCCGGACATCCCGCTGCCGATTTTATACCGGTCAATCGAATGGAAACTGCCTTATCAAGCAGCTTTGCCGCTCAACTAGGCAGCAAAAAGGCCTTTCTACCACAAACCGCCGATAACTGGGAAGGCGATTGGAAAAAAATGGAAGACGAACGGCAACGCTTTTACGTTGGAATCGATCGCTATACGGAGGCACGTCACCAGGCCCACCCCAACCGGATGCGACAGTACATCATCGATCCGAAATTTTACAATCCGGAAGATCCTATTATTAAAATTGCCCGGGCGGTGCAAAGGAAGGAAAAACCACCGGTTTCCCTGGAGGAGGCATTGATCGGCACCGATCAACAAAGCCTGTACGCACAGTCCTTGAAACTGGGGTACGACTTCATGAAAACGTGCAGCGATTATTTCGAGAAGAAAATCTCCCTGGATCAGGCCAAGGTCAATTTCCGGATCGGTCAGCCGCATAAGCAAAAACTCGATTACTACGTGAAAATGGCTGAAGAGGGGAAACAATAACATCATCAAAAATCGATCAAATGGCAAATTCTTTAAATAGAAGACAATTCATCGGCACTTCCGTACTGGCAGCGCTGGGCACCACTGCCCAGGCCAACAACTGGGTATTTCCCCATGCCGGCCAATTCCCCTCGACCAAAGCCATCGGCAACCGCAGTTTGACACCGTATTTCTTGGGCGAAGACCTCGTTCGGCTCCTTCAATTGGTGGATATGCCTCAAGACTCCCGCGACGCCTTGACCATCAACCTGGATTATTTCCAATTGGGGAAAGCCTGGCAAATTGCTACCAAAGAATTAATGGAGGTGATGACCGGCATCAGAGAGATATGGCAGGATGAATCGCAAAAGGACAAGGCACAAACTCAATTTGCCCTTTGCTGCGGCCAGATCGCCCACAGGACATTTACCAAAACACTTGGGCATCAAAATGAGAACGATTTGCCGGAAGCAGCCATTTACCAGGACGTCTACCTGCTGAAAATGCTGCAAAACGCCGACCCCCACAAAAGAAACCTGGACCCCGGTGCGGCTATCACTGAAATAAGCATAGAAAATGTCCAGGAAATATTCCATTTGGTCCAACAGCGGAATTTGATCAGAATGCATACCATTCGGCCGGAATTCTCGGACATCGACACCTGGTTGGTGGAATTCATTTCTTACTATGAGCAGATGCAAAAAGACAATCTTACGTATGCCGCTGTTTACTGCAAACCGGATGCAGTCAAGCTGAAGAGCTTTGTTTATGAGCCGGGTTTTTATCGCGAATCTGACCGGCCCGTCCAAGCTACCCGTAATTTACAACTGTCCAGGATGGGCAACATTCATCAACAAGCAAAAGGATTACTTGACGCCAAGCCGGAATCAATCTACGGAAAGGCTCTGCAAGCAGGCTTACTACAAATCATGGCCTGCAGCAATTACGTGATGGAAAGCATTTCGAAAAAGGAATTGACACGGGTTATTTCATAAGGATGAGCGCAAAAATTTTCTTAATCATTTTCACCGCGAGCCTTGGTCTGAAAGCACAATCCTTATCAAAACAATCCGATTTTGTAGAATTCGATCCCCCTTTAATGGTTTGGTTGACCCCCGGTGAAATAACTAAAATCAACGAGGATGGATCATCTGAAAAAGAGGCGGTCCGAAATTTTTTGGATTCGGTTGCCGATATATCATTGAACTTAAGGCCATACCCTTATTAACGCGATTGTAACCCTGAGTACAAGTAACCTTGAATATTGCTTGAAGCAAATGTACTTGTTTGATTTCTAACACAAGGTTATTTTGAATCCACCCACCGGGATATGCCCCAAAGTCGTATTTCCTAAATACCATTATTTCTCGCAGACACCAGATAAATTTGCTATTTGTATTAACCCACCTTCGCGCGCGAAGATGGGTCATGGGTTATGACTTTCGGAATACATTCCAGCAAGTGGGCAACGAATCATCGCTGAAACGGTCGTGTCACACATTTGTGCGAATTGAATTTTCGAAGAGGTTTTAACGGTATGATGGTGGTTATATTCTTAGATTTCTATCCTCTAACCGGGCCAGTATTTCGATTTCCGTGTTGATCAAACCCCTCTTGGATTCAACAATTTGCCATTTCCTGATGATGTCATGGCGAATCCAATACCAGCGATGTTGAAGATTCGTAAGTTCAGGTATCGACCAATCCTTTCTTAGAAGGCTAAAACCATTGATAAGCATAAACAAAATAAACCTGGAGCGCATTTTCCGACTGGTCGGAAAATGATTGATCTGATAATCAAAACCGGCAAAAAAGGTCATAGCCCCCGAAAACAGATCGCTCAGCTTATCAAATAAAGGCTGCACAACTTCTGATTGCTCATGCCAAAGAATATCTACGTTGGCTTCCCAAATCAAATTATTGACCGATGCCGAATCTCCTCCTCGCTTTAATTGCATTCGGGCATTATTTAATTTTTCAAAAGCATGGATGATTATCGGATGTCTGCCCTTTTCTACTAAAAGGGAATTAAATGCTTGATAATCCATCCGGCCGAAAGCAAGATGTACCCATCCGATTTCGGAGAAGATTTTATTATTAAGTACCCTGATAACCTGGAAGTCGTCTTCCAGGGTACGATTCTTTTTTCTGCAAGTAACAGCGAAGGATTTGATCCCTGAATTTTTCCAGTTCCACAATTGTAATTTTTCCCCGATATGAAAAGAAGCGAATGCCGCCATTCCCGTCCATTTATAGAGGAGAGGCTCCTTCTGATAAAGTTGTGCGTAGTAAGCTGTAATAGCGCGATTTCGCCGGATCACCTGCTCCTCGGGAGGAAGGTCAAAGCTCGAATTCATACCTCTAGGTGGTCGGAATAATTCTTTTAAGTGCGGATTTAACTACCTCAAACAAAAATTTGGGAATGTGTACGATGGTCTTATCTTCCTCGACTACGGCAGCGATGTGATCCGAATCGGCATCTTCAGCCAACTTGAAGCTCGTCAGGTTGTTGCCGTCTTGAGAAGAAATGGTCATGAAACCATTTTCGACCGTGACGTCGAATTCTTCTTCTTCCCGGTCTTCGGGTATCGTCATGATCATTTCCTCCTGTTTTTCTTCTATTTGCCATTCCCTTCTGTTTAAATTTTCCATATTAAATTTAGCGTTTGAAATTATTAATATTGCCAAGACGGTTTTTAATGAAAAGGTCACTTCAGGCAAAGTTTCTACCCTTAGCTCGACCAAATGACTTCTTCAAAATTGCTCTTTTTTAATAGATGATTAACCTTACTTATCCAATTTTTCGGCTGCGAGTGATCGCCTCTCTGGTTTTAACTCTTGATTGCTTAATGGCATCCAGGTCGTTTTCGGCTTCTTCCAACTTCTTCATTAAAAGCGCTTTCTCCTGTTCCATTTCAGTGTTTTCCTCCTTCAATTCCTCTATCTTCCGGTGGTTTTTAGCAATGTCTTTATTCAGATCGTCGATATCATCACGGAAGTCAGCGATTTCTTCTTTTTGGTTGTTGACCTCAGTGCTGAAGTAATTGGGGATAAAATGGTTGACAAATTGCATGGTTAGATTTTTCATATTGGCAAATGCCACCGGATATTCCTGCTCTGTAATTTGCAAATCCAATCCAAAAGACCCGAATACGCTCAATTCGGTTTGTGCTCCGTTTTCAATGATCCTGGCGGAGAAATTCATCTTGTTTGGTGAGATGGCATCGATGGTCACTTCTTCCGCCTCAATGATTCGGTGTTTCCCAAACAGATTACCGGTATTCATATGGACATCGTGATAATCATCCATAAATTCATCGAAGGCATCCCGAACCCGATCTATCTCTGGCTCTAGTATCACTTGAATGGCGG
Organism: Saprospiraceae bacterium; assembly: GCA_028284395.1. Lineage (GTDB taxonomy): Bacteria > Bacteroidota > Bacteroidia > Chitinophagales > Saprospiraceae > JANQRV01. Next base: position 5,482 of record JANQRV010000051.1, read on the forward strand.
AACGCGTATCTCCATCTTTGAGGGCAATTTTCTTTTCCTCGAAAGAAAATTTCTGAGCTGCCGCCGATGACATTCCACAACTCCAAACAACAAAAATTAATAGTACTTTACTGATTGTGTGAATTTTAGACATGTATTTCATTTTTTCTTCATTTAATTGTCGCCCCTAGAACGAATGAATTTCGGATATGTTCGAATCATCCTATAGCAGCCTTAGCGTTGACCTAAACTGGGTCAACTCCATGATTGTTCGGTAGCTCAAATAGTTTTCCTTGAACCGGCTTTTCTACCACTGTAACAAGGCTGAACATTTGGATTGCTAAGTCGTTATGGTGGAAAAGCCATAGATACTATGACGAGATTACTATTACTTTTTACTATCGCTATGAGTATTCTGCTCTTGACGCCGCTACAAAAGAGTCAACCTGGGGCAGATCAACAAAAAGTTCATGATTCAACTTACCAGGGAATCATCGGTACTTTGGCGGAAATGGAAGAATTGCAAGCTATCGAAGCCCTCATCCTGGTTGCCAGTCCTTCCACTCACCCTATTTCTTACCATTAAAATCCTATTTATGGCCATCATCGGCGCCCTGATCAAAAAAGCGATTGAGTTAAGAAAAACATTTGAAACCGATAGCCCTCCCATCGTCGCGCAACGGCAACAATTGAATCAGTTGCTGACCAAAGCGAGGAATACTTCCTTTGGCATCTATTATGGTTTTGACGAAATGCTGAAGCAACCGGATTTCGTCAAGGCTTTTCAGGAGCACCTTCCCATTCACGATTACAACACCATTAACGAACGCTGGTGGCAACAACAGCAGTTGGTTCCCAACATCACCTGGCCGGGCAAGCCCGACCACTTTGCTTTGAGTTCCGGTACTACCGGTAAAAAGAGCAAACGCATTCCGGTTACCGACGATATGCTTCAGTGTTTTCGTGATGTCAGTCTGGCCCAAGTCAGTAGCCTGGTAAATTTTGACCTGCCGCCAGACCTCTTCGAACGAAAAATATTGGCCCTGGGTAGCTCCACCGATCTAACCCGCAACAAAGAGGGCTTTTGGGAAGGAGAAATCAGCGGCATCAACGCCAGCAACGCCCCCGATTGGTTCGACTACTTCTACCGGCCCGGCAAGGAAATTGCCAGCATCGACGCTTGGGATCAGCGCGTCAAAGCCATCGTCGAAGCAGCCCCGGACTGGGACATTGGTGCCCTGGCCGGCATCCCTTCCTGGATTCTCATGATGCTTCGTGCCGTTGTAGATCATCATCAACTAAAAAACATTCATGAAATCTGGCCCGGCCTGTCCATTTATACCACCGGAGGAGTGGCCTTCGAACCCTTCCGTGAAAGCTTCTTACAAATTTTTGGTAAGGAAGTGGCGATCATGGATACCTACCTCGCCTCCGAAGGTTATTTCGCCTTTAATGCCAGGCCTGGCACCAACGCCATGAAGTTGGCCTTTAGCGAAGGGATCTTCTATGAATTCATTCCCTTTGATGAGAGCGGCTTTGATGCATCCGGTCAATTGCTGAGCCAACCAAAGGTACTGACAATCGATCAGGTAGAAGAGGACCAGGATTACGCTTTGATCATCAGTACACCGGCCGGAGCATGGCGCTATATCATCGGCGACACCATTCGCTTTACCGACCTGCGACAAATGGAACTCCTGATAACGGGCCGTACCAAATACTTTCTGAATGTGGTGGGATCCCAACTCTCGGAAGAAAAACTCAATACCGCCATTCAAGGGCTCAGCGAAGCCTTTGGAATAACCATCAACGAATTTGCAGTTGCCGCTCTGAAAGACGATGAGGGACAATATTATCATCAATGGGTTCTTGCCGCTTCCGAACAAGTAGATGAAGCAAAACTGACCGAAAAATTAGATGCCCTGCTCAGCGAAGCCAACAAGAATTACCGGGTAGCTCGCAACAAAGCCCTGAAGGACATTCGATTGACCTGTGTAGACAAATCCACCATATATGCTTGGTTGGAAGAAAATGGTAAGAAAGGTGGACAAATTAAGTTTCCGAAGGTGATGAAGTCAGAGAAGATGCGGGATTTGTTGGGGTATTTGTAATTGATACATCATCAAATAAATTAGACATTATTCTGAAATGGTTTTATGAGCTAAAAAGGATGGATTTTAATTTTGATCAAGGCATTCAAAAACGTCACATCCTCTGTGGCTGCAAGCTTTTTGATAACGTAGAGCATAATTAAAAGGCGCTTTTTTAGCCGTACAAATTATTTTAGAATGCCTATTAAATATCAGCATAGTTTTGGGTTGGGAAAGCGAGCAGAAATGCGGACTTGAACAAATGACCTCCCCAACCTTTGTATGGATATGTTCGAAATTGGAAGCGTTATCATACTTGGCATATTTGCACAATGGGTCGCTTGGAAACTGAAAATCCCCTCGATTCTACCCTTGATTTTGACCGGACTGGCGGTCGGTCCATTATCCCAATACTATTTGGGACAACGAATCATTTCACCGGTTTACGACCCGGAATCCGAACAAGGCCTCTTCCCCGGCAACACTTTATATTATTTCACTTCATTGGCCATCGGCCTCATCTTGTTTGAAGGAGGACTCACCCTAAAAAGGAAAGAATTGAAAGGACTGGGTAGAGCCATTACCCGTCTGGTCTCCATCGGAGCCGCCTTCACTTTCATCGGGGGTGGAATAGCGGCCCACTATATCATGGGGTTGGATTGGATGATAGCCTTTCTGTTCAGCTCTCTCATTATCGTAACCGGCCCTACCGTCATCACTCCCATACTAAGGAATATTAACCTTAAAAAGAAAGTCTCTACTGTATTGAAATGGGAAGGCATCTTAATTGACCCCATTGGTGCATTTGTGGCCGTATTAGTCTTTAAATTCATTGTTAGTGCCGAAACGACCGGTGAGATTAACCTGGATGCCCTGAAGAAGTTCGTCCAAGGTGTGCTCATCGGCTTTTCGTTGGGAGCCATCTCAGGATACGCCTTCAATTGGATCATTAAGAGGGCGTGGATTCCTCATTATCTGCTCAATACGGTTACGCTCGCCTATGTACTGGGGGCTTTTATTTTCTCCGATGCATTAGTCCACGAAAGCGGATTGCTTACCGTCGTTGTCATGGGTATGACCATTGCCAACCTCGACACCCCTCATTACCGGGACATTCTTGAGTTTAAAGAGCACATTACCATCCTGCTGCTTTCCATCTTATTCATTCTCCTTTCCGCAAATATGTCGATTCAGCAACTTCAGTCGGTTTTGACACCACAAGCGCTGGCCTTGTTTTTGGTCATCGTTTTTGCATTGCGTCCATTGGCCGTGTTCACTAGCATCACCCGTTCCGATCTAAGCCGCAAAGAAAAAACGCTCATTGCCTGGGTCGGCCCCAGAGGCATTGTTGCTGCCGGAGTTGCCTCGCTGTTCGGTATCCAATTGGAAACGTTGGGCGTACAGAACGCCGAACTCATTACGCCCCTGGTTTTCCTGATTGTGCTCGGCACCGTTTTGCTCAATGCCACTACTGCAGGCTGGGTAGCAAAAATATTGGGTGTTACCTTACACGAACACAGCGGCATCCTGATCATTGGGGCCAACCCCGTCGCACGCCGCATCGGTCAATACTTACAGGAGCATGGTCGCCGGGTAGTCCTGATCGACACCTCCGGCTCCAATGTCGAAGAAGCCCTCGAAATGGACTTGGAAGCTTACCAGGAAGACATTTTCAACGATCAGTTGGAAGAAAAAATCGAACTGGCTGATACCGGCCACATTCTGGCTTTAACACCAAGCGATGAAGTCAATGCCCGGGCCTGTAACCTATTTTCCAAAACTTTGGGGCGAAACGGCGCTTATCGCCTTCCCACTCAAAAAGAAATTTATCAAAGTGCCGATGCTAAGAACACCCTGTTTAGTCCCATCGCCAGTTTTCTCATCCTGAGTAGCCTCCTCCGAAAAAACGACAACATCCATGAGATCGAACTGACTGATGAACGGTCTTTCGCAAAGGTGATTGAAAAATTGCGCGCCAAAACCAGCATACCTCTATTTCAGAAAGATCAGCACGGTAGATTGTCGACTATTTTAAGTGGAGTAGCAAGTAATACCATTGGCCAAACTACCTCTATTGTTTATGTAGGTGAACGGATTGAAGAAGATTTGGTCGAAGCTACGCCAGCCCGATCTTAATTAAAACAATACCCCAGTTCTCATATTTCATACAGATCTACCGGAAAGCTTACTGACTAGTTTTTCAAATCCAGACCAGAGGTACTTCAATGCAATGTGTACTTATACTACACCCCTAAGTCACCGACTAATATTAAAACTAATTCCTGCTTTCAACAGTAGCAGTCAAATGAATTTAAAGTCATGAGACATTGCTGAATCAATATTTACCGGATTCCCCGGGCACTACAGAAAAAACAGCGTCATAAAAAGTTATCGGGGCTAAAACACTAAAACCGGAATATCAGGAGTCAAAATGCGGTGAATATCGGAATCTCCACCGGCCAAGCGTTTGAACAAACCTTGCTCCCGGCTTTGAAATGCCAATAGGTCAGCGTTCCTGGCCCGGATCAGACTTTCGAAACTCCGATCCAATTCTTTGAGAAACAATGGGAAGTAATCAAGGTGATGGTACTTCCAGGAAGTATTGAAATAGGATTTGAATGTTTCGAATTGAGGCTCAAAGGAATCTTTTCCTTCAATGACATCGGCAATCGTGATTTTAGCGCCATACGCTTGGGCCAATTGAACCAGCCAATCGACCTGTTCCTTTTCACCGGCAAAGTTTTCCGTTACGTAAACAACTTGTTGAACATCCCGGACGGTACTGTCACCGGGAACGATTAATACGGGGCAAGAAATCTTTCGAGCGAGTCTGCTTTCAAAAGTACCGAACCATTTTGCCGCCAGATCGAGATCTCCATATCGGCCCAACACCAATAGATAAGGCGATTCTTCGTCCAGTTTTTTGGCTACCGAAGGCTCCGGCGAACCGATCTCGACTTCATACTGCACCTCCTTCCAAATATATTGGGCTAAGGTACGCAGTTTTGCCATTTTGGCTTCCGCTTCTGCCTGGAGCTGTTCGGCAGTGAGTCCCGGCACGGGAGGAGCTCCGGCAGTCACCGAAGCATTCGGTGCATCGGATGGAAAAATGGTTTCGAAGTCAATGAGTTTGACCGGTCGGCGAACCTGCCTGGCCATCGTGATCCCATAGTGGGTTTCGGCGGTAAATAGTCTGAAATCCGAAGGGTAGATGTAAATCTTATTTGTTTCTTTATTGTTGTTCATCATATTCTTATGGTCGTTAAATTAAAACATTTCTTCAATAGAATCATCAAAATTCAGAATACCGGGACAGGAACTTCCGCACCTGGTATGCGGCATGATGCAGTTCCGAACCAAGCAGGCGTGGCAGGAAACTACTTTCCTTTCCCGCATTGATCTTTGCATGATGGCTTCTCCGATAATCCTTATACTTAACTTCATCGTTTTTCAATTTTCCCTACAACGAATGACTTAAACTGATGTTCAGTCCAGCTTGCCAAGTCCCACCAAAGATCATTTTTGATACTCAGCCTTTTTATCGGAAAAGCAAGAAATGAAGTCTCATAAGTTTATGATCGGATTATTGTCCGGCCTCTTGATTCTGGCCCTTTTTTACATTATTTACTCCGATTTCTGTTGATTTTTTTAGTATAATTAACATGTTAATGCATCTGTTCTTTTTTCGACACTAGACCGGTCCGGAATACACTTTGTTCAGGTCACATTGATAAGGAAAAACCTCTCCGTCTAAATATCCACGGCTAGCGGAATAGAAAAAATCACGGAGAGGTTAAGTCACTTAATCATGCCAGTCCATGAATATAAACCCGGGGTAAATATTGATGAGCTGCGAACTGCCCACGCAAAGGTCAACGGTACTTTACACAAAGTATGTAATGCTACCCATACAGGTAGCTCTGCATATTACCTATGACCGCTTTCACAACTCACACAGGACTGCTCCTTGTATTTTCTGACAAAATCTGGAACATCAGATCGTTGCAGATCAAACGGTGCTTCATCAAAACTATCCTTATATAGATCAGTGGTATGCAAAAGGCATTTTTGTGCCATCGGCGAATCCACGGGAAAGTTGGTTATACCTCCCAAAGCAGTCTGATTTGCGCCAATCCTTTGGTTCATATAATCATCTGGGCAGCTGGCGGCCTGTGTATATATGTGGCCAAAGGAAGCTGATCCCGCAAAGTTCGTTCCTTCTGAACCTTGCAGAATTCTGCTGGTGCTCAAAAAACAGGCAAGTTCGGCAGGTTGAAAATTGTCCATTGCCCATTGCTGAAAATTGAGGTCATATCCCCTCGAAGTTGTGTCCAGTAGACAAGGAGGCAAAATGGCTTCCGCGTGTTTATACATGCTTGACGATTTACGAGTATCTTTCTTACCCAACCAGACAAAACCCTTAGTCATGGAAATGAAGTAGGCAATTTCATGCTCCAAAGCCGTATCGGCGGGATAGGTTACATTAAATTGTTTGATACGGGATGAAGGGATGGGTCCCGCCTGATGAACACCGCCGGGCACTCTGGCTACAATGCTCGGAGTAGGATCTGCGATGTACCATTCAGGCGATCTGGACAACCTGGAGGAATTCAGGAAAACTTCGACCCAGACATGGTACTCCCAGATGGCGTTATTTCCCTTGGTACGTATTACTTCCGTACTATTTCCCTGTTCGTCGACATTTGAGTTGCTGTTTTCACGCAGGTCTATAACTCTGTCGGAATGGGCTTCATCCTGACCGACCAATTTACTTTGAACCATCCGGCATGCCATCCCGAAAAGACGACTGGCAGCAGTGAACAATGCAGCGAAATCATAACATTGACCTACCCAGACTGCGTTCTGTTTGTTTTGTTCCCAGTTTTCTATCCATCCTTTGACGGTGTAAAGATGTCCAAGACCTCTGCAGTATTTGCTATCCATCCCATAAGGACAAGTTTTGCCCTCTGCACCCCAGCTTCCATGTGCAACTCCCCGATGATCTTTATCGTCGTCATGGAACAGCCAGGTGAACGACCGAAGGACCAACCAGGGGGTTTTTAGATATTCTATTGGATGACTTGATTCCACTTGCAAATCTGCACCTTTAGAAAGTAGTTTCAACATATTGCGGAAAACAACAGGTTCGTAAAAATCTAAGGGATATCTTTGAAAACTAACCTGGAGCTTCCCATCATTACCCAGTTTTAAACTCGTTTGTCCTGCCTTGTCGGAACGTATCCAAAAATTGCTCTCTACTCCTGTTTCCTCCTCCTCGCCGGAAGGTTTGTAATATTCCGGTGTGGTGCTTAAATAGGGATTGAACAAGACAATGATCTGACTCCCCGCCAGCATCAGTGGTTCTGTCACTTCGTATAGTCCGATAGGCATATCCTGAGGAAGATTGACCTGATCTTCATGGACGGCCCAAGTGAAAGTGTGGTGATTTGGAGTTGATAAGTTCTTCACCTTAATCATGTTATTGACCAAATCGCGCGTATCGGATATTCTAATGACGTTCCCGCGTCTTACAACCAATTGCCACTTTGCGTCCGCTTCTTCATGGTCAAGCGTCCGGGATATGAACTCCGAGGTATTATGGCGGGCCATATTTTCATCTCGCTGCCAAAATGCCCGGAGTTCGGTCGGGCTAAGCGCATTTCCCGACAATACCAGGTAAAGCTCATTTTGTGTTAGCCGCTCGCTACAACAATCCGTACGATTATAAATCCTGACCTTGCTAAGAAACCTAGTAGAACCTAAATCCACCTCCCACCATGGGTTTTGGGTGGGTCGAGTATGGGTTACTGTCCGATCCCAGTAAATCCCACTAGTGTTTCCGTCCACCGCTCTTGACGGAAAGCCGTTATGAGAAATATTGACCTGTTTTGCCGGTTTTCCCTGAGCGATGTTACGCGAAGAGTGATGCTCTATCGCCTGCACCTCCGCTAGAGAGAGAATGCCGTGCCCCTGCATCCAGATTCTCATGAAACGAGCAGGAGTCTCCTCGGGCAAAACAATTTCGGAAGGAAAACCAGAATCTTCATTAACGTCCACCTTATAAACCTTCATGCCTTGCGATCTAGCATCTTCTATGCTCGTAATTTGATCAAACGAGGTTGCCGCACCCGGTAAGGAAGCGATTTCTCTATTCTGCTCCGGAATGCCATCGGTCAATACCAGGTAGATGTTCTGCAAGCGCTCGCTACAACAATCCGTGCGGTTGTAAATTGTAATTGATTCGATGAATGAGGGTGTACCGAGATCTACTTCCCACCACGGATTTTGCATGGCCCTCGTATGAGTTACCGTTTTGTCCCAGTAAACGCCACTGGTATTACCATCAACCGCCCTGCTCGGAAATCCATTGTGGGATATATTCACTTGCCTTGTTGGCTTGCCAAAAGCTAGGTTTTCCCCGGTAATTTGTCCAATTACTTCCACTTCTGCTAAAGAAAGGATGCCATGGCCTTCCATCCAAACCCGAATATAACGGGTGAATTTCTTGTTAAAGTCAATTGGAGTAGCTAACTGATGTCTGATCGGCGAATGGAGATCGGCATGTGGTGTAATTTTAATAACTTCAAAACCCTTTGCCCGCGCCTGCTCTACACTGGTAATTCCTTGAAAGGGGTCAAATTCATTTGCTTGACTCCAGGAATAATTGCTGAACATTAACAAAAAAGCAATGTTTAGTACAATTATGCATTTGTTTATCAGGCACTTATATAGCCTGCTCGTAAGTCCATTGGTGGAAGTTTCTTTTGTGTTCGTAAAGGATCTAGGATCTTTCATATTAGGAAGGTGTTTTAGGTGATCAAATCAATAAATATCAAAAGCAATTTGCTTTCAACATCGTTGATTTACGGAAATGATGATTATCGAGAATGATAGTCTGACACCCACAAATTTGCAGAACCGGCCTTGGAGGTCAAAGCCCCAAAGGGTAGGAGGCATGATTTAAGCCGTAATGGGTCAAAACCCCGGGACAAATGGTATTATTCTACCTTATCCTTTCCTCTCTTGCTCAATTCTTGACAGAGCTCGGACCAGTGTCAAAGATATCCAGGGCGACGATTTCCTCTCCCAAAGCGCCGGTTACAGAAATTCTTTCATTTGTAGAGCATCAGCTGCACACCTGTCCAATTTTCAGGTACACCCCTGGTGATATATTCTCCGGTTTTTTTATAGAAGAGCTGAGCGGTTAGATCATCGGGATGTTGTTGTAACACCGACTTCAAATGCATTGCAGCCTCTGCAAAATCTTTGGTAAAAAAGGCTTGCAAGCCCTTTTCAAATAGCTCTTTTGTGGCCAATTTCTTATCGATAATTTCTGGCTGATCGCCATTAAAACATTCATGGATTCCAATCGGTTTTTCTTTTCCTTTGACTTGTACCTGCCCCAAATAGCGCAAACTAAAAGTATTAGGATGTCCCAAGTCTGACCAACTATCTTCGCTCAATAAAATGGAAACACCATAGTGTTTTGTTAACCCTTCCATGCGGGAGGCCGTATTTACTGCATCAGAGATGGTAGCAGCATCCAGACGATTTTTATCGCCGATAATGCCCATAATTAGGGGACCAGTGTGCAACCCCATCCCCACTTGTATAGGGACCCGGTTTTTAGCCAGTCGGAATTGATTATAGATTTGGATCTCCTTTTGCATCTCGATGGCTGCCAGTAAGGCATCTTTGGCACTGTGTTGGAAGATGGCCAAAATTCCATCGCCTAGATATTGATTAATAAACCCCCGGTGGGTCTGGATGATGGGGCCCATACGCCCAGTGTATGCATTAACAAAGCGGAAATTCTCCTGCGGGCTCATTTTTTCTGCCAGCTGGGTATAACGTCTGATATCTGAGAAAAACATTGTCACATCGCGCTCTACCAGGTCGCCCAATTGCACGTCTGTGATGCCCTCCCGACCTAGGCTACGAATGAATTCATGCGGCACGAAGCGGCCAGTAGCCGAATTGATCCGATGAAGATTGAGTTGGGTCTTGACGCGGGCGAGGAATTCAGCCTTCGTAAAAGGCTTGGCCAAATAGTCGTTCGCCCCCATGTTCAATCCTTGCACCAAATCCTGCACCTGATTATTAGCTGTAACCATAATGATCGGCAACTCGCTGGGTAAATACTTTTGACGAATCTTTTCACACACCTCGTAGCCAGACATACGGGGCATCATGATATCGAGTAAGACTAAATCAAAGGGTGCATTAATTTCTATCGCCTTGAGCGCTTCTTCGCCATTCATTGCCTGCCGTAGTTGAAAGCCCATATCAAAGAGATGATTCTTAAGGACTCGTTGGTTAATCGGTTCGTCGTCAACGATTAGTATGCGAATATCCTCGTCGGTGTCTTTGGGTAAAACAACGGATTTAGTCTTGTCGGTTAGAAAAATGGCTTGTTGGATTGGGTCCGCTGTTTCTTTATTAGGAATTAAGGTAGCAGTTGGTTTTGTGGAAATAGGTAACGTAAAGAAAAAAGTAGAGCCTTTCTCAACTGCACTTTCGACCCACATTTGCCCACCATGCAGTTCCACCAAACGTTTACTTATACTCAGTCCCAAACCCGTGCCTGCAAATTCCCTAGAGGTGGAACCGTCGCCTTGTTCGAATTCCTGGAATATAGCTTCCCGTTTATTTTCTGCAATGCCAGTACCCGTATCTTCTACACTTATCTGCAGCGAATGTTCCTTCTCTATAGCTGTTAATTTTACATATCCGGTTTCGGTAAACTTAATCGAGTTGCCTACCAAATTGTATAATATCTGTTGTAAACGATTTTCATCTGCAAAAGCGGCTGGCAGATCCCAGGGCACGGCATTGACCAATTCTAAGTTTTTCCCTTTTGCTAAGGGTGCAATGTTCTTCAGTACGATGTCGGTGAGGGCACGTAAGTCTATCGACTTTTGCATCAGTTCAAGATCAAAATTCCTTAACTTGGAGAAGTCCATTATATCATTCACCAAGTTATTTAGGCGTCTACTGGAGGAAATGATCATAGAAAGGTCCTCCTGTTGATCAGGCTTGTCAACTCGCTCAACCAGAGATTCCGAAAGCCCAATTATTCCCTGTAAAGGGGTACGCAACTCATGGGAGGTGTTGGCAAGGAATTGATCTTTGAGGCGGTCTACTGTTTTGAGCCTTTCATTGAGTTGGCGCTCTTTTTCTAATCTTTGCTGCTGTTGTGTCAGAACTCGCTCCTGCTCCACGATCTTGTGCCTTTGGGCTAAAGTCAACATCCGATAAATGCCCCAGAAGAGCGATAAGATTAAAACTGCATAGGTAGCATAAGCCCAATTGCTCTGCCACCAGGGTGGCAGCACAGTAATTTTTAGGCTTTTCTCGGTTACTTGCCCGAGGTTGGTGACGGCTCTCACCCGAAAAGTATAATTGCCTCTGGGAATCTTAATATAGTCAACCTCAGTAACCTCACTTATCTCCCGCCACTCCTGGTCATAGTTTTCCAACTTATAGGTGATGGTTAAAGGATCGTCCGTTTGGAAATTAGTGACTAAGAATTTTATGGTAACAGTACTTTCACTGTGCTGTAATTGAAGGGATTGAATTTTCCATTCGGAAACAGGCGTCCGCAACGGTTTACCCAGTGAATAAAAAGCAGTAAATTTAATTTGTGTGGCCAGCGTCTGAGCCTGAATTTCGGCTAACTCCTTGGGGTCAACAGATAGCAAGCCACCCTGGGCACTAAAAAAGTATTCGCCTTCAGAGCTCTCATAATATGACCCCAAAAGCGATACCTTTAAATTAGGTAAAGTGGCTGAAATACCATCGGATAGGCTGATCCTGCTAATACTCCTTTCCTTTACTATCCATAAGTAACCAGAAGAATCAAAAAAAAAATTTCGAGGTGGTAATGGATCTAACCCAAATTTAAGGGAAGGTTTAACGACTTCTTTATTTTGAGGATCGTAGCGCAGTAATCCCCTGATGGTTAACGCCCAAATTTGATCCTCTTGATCAAAAACAATAGGCTGCGAAAAAACAATACCTCGGGGAAAAGAGTTGATATGATGGGTAAAGCGCCCTGTCTTCGGATCGAATTGATCCAAAAATGCTTCTCGATCCCCTTCCCATCTGTTACCGCTAAACCAAATACTTTCGTCCGGGCTTTGTGTATACCAATAATAGCTATTATTATGGCCAACATTGTTGTCAGTAACAGAATCGTGATGGTAGCAAACAAAAGTTTCCAGTTTCGAGTTGAACAAACATAGCCCTCCTCCTCTTGGGGCCACCCATAGTCTTTTTTGCTGATCCACGAGTAGAGTTATAATTGTATCGTTCGGTAAACTAGTGGGGTCTTCTGGATTATGCCGATATTGGGTATAGGATTCGGTGGTAGGATCAAATTGATTTAGACCTTTCCCTCGTGTATGCAGCCAAAGTTTTCCACCCTGAGCTTCATAGATTCTGATGATATGCAAAGAATCGTTTCGATAAAAAGTGAAGTTTTCAGTTAAAGGATCAATGCAGTACAGCCCGCGCAAAGTTGCCAACCAGTGCCTACCTTTGCTATCGAGAGTCACAACTCTTATCGTATCCTCCTTTAGGACATTGGTGAGGTTGGGCGAATAGAAATGCTGTTTAAACGTGCTGGTCTCCAGATCAAAACGGAAGATACCACGGAAAACGGATCTTCCCTCTGCCTGTCTCGATAAGGCAACCCACAAGGAGCCTGAGTCATCTTCTACTATTTGATTTACCATTATAGAGTCACCCATTGATTCGAAGCTATAATAATTGAAAAGATCCGGCTGATTCGGAGTGATCTTAAAGACCTTATTTGGCCAGGTCCCTCCTGTAGCAGCTCGACCAAAACCTGCCCGACTGGATAACCATATAACACCGTCATGCGATTCAAAAAAGGCGAAGGCGCCGTTGACGGCTACACCTTCGTTTTTTTCATTCGCTTCTAGATGAACCTGGGTATTTGACTTGGGATCGAAGATGTTTATGCCGCCAGGCCTGGCGCCTATCCACAATTTGCCGGTATGGCTTTCTCTAATAAAGTTTATTTTACTACCGCCGATACCAGTAAAACTCAAATCTCCGTCATAGGGATAACGATAAGAAATATATGGCCGGCTTAGTCGTTTCGGCTGAGAGGGGTCATAAGGGAAATGCTTGAAGGACTCAGCTTTGCGGTCCATGAGATGTAAACCATCATTTTGTGTGCCCACCCAAAAGTTTCCTTTGGAATCTTCATAAATTTCATTAATTCGATTATTAATTAAGCTATTGGAATCATTCGGATTATGTGTAAAAAGAGTAAAATTGTCAGTTTCTGGGTCATAACGGTTTAACCCTCCCCTACCTTCGCCTGCTGCCGTACCTTGCAGGGTACTTGATCCCGCCCATAAAACGCCTTGCCGATCAACATAGATTTTATAAACGCTGTTTAAACGTAAGCCAGTCGAATCTTCCGGTACGGGATAATAACGTTTAAACTGTTCAGTTAATAGATCAAGACGATTTAATCCGTCAGTTGTACCTACCCAGATGCGGCCCATTGAATCTTCAGCAATCGTCCTGACAAAGTTACTACTAAGGCTCTGTGGGTTCGATGATTCAAACAAGTATTGTTTAAAAGTTTCAGTAGTTGAGTCAAAGAACACGAGTCCCCCACCTTGAGTCCCCACCCACAATCTTCCTTGAGAATCGACCAGAATGCTCCATATTCCATTTGCATCTCCATAAGGCGTAATAAGATCGTTAGCATAGGTGACAAAACTTCGCCCATCGTACCGAAACAATCCCCTCTGCCTTGTACCAAACCACATATAACCAAAAGAATCCTGTGCGATACAAGTAACTGATATCTTAGCCGGGTCAATTCTATAACCAGGATTTTGTATCTCAAAGGGATCAAAATGATAAGGCAAGTTGAGGCTCTCTATCGGATTGTCCTGCGCCCATGGGGCATCATTTATCCCTGGCCAAAGCAGGAATGCCATCCACATGAAAACCACCCTAGCCCAATAAGTGGTAGAGTTTCCCATCCAGTTTGGGTGGTCAGAAGTCAATGCGCGATGGTAGGATATCATTTTTTCAGGGTTTGCATTACACAATATCTAAGGAAAGCTACTTTTTTGAAGATAGCACCAAAATTCTATTTAAGGAAAGAAAGGAGTATTAATTGTGTCTGCTACATTATAAGGCATTTCCTATTTTGATGCATATAACCATAGATGATCATACAACCTTTTTTAGCGTCTTTGATCATCTCACCATACGCTAGTAGCTTTTCGCTAGTCATTTCTTGCAACGGGTTGTTTTCCAATTGATTGCCGTATTCTTCAAAAGAATCAATGCCATTTTCCATGCTACTTCTTTTTGAATTTAAGAAATGATGGAAAACGATACGATACAACCAGGTTTGAAAGGAAATATTGCTGCATCACTTGAAATGCTTATAGTGACTGAAATTAGATTGTTGCTTTTCAATTTACTATTTGCGGTATTCTCTATTCTGGACCAGTTCCCGAAATTTGCCATACAACTCCAATAGTTCCTTTTCATTTGAGATATAGCTATGGAGCCACAATTCCATACCTCTGCGATAGGCTAATCCTTCTGGCCCTCTATGCAAGATGGGTGGCCCGTAAAGTTTAGTAAACGCATGCTGTTATTATTTACCGATGCTTGCCAATTGGTTGCATAAATTTCTGGAGATCCCATACCCTCCGTTTTGATGGCGATATCTAATATGCTAAATGTAGAATCGTCTTGATAATATTTAAGAGTATCCAAAAACCGGGTCTGACGAGGCATATACGATTCGATATTTTCCGTGTTTTTGTCGAATTCCTCTGATAAAGATGTCAAAGTAGCTCCCAATAATTTTCGGTCCCGATAATTTTGCTGCCAATTGTTGATAAACAGGGCAATCAGAATCCCTGCTATGACCGGTATCATTTCCCGTCCCAATTGGGTTGAAAAAGATCTTAATGTACTCTTCTTTTTTGGGTAGTTAGCAGTCTTCTCTGGAGTTGAATCGGTCGTAAGGGGTTGTGAGGACATCTCTGAGCTCATAATGCAAAATGTTGATCAGTAACTTAGAAGTTTTAGTTAATTAAGATAATGCCACAGGTAAAGAACTGTCTTTTAAGAATAAACATTTAATTTGCTATCTCAACAATTGAAAAACCCCAGAAGCAACAACTCTGAAACCATATAAATGAGGATAAAACACCTTATACCAAGAATTTGGACATTGAGCCTAATTTCAATGATTCCGGCAATTGCCTCTCTAGCACAGCATCAAAATGGATTTAGCAAACTACAAGACGAAAGAATAGCTATTGCGGATTCCGAAGTCTTCGACATCTTACAAGATCAGTTTGGGTTTATGTGGTTTGGCACCTCCGACGGTTTGATCCGTTACGATGGGCATGAAATGAAAGTTTACCGGGAAAACCCATTAGACACCAACAGTCTGAGGGACAATTATATCCGAAAATTGCTTGAGGACAATAACGGTAACCTTTGGGTAGGAACCGCGCAAGGAAATTTGTGCAGGTATAATCGATTGTCGGATAATTTCACCTCTATTCCTGCTGGACCTGATGCAAAACTTGCCAATAGGGTATGGGACATCATCTTAAGTAGCCAAAACAGGCTATGGGTAGCTACTAATCTTGGCTTGGAATTGGTGGATCAAAGAACATTGAAACGCGAACAGTATTTTAAGGAAGGACATCAACTTTACAATTTTCTGATAAATTGTTTACTTGAGGATCAGCATGGAAACATTTGGATGGGAACAGGAGGAAATGGACTCCACTTCCTGAATCCTTCCACTGGACAAGCCTTGAAATTGGATAGGGACCTCATTGCCTCCGCAGAAGACATGAATGATCCCATCTATGATTTAGTTCTTACGGAAGATGGAAAAATCTGGGTTGCTAATAATACGCACCGTCTGAGTTGCATCGATCTCGGCAATGAAACATTTTCTTCCCATTCGATTGCAAAAGCCAATGGTACTAAAATTGAAGGCATCTGGAAAATTGAGGCTGCAGATGACGAATCATTGTGGTTGGGAACAAGGGACCAAGGACTCATTCACTATACATACACCACACAAAGTTCAACCGTATATCCGCACGATCCGACAAAACGGGGTAGTATCTCTTCCAATTTCATCGGCTCTTTATTAAAGACTTCCGAAGCACTATGGGTTGGACACATTGGGAAAGGTGTTAGTCAGTTTTATTTGGGAAATTCTGGTATTGAGCAGGTCCCTTTTCAAACGGTCGCGAAAAATGGAACATCTTTTCGTCGGATTTTAAAAGACCGTAATGGGCATTTTTGGGCGGCCACCCATCGCAATGGTGTGTACAGGTATGATCCAGACAAGGGCATTACCAACCAATTTGTGCATGAGCCCGGGACCCCTAATAGTCTTGCGCATTACCTTATCTGGGATATATTGATCGATCATCAGGGCTTGCTTTGGATCGCTACACATGAAGGCCTTCAGTCCTTCGACACCCAAAAAGAGCGTTTTATCACTTACGAAATAAAGCCAGGTTTGCAACCTCTTGCTATCCGAACACTCATTGAGGATAATGAAGAAAACTTGTGGATCGGCACCTTTTCCGGCTTATACTGTCTAGATGCGAGTACTAAACAGTTCCGTCATATCGAACTTTCCCAAGAGAACTCTTCTTTCATTGTCTCGAAATTATTTGTAGATAGCCAGGATTACCTTTGGGTATCTGTCTATGGCATGGGGGTTTATCGCGTCAATTTGGAAACCGAGAAAATCACTTATTTCCAAAAGAATCCGACGGATTTTCGTTCGCTGTCCAGCAATATGGTTGGAGCATTTGCAGAGGATGACCAGCAAAAAATATGGTTAGGTGCCCGCGGGGGCGGACTTAACCTATTCATACCAGAAATGGCGAGTGATTCGGGCCATTTTCAACATTGGCGACCCTATAATTCAGGATTAACGGATGACAATGTTTGGGATATTTATAGTGATAATAATCAACATTTATGGTTGAATACCGGATCAGGGTTATTTACTTTCAATACGGAAAATCAAAAGATTACCTCCTATCAATTGCCAGGAATTCCTGAAAGATTTAGTTTTGCTGCTCAAGCAGGTGTTCCAGGTAAATTGTTTCTATGGGATAATACCGACCACCTGGCTTACCAATTTACTCCTAACGAACTTTCTCAAAACGAAGAAATTCCCCAGGTTTTTATTACCGGCTTGCAAGTTACGGGGCAAGATGCCTTGCCCAAAGACCATTTTGATGCGGATGCTTTCGGTCTTCCTATTTTGGAAAAGACCATTCTGTTCACAGAAAGCGTCGATCTGTCATACTGGCAAAATGACTTGACGTTCCAATTTAGCACCTTAAATTTTATTCAACCGGAGAGAAATCAGTACAAATTTAAATTAGAAGGTTACGACCCAGACTGGATCGAGACCGACGCATGGAATCGCCATATTCGATACACCAACTTATCACCAGGTGAATACAACTTTAAAGTGATTGCCTCCAATAATGACGGGCTTTGGAATGAGACCGGCAAAACCTTAGCTATTCATATCTCACCTCCCTGGTGGCATACCTGGTGGGCGTATGTCATTTATAGCATCCTGCTTTTTCTAACCATCCGAGCCATTTATAATTTTCAACTGAATAGAAAGTTGATTGAGGCCGAAGCCAAACGCCTTAAGGAACTCGATACCGCCAAAACGCGCTTATTCACCAATGTTACCCACGAATTTCGCACGCCCCTAACTGTTATCCTGGGTATGGCACGGAAGGTAAAAGAGGATCCGAAAGAATGGCTTTTCGAAGGCATTGATTCCATACAGCGCAGTGGTCGGCAATTGTTGGAGTTGGTCAACCAAATGTTGGATTTATCGCGACTGGAATCCAATAATTTACAATTAGATTACCGGCAGGGCGATGTAGTGGCCTATCTCGGCTATTTGGTACAATCCTATCAGTCCTATGCTGTTTCCAAACAAATTGACTTGCAATGGAACTCGGCAATAACTGAGGTCGTAATGGACTATGCGCCCGGTGCTTTAGCCAAAATCATGGGCAATCTGTTGTCTAATGCTATGAAATATACGCCAGGTGGAGGGATCATCTCAGTGAATCTAAACTTACGGGATAGCGGAAAACTCAAAAATTTGCTGCTTACCATTCAAGACACGGGAATTGGTATTCCCGAGGATCAATTACCTCACATTTTTGATCGCTTTTATCAAATTGAGCAGGCCCAATCCCTAAATGGGCGACGGAATGGTTCCTCTTATCAAACTGGCGGAACGGGCATTGGCTTAGCTCTCGTTAAGGAGTTGGTGGCGCTGATGGATGGCCACGTCACGGTAGAAAGTACTATAAAAAGAGGGACGACTTTTCAGATCATGCTGCCCATTCGAAATACCGCAGCGGTGGTTAATCCCTGGGAACCGGTCATACCTCACACCAGGATTCAAGAAGTACAAAGAAAAAAAACCGCTTCGAAATGGACGGATGAGCAATTGCCCATCGCTCTCATCATCGAAGATAATCCCGACGTAACCCGCTATGTTGAAAGTTGCCTACAAAAGCAGTACACAATTCATACCGCTGTCAATGGGAAAATAGGGGTGGAAAAAGCCCTGGACATCATTCCCGATATCATCATCTGCGACGTAATGATGCCCGAAATGGACGGCTATCAGGTTTGTCATACCCTAAAAAATAACGAGCGCAGCAGTCATATTCCTATCGTAATGCTGACGGCTAAAGTAGATCAATATTCGCGTTTAGTGGGTTTGCGCCGCGGAGCCGATGCCTATCTGGCAAAACCTTTTGATCCGGAAGAGTTGGAACTACAATTAAACAATCTTCTGCAATTAAGTCAAAAGGTGCGCCAGCATCTTGCAAATTTTCCACGGACTAATGATGAACCTGCCCAGCTATTTCCACAAGAAAATGCATTTTTACAACGACTAAAATCAATTGTTTTAGCCAATATCTCCGATGATGCTTTTGGGATTACGGAGGTATGTGCGGCCTTGGCGATCAGCCGTTCTCAATTGCATCGAAAACTAAAGGCCATTACCGGTAAATCGACTTCACTTATTATTCGATCTATTCGATTGGAGGAAGCCCATTTACGATTACTGGATTCCGAGCTTACCATCGCCGAAATTGCCTACCAAGTCGGATTCAACAACCCCAACTATTTCAGCACTGTTTTTTCCGAAACCTACGGCATGTCTCCTACCGAAATGCGAGAAAATCAGGCCTTGCAACAATAACGAAGGCTATTGCAACAATAGTGAAGGCCGGCCAAGCAGCCCTTGATGAGCTTTGTTTTGCTTTAACACTTTTTCAATCCAAAACAAAGAATCATGAGATACCTTGTATGCCTCACCTTTTTGGTCTTATTACCAATTTACCTGTTACTCGCGCAAAACACTGATAAGTCAGCAGCTACGACGGACATCATCATGGGTTTTACCGATGAGTTTCAAAACCCCGAGAATAACCTGAAATATTTTAGCAAAGATCTTGTAATATTTTGGCAAGGCGGTGGAAAGGGCAAAAACGGATTCAGATGGATTCAGAACAATTATGCTAGTTCCAGAGAAAGATTCAAAAGCGAGGCTTCAAATGTCGTAATTCGAGAGCTCAATGACGAAACGTTCGCTTTCTTTACTTGGAAAGCTACCACCAGAAAAAATGAAAAATATCCCGAATCCGTAGGTAAATCCGCCATTGGCCCCGTTGCTTACCGAATGGTTTGGGAAGGAGATCAGATTAAAGAATGGCACATCTTCGTGGATCAAAAGTCTAGAGAAAAGCAGTTGGGGATCTTAAAGTAAAATCAATCATCTCCTATTTTCTGTAATCAAATTTTTTAACTCTATAAAATCAAAAAGAAGTATGAAAAACATGCTCCTTTCCTGCTTGACTTTACTATTCAGCTTAACGGCATTCGCTCAGACAAATGACCAGGCCACCATTGACGAGGCCAAAAAAGAGATCGAAGCTACTTTTGGCTTCTATCCGGAAATTTATAAAATCATTCCTGACTATCAGGTACCAGGTGTTTGGGCATATTTTAAGGCGGCAAATGGCCCTCAAAACGCTATCCCGCAAAAATACCGGGAATTGATTAATCTTGCTGTTGCGGCACAAATTCCTTGTGATTACTGTATTTACTATCACACCGAAGCGGCAAAAGCTTTCGGTGCTACAGAAGATGAGGTGAAGGAAACGCTGGTATCTGCTTCTTCTACACGTGCCTTCAGCATGATCATCCAGGGCAATGGTGTGAAATTAGAACAATTTAAGGAAGAATTCGGCAGAATGATGGCCTATATGGCGAAGAATAGCGGGAAGTAGGATCTCAGGCCAGACCTCCGGGGTTTTGAAAACCGCGGAGGTCCAAGCGTCAAAACCTCAAGAAACCAAATGATTTCTCATAGAACCCCTTCAACTCCATACATCATGCGTTGCAAAACTTATCTACTTTTCAAGGCCCAATGGAAATGGCACAAACCTTACCGCTGATAAATATATCAATACCGATCTGAACCATAGTTAACACTGGTCGAAAAACCCTTCACACTATTTCAACCCCACTTGCCCTGAAGGCAAGTAGAAAACCTTCAATTATGAACAGCCGATTCATTGCTGCTACTATCACCCTATTCTTACTTTCAATCAGCCTTCAAGCTACGACCATTCCATTCCGATTGGTCAATAAAATAATCGTTGTCCAGGCCAAAGTGAATAACATTAGCGGCTATTTTATACTCGATTCCGGAACGACATCCCTAGTGCTCAACGATTGTTGTTTCCGGGGATGGCCAACTGCAGAAAAAGTACAGGGGATTGGAGGAAAAGAAATCGATGTTTATAAAGCAAGAGCCACTCTTTTTCTAGGGGAGTTAAAATGGTCCGCAATAATAGCAAAATTATTACCTCTCGACCACCTTTTCAGATCAAAGAACATCCAGATCATGGGATTAATTGGTATGGATATATTAAATAGATATGTTCTGCAAATCGACTATAAAAATCTGACCCTAGAGATCGAGCGTGAGCAGGATTGGCCCAAAGCTGAACGAATCCCCGATGCTCGTTTTAGATTTATCTGGAAGGGAGGCATCCCAGTGATCAACACGCTGTTGGGCGAACAAGCACTGCGCTTTGGCATCGATACCGGTGCTGGGATTAACGTCTTGAACCGATCTTTGACCCCGAAGGTCTGGTCTAACCTTGACCTGAACCACCAACGCCGGGTAATTGGCTTGGATGGCCAATCACAAATCGTGTCGGCCGGCACCATACACCGACTTATTATCGGAGAATTCTTTTGCCCCGAGATGAAGGTCGTTCTCGCTCCGCTGGAACATTTCAAAGGAAGTTCTAGCCAATTCAATTCCGTGGACGGATTCATCGGCTACGAGTTCCTGCATCACTTCAAGACTGTTTTCAATTTTAAAAGACGTACGATTGCACTATATTATAATGACGAGGAGGCAAAAGAATTGATTGTCGCGCACTAAAATATAGAATTGATACAATGCCATACCAGTGTTTTTTGCTATCCCGCATTCAGCGTCAGTTTTGTCAAACCCTCGTTTTGCGAAAAGACGTACCCCCCTTTTTTCGAATTGGTTGAAATCAATAAATTCAGGATTATGGACTCCGTTAGAATAAATTTTCCTCAATGCAGTTGAAAAAGTTCCATTGTCAAGGATCACATGATTTACCCCATTGTCAATCAGAGCTCGTTTCTTTTTTGGGTTTCTAGTTGTAGAAATAACCGTCAATCCTTTGGTTTTGACTAACTGGCAAGACAACATGCCAATCGAAGAGGTTCCACCTCGAATGAGTAAGATCTCTTTTGCTCGTATTTCAAAGGCTTGGTTAAGGGAACCGGATACGGTTTGAAACATCTCGGGAATAGCCCCCAGAATACCGCCCAATCTGCCTTCGTCCTATTGTACTTCTCCTCACCAATTGAAGTCAAATTATTCAGTATTATCATTTGAATTGCTTATGTTCATGGCAACATTTGAACAACAACAAGGCAATCAATTTATGGCCAAGAAAACAATCAACCGGTACGAGCATTACCACGGCTATCAGCCCGATTTTTTGGGCGAACACCTACGTGTAGATCTGCCAAAATTCGATGAAGAAACCATTGAAGAGTTTGCTCCCCTCAAGAGCGGAAAAGGTTTTGTGCTCGATTACGTGAACTATAGCGTCATCCAGCACGCTTACCGCAAGTTCCCCATTTTAACGGCCGCCAACATTGATGGAGAAAAGATCAAGGCGATACCCCGCCGAAAAATTGGCAATAATTGGAAGCTCGACAAGAGAATTCGTCGGAAACATCAAATGGGATCCGAGCTTTATCGCGCCGCACTGAGCGATTTCGACAAAGGACATATGACGAAACGGGAAGATGTGCAATGGGGAGACACGGACGAACAGGCGGCCCTGGCGGCTAAGTCCACCTTCTTCTACACCAACGCCGTTCCACAACACGCCAAACTGAATCAAAGAGCCTGGCAAGCCGTCGAAAATTACATCCTTCATTCGGAAGCGGTCACCTACGACGTGAAGATCAATATGTTTACGGGCCCGCTGCTGGATGCGACCGATCCGGATTTTGTGACGCCGATCGACGAAGATTTCATTCAGCTCCCTACCCTGTTCTGGAAGGTCGTTTATTTTTCAAAAGACAATAAGAACCTCTCGCGCGTCAGTTTTCTGTACGGCCAGAAAGACCTTTTGGAAGGTGCAGGCATTGTCCCGGCCAGTCGGGCGCCGGCCCCCATTGATGATATCTTTATGGACTTTGAAGATGCCAAAACTTATCAGGTCACCACGAGCGTTCTCGAACAGCTCGCCGGATTCTCCTTTCCGGAAGCCGAAGATCCCTACACAGACGATCGTCGTCCGCTGGAAATGATCGTGGAGGAGGTCAGTGTTCGCGGACTTGGGGGAAGTGAGATCCAACTGCCCAATTTGGTCTTCTAACAACAAATATCTGTTCCCAATGAGTGAAAAAAATCTGTGACGCCCGCTGTGGCTCCTTCTGCTGTTGTTGCTCCTGTCCGGATGCCAGGCTACGAAATAGCTTTCTACGGACGAAAACCAATCGAGGCAAAGGCGGATACCTCCAGATACCAAATGGACGGTCAATGGATGGTTGCCGGCAAACCGATCGAAAAAAACGGGCAATACAAGATTGTACTTTTTTACACAAAAACCTGTTTTTGAAAAAAAGGGCGAGGAAGTCCGAAACGATATCCGCGACATTGTAATCCATCATCTCAATAAGTTAACAAAAAATTAATCTACAGCTAACACGACGACTCATATCATCGATGTTTTTAATTTAACTTTGAAATTCTTCATTTTGAAGTTGTCTGAAGTTTTCCTGCTGGGCTTAAAGGGCGTATTTTTTAGCAGCAGAAAACTTGGGACCACTTCTCCTAAAAATTGAATTGAGTGTACCATAGAAGGATTCTTTGTTTGGTGGGTGTATTGCTTCTGGCACTCGCCGCCAAAGCCCAGGACTTACGAATTGCTACTTTTAATTGTGAGTTCCTTATCAAATCTCGCGTTCACATTAAATATCACCTACCGTTCGACATGGCCGGCATATCGGAGGCCGACAGTATTCAGTGGTCCGACCCGGCTTATCGCGATGCACAATTCAATCGTTCCTGCGAAAATGTGGCGGCAAAGATCAAGGAAATAAAGG
>JANQRV010000056.1 GCA_028284395.1 Saprospiraceae bacterium
GATGAGGCGGAGAACGTCGTTGAGATCGGCTCCGCCATATTCTTCCCGCCCTTCACTACCGCCGTTCCCCCGGTATTGGCTCGCAATGACCACGTATCCATGCCTTGCGATCTCCCCCAACAGACCAATGGCCTGTACTAAGCCCAAAGCGCCAAACTCCTTCACACCTCCCCGGTTGAAGATGACGCAAGGGTAATTTCCCTTTTTCTTCGGTTGCACGAGATAGCCCTTGATTCGCAGTCCATCGCTGAGGTAGGTGATGTGATCGATGTTGATGCTGTCGACGTAGGTAAAGTGCGGCCGCCAGACTTTGCCGCTATTGGACCTGCCCACCAGGGCAGGATGACCGATTGAGTCGATGGGACTGAGGATCCTTTCGGATTCCAATAGGAAAGGATCGGCAGCATTTTGTGCGCAGCAGAACTGGTAGAACAAAAGGAAGAAGAGATAGAGTAAGCGATTCATAGCTAGTATTTTGACGGTGATTGGTGCTTTGATGTAGGTGGCGCCACCCTGGTGAATTTAAGATCCCTGGCCAGTTCGTCGTTAAGGGTAAAGCGACCTGCTGGATGGGTGTCAGAAGATTCAAAACGGAGATATCCGAAGTGTTCATCGGCAAAAAGGTGTTCCATCACTGGAGACAAACATACCAATTCCGCATTGTTTACTTGAATGCAAAGCTCTTCGGCACGGGCCACTATTTCGTAGGTGACTTCTAATTCAGTGCTGTAAAAATGGCCGGTAAATTTTGAAAGTTCTTCGGGAGCATAGGATTTAGGGGTGTATTTGATGAGCTTGATGGGAGGCTGATCACCGATGGTTAAGGAAATACATTCTTGTTTATTTTCCCGGTTAAATGAAAGAATGACCTGTGGCGCTTCGAGAAAAGTGTATCTGTTTTTGTCGAGCGGTGCGAGTTTGGTTACCCTTCCATTGGGTCTTCGGTACTGCAGCGTATCGTTTTCCAGTTCGATGATCCGGGAATAACCATTGGTGTAGTTGAAATAAGTACCCGTTAGTCGATTCATTTCTTCGGGGTTGGGTTTGATCGGATTGGAAGTAATGGGCGCATTCCGGATCGGGGCTTTTTCCGCTGCGAGGATGATGTCGGTCATGGGACCGACAAGCCCCCAAACATTAGTGGAAGCATTGTTGCTAAGTATGACAAAGGTAACGTCTTGCTCCGGAAATTTGAAAAAGAGAGATCGGAATCCCGCCCAGTGACCATCGTGCCCGAAGGTCAACAAGCCGTCGTAGTCACCTAAGATCAAACCGCCGGCATAAACCAATTCAGTACCATCGTTCAAAGTGCCCGTGGTGAGCATTTTTTGGCTAAAGCCGGGGCCTCCCACCTTTGTGGTCTTGAAATTTTCACTCCACTTATATAGGTCTTCGATGGTAGTCTGCACGCCGCCATCTCCGGTATTGACTGCATTGTAATGGTGGGCTCTGCGGTAACCACGGTCGGTGCGTTCATAACCGATCGCCCGGTTCTTTATAATTTTGGTGGGGTCTTCGTAGACGAAGGTGTGTTTCATGTCCAGTGGCTCGAAGATGCGGTCATGAGCGTATGCTCCCAGGGGCATTCCACTCGCCTTTTCAACGATGAGACTCAACAGTACATAGCCGGAATTGCTGTAGGCATATTGGGTGCCGGGGGTAAAATTGATCTTTTGCTGCTTTTGCAGAAGGTGGAGGCATTGTTGGTTGTCAAGATTGGTATCCCAGGATTGGCCCCTGGCATGCAACAAACGCAAATAACCCCGGATGCCACTGGTATGGTGGAGCAAGTGCCGGATGGTAATGACCCCTTCGGGATAGGTGGGGAAGTCCGGCAAAAAGCGTTGAATGGGGTCGTCCAGGGCCAACAAACCTTCCATTTCCAATAGGTAGATGCAGGCGGCCGTAAATTGTTTCGAAACCGAAGCCGTTTCGAAGACGGTATGGGGGGTAACGACAACGTTG
The DNA here is from genome assembly GCA_028284395.1 of Saprospiraceae bacterium. GTDB lineage: Bacteria > Bacteroidota > Bacteroidia > Chitinophagales > Saprospiraceae > JANQRV01. Next base: position 1,966 of record JANQRV010000056.1, read on the forward strand.
TCATCCAGGTTCGAAAAGCCGAAGCCCTCTGAATACAAAGTTTTGCCGCCACGAAAGATACCGACGGCGATTCCCGGTTGATTTTCAAAATTGGCAAAGAGTTGTGTCAATGCATCTCTCGATTCTTTCGTCAGGGACTCCTGACCAAAAACCGCCGTCTGAAAGACCAGGAAAAATGCCAGGAAGATTACGGTTGAAGGTTTGCTTTTGCCCGCGATAGCGTGAGGGGCGAGAGAGCTGATGGTGCGGTTGAATTGAAGTTGTTGCGGTATCATTTTTTAAGGTTAAGCAGGTGATCAGAATGATAATCGACCGCAAGTTGTGGAGGGGTGCTAAGAGGGCCAAATTAAGCGGCGGACAATCCGTAGACCGGAATAGGACCGATAGTGGACTAAAATTGTAGAATATGGGTCCGAAGGGATTGTCGGTCCGCTAAGTTCATTTTCTGTGCCAGTCGGTGTTGGGCTTTTCGCACGCTATCGGGACTGATTCCCAGCAGCTGTGCGATCTCTTTATTTTGAATGTTGAGCTTTAGCAGGGCGCATAAATTGAGCTCATTCGGAGTGATCCGGGGGTAGCGGGTTTTAAGGTCCTTAAAAAAGTCTTTGTGCACCCGACGGAAATAGAGAAGAAAATCTTCCCAATCTGTTTCCGATGTCAATTGATCCCTGAGAAATCCGGACATACTTTTGATCCTACCAGGGCCGGACTCAGCCAGGTCGAGGGCATCCAGCTTTTGAAAAAGTTGAGCGAAATAGTCATCTAATCGATCGTTTTGGGGCCTTGGGAGGTGCTCGGATGAGGATGGTTGCTGCGGTCGCTGTTTGCTGCGGAGATACAAAAAACCGGCTCCGATCAAAAAAGGCAAGATCAGTATCCAACCCCAATGGATGGAAGAGGAGACTGCAGTTGTGCGTTCTGAGTCCGGCGGCGTATCCTGCTCGAATGATACGCTGCTTTCCAATTGCGCCACTGCTCGTAAATCCTCCAGGCTCACCAGGCTGTCTCTTATTTTGAGATAGGCGGCCTGATGAAGATAAGATTGGTCTTTTTCGCCGCGCGCGGTGTAGATCTCCGCTACCAATTGATGACCGATTTCACGTAGTGTTCCGCATTGTATTTGCTCGGCGATGGTAAGGCCCCGGCGAGCGTAGTCAAGGGCCCGTTCCGTTTCTTCGGAATGGAAGAAGATGGTTCCGATTTGGAGATAGGCTTTGCCGATGCTTCGTCGAAAATCCTCTAATTCCGAATCGCCGGATCTTGTAAATTCATTGATCAGGCGACGAAAATGTCTTATCGACCTTTCGAAGTATTGAATCGCTTGTTCGTCATGTCCTAGTTTCTGATGAATTTCTCCGAGGCTCAACAGGGTATTGCCGGTCAAAAAATGTTGTTCTTCCTTTAACTGCTCCTGCAATGCAAGAGTACGCTCGAACTGCTGCAAAGCATCGCCGTAATTGTGTTTTTGTTGATGGATTTCGCCCAGCGATTGGAGGCACAAAGCCGTTTCAAAATGGATTTGCAGGCGTTCGGTCAATTCCAGTGCTTGCTGCTGATAAGTAAGGGCTTTGTCCCAATCCTCCAAGGTTTGATAGATAGAACTGATTTTTGACAATGCTTTGATTCGGGCAAAATCCTCACCTCCAATGTCCAGTATTTGGAGATAAGCTTTCAACGCCTGTGCATATTTGCCGAGCTGGTATTCGAGTGCCCCCAACTGCAGCAGGACAAAGGGTTTTGTCTTTTTGCCGGAAGGACGGTCACACAGCTGGAGTGCCTGAAGGTAGTGTTGGTAGGCCTCCTCGTATTTACCTTGCGCCGCCAGGTGGTTTCCGCGAATACTTAGGCATTGTGGTAGGTAGGTACTGTCGCGAAGTGCGGCAAACGATGCAATGGAGGAGGTGAGCAGGCTGTCGGACTGCTTTGTTTGTCCCAGGCTTGCGCGAATGGAACTACCGATGTAATGGGCTTTGGCCAATTCGTAATTCGCTCCATTCTTGTGGAAGTAATTGATGCTTTTAGTCAAGTGAGCCAGGGCGGCCCGGGATTGACTTTGGTACGCTTTGATCAGAGCAAAATGGGCATTGATCTTATAAAGAGCCATGGAGTCGCCAGAGTTTCTTGCCAACCGGATTCCCTCCGAAGCGAATTGTTCGGCTTTGTGGTTATCCGACCGGCGATACTCCCAGGAAAGTTGTTCGAGCAATGGCAGGCGAGCTACACCTTGCTTTTGCTCGAGAACACTTTCCGTCTCCCTGGCCGCGGATGATTGGGAAAAACCGGTGTTATTTCCCCATAGTAGTAAAACGACAAAGTAAACCCAATATCTTTTCTGAACGACTCTTGCCACCTTGATTGTTTTATATAACGAAGTTCAATCTTCTCAAAGATACGCCCTCTTAGTTGTAGATTTAACATTCAGTCGGCTGTTTGTTTTTAGCAGGCATTGCCGGCTAATTTCATTGTTTAGAAACAAAACCGTTGGACATGAAACAATCCGTACAAAAATGGCCCGCTCGGCATCAAATTCGGTATGTCGCCAAGAGGAGCGGATCGGGAGAATTTAGGAAGCTGATTCTAACCGTGAGCTTCCTGGTATTCTGCGCCCAACTCCCGAAGGCACAAAGCCGAACACTCACTACCCCCAATATCAACCGCGTTATTGAGGAATCCAAGAACAAATTGGAAGCGGATCCGTTCCGACCGGCATTTCACCTAACGCCTCCTGCCGGTTCTATGGGAGATCCCAACGGAGGTATCTATCACGATGGTTGGTTTCACATGTTTTATGGGCTGTATCCTTTCGCCTTTCATCCGGGAGGCTGGTATTGGGCGCATGCGCGAAGCAAGGATCTGTTGCACTGGGAACACATGCCGCCGAATTTGACGCCGGCCACTGCAATGGGGCTTCATGCCGTTGGGTCCGGATCCACCATTGTCACGGAAGAGGGTAAAAAATTGGCGTTCTATTCTTCCGGAAAGGACGGGACCATGGAGTTCTGGCGAGCGGAATTCAACAATG
>JANQRV010000077.1 GCA_028284395.1 Saprospiraceae bacterium
TCAAACCCATGTTTTGCTCTTTGAAAGCGTCAAAACCAAGATATTTGACAGACCATCCGAAATTGCCGGAGGCAGTGGGCATGATGATCCCGGCTCCGAGTGTCTGGATGTCCGTTAACCAGTAATGTTGTTGGGCAAAAACTGAAATGGACAAATTTTCTACGTGGGCAACGCCCGCCTGGTTGGCCCAAATGCTGTTGTAATCAGAGAAAGTGCTGGTGGCCCCGCCCATGCCGAGTCCTCTTCCTCCTTCCAGCGTAAGTTGTGCCGAGAGAGGCGCAATGATCCAAAAGGCCAGGTAAATGCTGACAACAACTTCTTTGTGTGGCATTTGGCGTTATTCTATCCAGTCGGCAATAAACACATTGGTATCTCGGTTTCCTCCATTGTTTCGATTGGAGGAGAAAACCAGTTTGTCTCCTTTATTGGAAAACATCGGAAAAGAGTCGAAAGTAGGATCAAAGGTGATTTGCTTCAGATTGTTGCCGTCGAGATCAATCGAAAAAAGATTGAAAATACGCCCATTTTCATGATGGTGATTGGAGGCAAAGACAACTTTGTTTCCCGAAGGATGGAAGAAAGGTGCCCAGTTGGCACCGCCTAGATCGGTAATTTGCCGCAGATCGGTACCATCAACATTGCAGATGAATAACTCCATGGCAATAGGTTGTACCAGTCCCATTTCCAATAAATCTTTATAGGTGTTGATTTCTTCCTCTGTCTTGGGGCGGGAGGCCCGGAAGATGAGTTGTTTGCTATCGGGAGAAAAAAAAGCGCCGCCATCGTAGCCCAATCCCGAAGTGACTTGTTTGACGTCGGAACCGTCGAGGTTCATGGTGTATAATTCGAGGTCGCCGGAGCGGATGGAAGTAAAGACGATTTTCTGACCATCGGGAGAGATGGTCGCTTCGGCATCGTAGCCCGGTTCATCAGTCAGTTGTTGAATGATATTGCCGTTGAGATCTGCTGTATAGATGTCAAAATCTTCGTAGATGGGCCAGACGTATTTACCATTGACTACCCTTGGTGTCTCCGGGCATGCTTCGTTGCCACGGTGGGTGGAAGCGTAAACGATGGTTTTATTGTCGGGAAGGAAATAACTGCAAGTGGTTCTGCCCAGACCGGTGCTGAGCATAGGAGGCTTTTCCCCTTCGGTTCCGGAGATGGGCATATAGAAAATTTGATCGCAGGGGACTTCCCAGGCCGGGTTTGTAGCCTGAAAGACCAGCATTTGGTCGTCGAAGCTGAAATAGGCTTCGGCGTTATCTCCACCAAAAGTCAGTTGTCGGACATTGGACAAATTTGCTTCTTGCTCGTACCGAAGGGTATCGGTAGTGCTGTCGCTGTTTTCGACGGGAGTATCCGTCCCTTCTTCCGCAGTGGAAGAGGAGCCGGAATTACAGGATGAAAATGATGTAGCCACGAAGAGAATAAAACCGTAAATTAACCTCTGTCGATTCATAGTGAAGGATTTCTTTTTTGGGTTGAGTCGATTTACGGGTTCAAACATACTCCGAAAAATCGAATCAGCTAAAAAAATAGTTCAATATAATAATTACCTTTGCTGGCAAATTTCACCTGAAATCACAATTATAGCGGGCTTTGGCCCGCATTAGACTTAACCAAATTACGAATGGAAAAGGTGATTTTTCAAGATTTAGGGAGAATTGGCTATCGACAAGCTTGGGCATTGCAACAAAGCCTGCACGATGCCATGAAAGAAAGAAAAATAGCCAATCGAAGGGCCGGTATCAGTGACTTTCATCAAGATCATTACCTTTTATTCTGTGAGCACGATCCTGTATATACACTGGGCAAGAGCGGATCTGAAGATCATTTGTTGTTAAAGGAGGGAGAAGCGGAGTCAAAGGGATTCGAATTTTTCAAGATTAATCGAGGCGGGGACATTACCTATCACGGACCGGGTCAGGTAGTGGCTTATCCGATTTTGGATTTGGATCGATTTTTTACCGATGTTCATAAATACGTGCGGACTTTGGAAGAAGTGGTCATCAGAATGTTGGCCGAATACGAAATTGAGGCCGGCCGCATCGATGGATACACGGGGGTTTGGCTGAAGGGAGCGCGTCAAAGGAAAATCTGTGCCCTGGGAGTGCATTTGAGCCGTTGGGTGACCATGCACGGTTTTGCGCTGAATGTAAATACACAATTGAATCATTTCAACCATATTGTTCCCTGCGGTATCCAAGAGGAATCAAAAGAGGTTACTTCTATGGAACGGGAGTTGGGGCGGCCGATATCCCAGGAGGAAGTCAAAAATAAGTTGAAGAGGCATTTCTCTGAACTATTTGAATTTCAGTATAGTGAAGTTGTTGCTGTACGGGATTAGGACAAGTTTAGACGAAAGCGAAATTGCAAAATTTTTAAACAGATGAAAAAAGATATTCCAGATTTAAAGGTAGAAGAGGTAGGGGTTGCCATTGTGCCCAAAGATGTTGACCGGCTTCAGGAAGAGTTGTGGGATGTTTTTCTGATAAATCTAAAGAGTACGAAGATTAAAAGCGTTTTGATCAGTTCGAGGGGATACGGTGAAATGGATGGGCAGCAAGCCAATACGACGGTTTTGCGTCACTTCTTTGAGGAGATCGCTCCGCAAACGGCGGTCCAGGTAGAGCCCATTCAGCCAAAACTCTTCAAGATTGCCAATGAATTTTGGGTGAGTTTTGTTCTGGAGGAGCATATGTATGACAAGAAGTACGTTTTTGTGAAAGGAAGTATAGACCGGACAAATTTCATCAATGTGCCATTGATCAATCGCAAAGGGATCATGATAAAATAGATCTACATCACTATGGAAGGCAAAAAGGTAAGTGAGTCACAGACGGTGATGACCGAAATGGTTATGCCGAACGATACCAATCCGATGGGAAACCTCATGGGAGGCAATCTGATGAGATGGATGGACATCGTCGGTGGAGTTTGTGCTGGCAAACACTGTGCTGCTCATGTAGTTACCGCTTCCGTTGATCACGTTTCTTTTCAAAAGCCGATTAAGGTGGGAGACGTCGTCACCCTTGAAGCGTCGGTAACCAGAGCTTTTAATACTTCGGTAGAGATTTATGTGGAGGTATTTGCACACGATACCAAGGGGCTCAACCCGAGAAGAAGTAATCATGCTTACCTCACTTTTGTGGCTTTGGATGAAATAAATGGCAAACCTCAAGCGGTGCCGGCTTTGATCCCGTTGACGGAGATGGAGCAACAACGTTTCGAGGGGGCTTCCCGACGTAGAGAATTGCGGTTACTGCTTAGCGGTAGGTTAAGCCCGCAGGACGCTGTACACGTCAAAAGCTTTTTTCAGGTGTGACCCAGGTATGGGGCCAGCCCTGTCCGGAAAAAGATTGCTCACCAGCCCTTAACGGGATCAAATAACGAAAAACAATGTCTGCATTTCCTATAAGCGGCAGCATGCCAGATCGATTTAAAAAATGTATGGCTTGCATCCTTCTTTTGTTTTTAGCCATTTTCGACACTGCCGGGCAAACCATCAACTCTACTGACTACCAAGATCTTTCTTACCGATTAATCGGCCCGTTTAGAGCAAGTCGAACCGTCGGTGCCGTAGGAATACCGGACCAGCCCAACGTTTTCTTCGTGGGAGTGAATAACGGCGGTGTTTGGAAAACGGATGACTACGGTAGAACCTGGCATCCAATTTTTGACGATCAGCCAACGGGGTCGGTTGGTGATATTGCACTTAGCCCGGCAAATCCCGAAATCTTGTACGTCGGTAGTGGCGAAGGGCTGCACCGGCCGGATTTGGGTGTTGGGGATGGCATGTTTAAGTCGACCGATGGAGGCCGGAACTGGACCCACATCGGATTGTCGGATGTTCAACAGATCGGTCGGGTCATTGTGCACCCGGATAACCCGGATGTCGTGTTGGTGGCGGGGCTTGGCCATCCCTACGGGCCGAACGAAGAACGCGGCGTTTTTCGGACGCTGGATGGAGGCCAGACCTGGGAAAAAGTACTCTACATTAACCACAATACCGGTGCCATACAAGTAGAATTCGACCCCTCTAATCCCGACGTAGTTTTTGCTTCCATGTGGGAACACCGGGAAGGACCGTGGGAGAATGCTGCTTTTGCCGGGCCGAACAGCGGCCTTTACAAATCGACCGACGGAGGTTCTACCTGGAAACAGATGACGGAGGGATTGCCGACTGCCGATCAGGGCATTGGTCGGATCGGGGTGGGAATTGCTCCCAGCGACCCAAAACGAATGTACGCCACGGTGGATGCCGATCGTCCATACGGAGGTATTTACCGAAGTGAAGATGCGGGAGCAAGCTGGACGCAGATCAACACGGATTATCGGCTGTGGGGTAGGGGATACGACTTCGGAGAGATCAGGGTTCATCCCCTTGACAAGGAGGTCGTTTTTGTCGGTAACATCGCCGCTTATCGTTCGGACGACGGTGGGGCGACCTGGACATCGATTAAAGGAGCGCCAGGGGGAGATGACTACCATCGCATCTGGATCAATCCGAAACATCCGGACATCATGATTTTTGCGGCGGATCAAGGGGCGACAATTACGGTCAATGCAGGCCGAACTTGGAGTTCCTGGTACAACCAACCCACGGCTCAGATCTATCACGTAACGACGGACAATCAATTTCCTTATTGGATATACGGAGGGCAACAGGAGAGTGGTGCCATTGGCACGGCCAGCCGGGGAAATGGCGGGCAAATCTCTTTTCGCGATTGGATGGGAGTAGGAGCCGACGAGTATGCCTATATCGCCCCTGACCCCAAAGACCCCAATATCATTTACGGTGGCCGGGTGGTAAAATTCAATAAAAAAACCGGCCAAACGCAGAATGTGGCACCGGAGGCCTTGCGGTCCGGCAAATACCGAATTCTGCGGACCATGCCACTCTTGTTTCATCCTGCCGACTCTACAATGCTCTTATTTGCTACCAATGTGTTGTGGAAAACTACGACCGGTGGGGATGATTGGGAAATCATCAGCCCGGATTTGTCGCGGGAAAAGCCAGAGTTGCCGGCCAGTATTGGCGATTTTAAAACCGAGGAGATGCGAAATATGCCGAGGAGGGGCGTCATCTACGCAGTGGGGCCATCTTCGCTAGCGTCCAATACCATCTGGGCGGGAACGGATGATGGTTTGGTGCACCTCACGATTGACGGCGGTAAAAACTGGAAAAATGTGACGCCACCGGATCTGGGGGCCTGGGATAAGGTATCTCAAATAGATGCCGGTCATTTCGATCTTTCGACGGCCTATATAGCGATCAATGCGATCCGGAAAGACGATATGCGCCCGCACATTTATCGCACGCACGACGAGGGCAGAAGTTGGACCCGAATCGTTAGTGGTTTGCCGGATCACGGGCCGGTTAACGTCGTTCGGGAAGACCCCGAGCAGGAAGGATTGCTTTTTGCAGGCACGGAACGGACCATTTATTTTTCCGTAGACAACGGCGATCATTGGCAGCCCCTACAAATGAATATGCCACCTTCGTCCATCAGAGATTTGGTCATCCACGAAAATGATCTCATCGTGGGAACCCACGGGCGGTCCATTTGGGTTTTGGATGATGTTTCACCATTAAGAGAGCTGGCCAGATTGGCCAACAATCGGCAGCATCATCTTTTTCAACCAACTCCGGCGGTTCGGGTGCGCTGGAATATGTTTTCCGACACACCATTACCTCCGGAAGAACCGGCCGGTGAAAATCCGCCGGATGGCGCAGTAATCGACTATTACTTGTCGTCTTCAGCGAAGGAAGTTACCCTAGAAATCCTGGATTCAGACGGCAATTTGGTCCGTCAATACCGCAGCGGAATGGAGGAAGAAGTTGTGGACTCTATTTCCTTGCCTCACCCTACTTACTGGATTCGACCTACCATGTATCTGTCAAATTCGGCCGGCCACCATCGGTTTGTTTGGGATCTGCGTTATGCTCCCCCGAAAGGAGCAAGACGACAGTTTTCGATTGCTGCGGTGTTGCGCAAGACCCCCAGTGGCCCGCACGGACCTTTTGTATTGCCTGGGACCTATCGGGTTCGATTGAACGTAGACGGGATGCTCTTGGAAAAAGAAATGGTGGTTAAAATGGATCCGAGGGTGCAAGCTACAACGGAGGATCTTCAGCATCAATTCAGTCTTTCCAAAAGGTGTTACGACGGCTACCATCGGTTACAGGAAATCAAGATGGCAATCGATGCCCAATTGGAAAAGGACGAAGTGGACGATTCGACAAGGGCAAAATTACGGGCGCTCAAAGGGACTAGAGTTCCGGGAGATCCGGATATTTTGTACGGCAGCATTTATCAGAAGGAAGGAAAAGAGGAAAACATCGGTGACGTTCAGCATAAACTATTATATCTGCTCAACATGTTGCAGTCTGCCGATGCCAAACCCACCACCCAGTTGGTTGCTGGAATTGAAACTCTCTGGCGCGCCTACGGGACCGTGATCGAACGCTGGACGACGATTGCGGAGGACTAATTAAGAGACCAGACCTACTTGTTGTTGCAGCCAGTTGCGATTGTGAAGATTTGGTGTTTGCGCTATCATGGTCCGGGTTTCTTCACAGTTGTCCTTGACCTTCCTTTGCAAGCGGTTTAAAATTTTGCAAAAGTTGAGGTAGCTCTGGCGGACGCTGTGATGTATTTTGTTGGTTCGGCGCAGGAACATTACGAAAGCGGGTATGACCGAAGAAAGTGCTTCGAATTCACTGGTTTCATAATAGATTTTCATCAGCATGACTTTCGAATCCAGTTGGTAGTAGATGTCGGAATAAGTAACCTGGTTTAAAAGTTCGATGGCCGCTTCGTAGTTGCCCTGATGGAAGTTCCACTCGGCAAGGTTGTAATGAAGCGCATTTTGTCGGTGTTCTTCCGGAAGCATTGGTGCATATTGGTGAATGAACTCTTTTATCCAGTTGTATCGTTGTAGTCCCGTTGCCAGTTTGATGATGTTTTTAAAGTCCCAAAATGCCATTTCACCGTTTGGCAGCAATGCTTCGCTTCTGACGCCGCTTACGTATAGATCCAAGACTTCTCTCAGCAATTCTTTTTGTCCGGTCTTTAATTGGCCGATGTAATAGTTGATGCCGTAGTAGTAAAGACTTCTAATTTCGTCTTTTTCAAAGTATTGAAGATGAGCATCCAAGGTTTCTTTCAGGATGGGAAAATGTCGGTCAACACTCCGCCCATTTAGCACTTCAAAAATACTGGCATAGGTTCGGATCACGGGATGTTCCCGGTAGTTGGAGAGGTGAATACGAGCTTGTAAATCCGCAAGTAGCCCCAACTCATAAGGCTTTTCCGCATACTGTTGATTATTGATCATAATACAGCTGTGCTTGAGTTTTTCTGCGAGGTAGAAAAGGTCTAGGGAATCGCTGGTGAATTGCAGGTGCTGATTGTACGAACGGATGTCCTGGCGATTAATGTGGTGCCGAGCAGCCAGCTCGGAAAAGCGGAACTCGTTGTAGAAATATTGAGCATTTCGCTGTTGACTCTGATCCAGGCACCGTCGATGTCGTTGTAGCAATAGGTCGGCATGTTTGGGCAATTTGCGGTCGAGGCAACTCTTGATGGTGTGATAGCGCAAGTGATTTCCTTCTTCTTCCATTGATTTGATGCCGATGTATCTTTCGCCAAGCTTTAGGAGGTTGCTGGCCATCTTTTGGAGGTGCCGAGAATCAAAGGGTTTTCCCGGAAAAACCTTTTTATAAACTACTTCCTGTTTTAGGTGCGCCGGATCAAAATGAGGGCCCTGCTTTCGGAGGTAATTGTAAAACGGTATCAGGTCTTTTCTGCTATTGAAGAAGGGAGATGCAATGAATTGCTTAAACTCCAGGAACTCAGACCTGGAAAAAGTCTTTAGCAGGGTGATTAGTTTAGTGTTTTCCATAGTTTTGCCTTAGCATCACAAGGTAGCATTTTTTTGGGATATTCTATTTTGAAGATTAGAAATATACTTTTGTATAAGTTTATAAATGAGTATTTTAAATGCTTTTGGTTTTATGTTTGTCTCTTTATTCCTACTATTTATTGGGACAATATCCAAAAACTGTGATTGCCCAATCCAGGATTTAATGCTAGTTTTATCCTTGCTAGTATCCCCCCTACTTTCTAACATAAGTACTTAATAATGAACAACCTTATATCCTATTGGGTGAAGATACTTCTATTTTGTGTCTTGTCAATAATGTTTGGCTCTGTGCTTTTCGCCCAACAGGAAGAGAAAGTAAATAAAGATAAAAGAAACAAGGTTTTAGAGGACGATGGTGAAGAGGAATATGAATTGTGGCCAGGAGATGTTGATCGAAATGGAATCGTTAGTGGTGTAGATCTTTTATACATAGGGATCGGACTGGGAGAAACTGGCCCCGCTCGTGAGGTAAAACATCAGAATATCGATTGGTACGGGCGCAAGTTGAAGAAAGAAAAACTTTGGAAAAAAAAGTTTAAGGACGGAACGGATTATGCATTTGCAGATACCTGGGGCGATGGACAGATCGGAACGGAGGATTTCGAAGCTTTGGAAGGCCGTTTTGATTGGACCTACGGACAATCGCATCCCAACGAATTTACGGAGGGCTCTCCGGGAGTAGATCCACCCATTTTCCTTACGACCAATGAGGTAATTACGCACAACGGGCAGGCGATCGAATTTCAGATCCATCTGGGTGATGCTGATTTGCCAGTCAAGAAGTTTTACGGCATTACTTTCAAAATAAAGTATAATACTTCTTTGGTCCGCCCGGGATCCCCGAGTACATCTATTGCTGAAAACAGTTGGTTGGACCCGCCCGGATTCCAGCATCGCAGATCCAATATCAAAGGATTATCATTAGACAATTCAAGTCTGGGAAGGACGCAGTTGGCGGTCACTCGCCTGAACAAGAAACAGGTAAGTGGGGCGGGGTCGATTGGAACTTACATCGTCATAGTGGAGAATGTTGACTTTTTCGATCCCTCCGGCATTGACATTCATTCGATCATCCTGGGTATAGAGGATGTCAAACTAATTGACAAGCAATTCAATGAAATCCCGGTCGATGCCAGCATAGCGGTGATTGGACCCAATGAAAATGACGTGATGGATGGGCGGCAACAAAGTCTCAAAAATAATTTGCCGGAAATCGAGGTCTACCCGAATCCGTCGAGTGAATTTTTAGTGGTGGAACATCCTTCGAACAAAATACAAGAATTAGAATTAATCGACCAAAATGGGCAGACCATTAAAAGAGTAAGAGGCATCCATGGTTCATCTTTTAGATTGGACTTAAATGGAGTTTCTGGTGGGGCGTACTGGTTGAGATTGCATACACCGAAAGGAATACAGCTGAAAAGTATTCTGATCGAGAAGAGTCGCTGACCCGGATAACAAAACAACTAAAGACCCATATTCAGTCAGCAAATGATACGGCACGCCCCCATTTTGTGAAAGTGCGCAAAAGAAATATAAGATGTAACTCGCTGAAAAAACAGTGAGATTACTTAACGGAGGATAAGAGAGGGGAGACAGTACTTGTTGCTGTCTCCTACTTTTTTCCGAGACCACCTCCCACCGGAAGCAAGAGATTAAGAAAAGCCTCCATTACTGGAGGCTCCCTTTTCATCGACCATTTTTGGTCACACACACAAATTCTTTGGTGACCATAATAGCGTGCGTCATATTTGTTCATAGAAGAAGAAGGGGTCTACAAATGCTTAATTGTTTGTGTTTGTGGCCTCTTTGCCTTCGCTCTAATTGAATTAAAGGCCTATTCTTTTTATTAAAAGTAAAAATAGATATCGATCTTTAGTTTTTTATTCACATCACAATTCTAAAATGATGCGATAAAAATGTGATAATTTTTTCCTTGTAAAGCGATTTTATACCTTTAAATTACATAGCTCGAGAAGCGGCAAAGTAACACAACTAGTAGATCACTTCGAATGATTAAGATTGCGATAATTGACGATGATCCCTTGGTTATCAATGAAATGAAGTTTCTTATTGACCAACAAGAGGGAATGCATTGTGCACTTGCAGAACAAACGCTAGGCGGATTTTTTGAGAATTTGCAAAGGGATGTGCTACCAGACATTGTACTGTTGGACATCGCTTTGAACAATTCCAATAGCCTGGACCAAATTTTTAAAATTAAGGGTTTATTGCCATATGTCAAGATCATTATTACTACTGGCTATGCCGAATATTTGATGCAGGCCATCAAACAAGGTGCCGACGGTTACTACTTAAAGGGAAGTTCCAGTGCCAAATTGATTGAAGCGATCCGGGTTACTGCTTCGGGCGGCACCTACATTGAGCCAAATCTAATCACCAAACTGCTACAGGTCTTTCGCGATGAACACCTGCTTTCTGCAGGGCCGGCCAATGTAAAACAAAGGCTGGAGGAACTGGATTTCGATCTGCATCGTCGCGAAGTAGAAATCATCCTGGGTCTGGTAAACAACTTCAGCTATAAAGAAATTGCGCAGCAGAACAACATCTCACTCAATACGGTTCGCCATTACGTTCGCACGACTTACAAGAAGATGAAAGTGAAAAGTAAACAAGAACTGATCAAGCGACTGAAAGGGGTTTAGCTGTTGCTAACGACGCTGGCTTGACGGGCAACATTAAGGTCACTGTTGTGCCAATGCCCACCGCACTCTCGATGAACAACTCTCCTTTATTCAACCGGATAATTTCGTTGACAATCGACAGTCCTAATCCGTTGCCGGGTTCTCCCAATGTGCCGGGAATACTGCGGTTTACGGGAGTGCGAAAGAGGTTTTGGACCTGGTCGGCGGACATGCCGATCCCATTGTCCTGAATCGTGATTTTAATTCGATGATCCTCAAGGATGGCGACGATCCAGATTTCGCCGTCCTCCGGTGTAAATTTGATGGCATTCGTAATCAAATTTTGAAAAATGATGACGAGGCTGACCCGGTCTGCCACCAATTGCAAAGACGATGGGAACAGCTGTTTGATTCGAATGCGTTTTTGCAGCAGAGCGTGGGCGTTGCTTCTTTCTACAATCTTGATGATGGCACTTAAGTTCTGAATTTGAGGGTCTTGTGGCAGGTGCTCACTTTGGATGATGCTCCAATGTAATACCTTGTCCATTAGTTCGCCCAGATTGGCGGTAGCCTGCGAGACATCGGAATTTAGCTTTTCGATTTGTTGATATTGTTCCTGGTCAAGCAGCAACTGGATGTTGTTCGACAGATTCTCCAAATAGAACAGCGGATTTCTCAATTCGTGACTGATGAAGGAGAGCAATTTGTCCTTCATTTTGTTTTGACGCTCGAGGTTCTCCATTTCTAAGGAGATCGAATTCTTGCTTTCTTCCATTTGTTGCGTCTTGCGGGCAAACTCGGCTTGCAATTGCTTATTGACCTTCAGTAAATGGTTTGTTCTGAACAAGAGATAAAAGGCCAGTGGGAAAATGGATAATACCCAAAAGGTAGCATTTGTCATAACGGCGATATGGAATATATATTTCAAAATTAAATGAAATTATATTTTCATTAATGAATTTATGAAACTATATAGAAGACAATGTGGGGTAGGGAGAAATTGGTTGCTAATATCCAAGATCGAATATGGTAGGTGAAAAATATCAATTGTGAAGAAAGGAAGAAGGCTTGAAATTAATTCAATTAGTTGTAATTTCCAATTTACCATTCAAAAATTGTTGCGGACGATGACCGACTTTGCGTCTTATCACCCGGCCAAATCTGGTAAAAATTCGCTAAGTTTATTCCAACTTTTCCTTTTGATTTACCAGTTTTCAAGGCTGTTGGTATGGTAGTCTTGCCAAACAAAAACACGAAATATGTCATCGTTACTCATTCAAGATCTTTTTTCTGTTGCCGGTAAAACGGCATTAATCACCGGGGGATCCCGCGGGATTGGCCTCATGATTGCCAGTACATTTGTCGAAAATGGGGTAAAAGTTTACATCTCTTCCCGAAAGGCGACGGTATGTGAAACCGTGGCTGCAGAATTGTCAAAGAAGGGAACTTGTATCGCACTGCCCGCCGATCTGTCTACCGCCGAAGGGCGTGCTGCTTTAGTAACCGCCATAAAAGACCGGGAAACGAAACTGGATATTCTGATCAACAATGCCGGGGCGGCCTGGGGGGCGCCCTTCGAAGAATACCCCGAAAGTGGATACGACAAAGTCATGGACCTCAATGTCAAATCGGTTTTTTACCTGACTCAGGAGTTAATGCCCTTGCTGAACAATAGTGCTTCGCTCGACGATCCGGCCCGCGTGATCAACGTCGGCTCGATCGATGGTCTACGGGCACCAAGCATGGATAATTCGGCCTACGGGGTTAGTAAAGCGGCTGTCCATCATCTGACCAAGATCCTCGCTACAAAATTTGCCGGGAAGGGAATAACCGTCAATGCCATTGCTCCCGGCCCCTTTCCTAGCAAGATGACTGCCTGGATGATGGATCAATTTCAGCAACAGATTGAAAAAGCCAATCCCATGCGTCGGGTCGGCGTACCGGGAGATATGGGCGGCATTGCTGTTTTTCTTTCTTCTCGTGCGGGCTCTTATTTGAATGGGACGGTGATTGCGGTGGATGGGGGGA
Source organism: Saprospiraceae bacterium (assembly GCA_028284395.1). GTDB lineage: Bacteria > Bacteroidota > Bacteroidia > Chitinophagales > Saprospiraceae > JANQRV01. The sequence goes on from JANQRV010000077.1 coordinate 12,606, forward strand.
TTCATTTGGTTACCGCTTTTTAGTTTCAAACTAAATTTACCGTAAGGTTCGAGAAATCGTCCCCGATCCAACCGATCCATTCTTCCAATCCGGCATCCAAGAAGTTACCTCGGCTTCTGCCTGGCCTTTATCGGCGTCAATGAGGGTAAGGTTCAGGCGAAAGTGTTCCCATTTTCTGCCGTAGTGTTGGTCGAGCAGGGTGTAGGGGATGGCGTATTCTACCTGGTAACCATTTTTGTTTTTTCGGCCACTGGCTTTTACTTCACCCGGGGTCATTTCTTTAAAGGCTAGGCCAAACTCATCTTTATTAGGTTGCGCAATTAGGGCCATCCATTTTCCCTTCATAAGGTCTTCTGTATTGCGGTCGTTTAATGCGCTTTCGGGAAGTGGCCGCGCATCCAGGGAGATGGCAAAAGCATCGTATTCGAAAGGGTTGAGACTGAACCCGGTTACGATTTCGTCGTCGACGATGGTAGCGGAGATCAGTAGGTGGTCCGCATC
>JANQRV010000107.1 GCA_028284395.1 Saprospiraceae bacterium
AGGCCTTGGACGATGTCTTGCAATTGATTTTTGGCGGTGATCATGATGATGGGCAATTCGGAAGGCAGGTATTTTTCACGGATCTTTTGGCAAACTTCGTATCCGGACATTCGGGGCATCATGATGTCGAGGAGCACTAGGTCGAAATCCGGATGTTCCTCAATGAGCCTGATGGCCTCTTCGCCATTCATGGCCCTGGTGATGTCGAAGTTCTGCCCAGACAGATGTTTTTGTAGCACTTGTTGATTAATGACTTCGTCGTCTACTACTAATACGCGAATGGTGTTTTCCCGACTGCTTGCTAGGGAGGTCACTGGCCTGGAGTTCGGAATGGTGTTTTCAAGCACGGTTGATTGAATGGAGGTTGCTCCTGGATTTAAAGTCGTGGGGAGTTGTTTCGAAATAGGTAGAGTAAGAAAAAAGGTAGAGCCCTCGCCAACCTTAGATGTTACCCACATGTGCCCGTCGTGCAATTCGACCAATCGCTTACTGATACTCAAGCCCAGGCCAGTCCCGGTAAATTCACGGGAAATCGATCCATCGGCTTGCTCGAACTCCTGGAAAATGGCCTCTAGCTTGTTTTCTGGGATACCAATTCCAGTATCCTCAACGCTGATCTTCACCATTCCTTCACTTTCGATTGCATGGACAATTATGCTTCCTTTTTCCGTAAACTTAATGGCATTACCTATCAGGTTGTACAGAATTTGCTGAATACGGTTTTCATCTCCATCGATCGGCGGCAAATTGCTTGGCACGGAATTAATCAATTCTATTGTTTTCCCTTTTACCAATGGAGCATTATTATGTAATACAATGTCGACGAGGACTCGCAAGTTGATGGGCCTTCGAAGCAATTCAATATCCAGGTGTTTCAGTTTAGAGAAGTCGAGGATGTCATTGACCAGGCTATTCAGGCGTTTGCCTGAGGAAATGATCATGGCTATGTTTTCCCTTCTTTCCGGTTCACTTTCTTCTTCCAATAGGCTCTCGGAAAGGCCAATAATACCCTGTAATGGCGTACGCAATTCATGAGAGGTATTGGCCAGAAATTGATCTTTGAGTCTGTCTACCTGTTGCAATCGTTGATTGAGCTGTCGTTGCTGTTCCAACTCATTGCGCTGTGTTTTGGTGCGCCAGTTGTTGTAGAGTAGGTAGGCGAACAATAGGGATAAGGCTAAGTACAGACTTTTTGACCACCACGACCAATACCAGGGAGGTAGAATATTGATACTCAACACTACGTCTCCACCGATCCAAAAACCTTCGGCATTCCTAGCTTTGACTCTGAAGTCATATAAGCCCGGCGAGAGATTGGTATAGTAGGTGATGCGCTCTTCTCCCGCTTCGACCCAGTCTTCATTGTAGTTATCGAGTTTATAGGAATAGGCAATGCCGTTCGGATCGTTGAGGTCGATAGCCGTATATTCGATCACCAGGTCGTTTTCATAATGTTTCAGTGAAACATTCTTGGTATACGGCATTAATTGGGACACCGCCCCATTTTTGTCTGGAGTAAGATTCTCATAGTCCACTTTCAGGTTCGTAATGACGATGTTAGGCGAAAAGTGATCATACGGAATGCTATCAGGATGAAAGCAATAAAACCCGCTCTTGGCGGGAAATAGGATCGTTCCGGCATTGGTTTTGGAAAAGCACTCGTTGTAAACTACTGAATTAGAGATGGAAAGGTTTCGTAGGCCGGCCGGGTAATAGAAGGAGTTTAGTTGATGATCGTAAATGAAAATATCTTTTTCAGTAATGACCAGGAACTGATTTTCTGTGGTGTGGATTATTCTCCAAATCAGACTGCCAGGCAGGCCAACTCCGAGCATTTTGTGTTCTTTGGTGGAAGTATTGACTTCAAATAGCGTATCATATCGAGCAAGTAAAAGCTGTTCCGTATCATCTCCTATCGGAACAAAAGGAGTAGGTAACTCTTCAAATCGATCCAATAGCATGAATTTTCCACTGCGATTGTATTTAAAACGAAACATACCGTGAGGTTCCACTTCATTGTAGGTCCACAGTACCTCATCGTTTTCAAACCAAAAGAGGTCAGTGACAAAACTTTGAAAAGTGTCGAAGACGATTTTCGAAGTCTTTAATGTATGTTTATCGAATAAGTAAAATCTGTTTTCCGGGTTCTGGGCTGAATATAAATTTCCCATAATAAAGAGATCGTCGGGGGTTGCTCCATAACAAAAACCTAGCTTAAGTGTGTCAGAGTTTTTTATGACTTCGGAAAATGTGGCATTTGAGGGCTCCCAGCGACATAAGGCCTGGTTGGAAAATAATGTCCATAAATTGTCATCCCGGTCCAGGAATGGTTGGGAATAATTATCCGGTCCGTACGGACTCGCTATTGTTTTTTCGAAAATCCTATTCTCAGGGTCAAATTGATAAATGTGGCCCCCCTTTTCACCGCCCAGCCAAACTTTCTGATTAGCGTCCTCTTGAAATATTTCTGGACCGGTGCTGTTGGTGATTGGCGAGGGGATTACTTCCTGATAAGTTTGTTTCTGCTTGATTCTATATAATCCCTTGCGAGTACTCAACCAGATGCTACTATTGTCATCCAGCCATAACTCTCGAACAGGAAAGTCGTTGAATTCCTGTGGGAGAAATGGAAAAATATCATCCGAAGTAGGATGGTTATTATCCTTAAAAAAGAGTCCTTTCCGGGTCCCAAACCAAGTATTATGCAGTGAATCCGTTAGGGCAGAAGAAAACCGCTCTATAAAAAATGCATTGTCGCGATCAATGTCGATGGTTGGTCCGAATTTGCCTGTTTGTATACTAAATTGAGTTAGAAAATTCCAGGGCTTTTGATCAAAGCGGTTGCCGACCAGAGATAAAGAGCCATTAGCCTCTTCTATCACCTGAATATTTTGGTAGGTTAACTCCCGGTTGTCCGGACTGGTATGTGGGCCACCAAAGTGAGCGATTTTTTCTACGGCTCCATTATCATCGAAAGAAATTCGGTCTAAACCATGGACGCCAGTGACCCATAAATGCCCACTGTTGCTCACAAAAAGATCTGTGACAATGTTGCCGGAGATGTATGGCTCGGGAGGTAACATTAGCAACGACTGAATCTTTTCGAGTTCTTTTGTATTCACACTAAATGCCAGTATACCCCAATGATCCGGGTCGTCAGGATGATGCCCTTGCGTCGGCCAGCTGCCAAAAGCATTGCGGGAATTGGTTTCAAAATGTAAGGTATAAGTGCCCGCGGGCAAGTCTACGACACCAATCTGTTCCCTGAAATTGGTATAACCTCCGGTGTTTTTCGTTTTAAGCGGCACCATTTCCCAGATCTTATTGCCGCCAGCATCCGACAGCCAACCAAAATCAGCCCAACTGTTTGATAGAACAGCCCTCTCTCCCTTTGAGTAAATGAGCACTTGAGCGGAGTCCATTAATTCAAAGGTCTGGGTAAGCTTTTGGTTGTTCTCAACCTGACTTAAAGAGGCAAGAAGCGTTTTGTTTTGTTTGAGGTTCTCGACATAATTTCTAGCTTCTGCTGGGTATTTTTCGGCAAACCAAATGCCAATTACTACAGATTTAGAGTTGCGCAATTGAGGGTTGGGAAAATGAAGTCGATGCAGCCCGGTCCAGGTTCCAGCCCAAATATTTCCGAAAGAGTCTTCAGTTAATTGGTGCACGGCATTATCACGGAGTGAATTGGTATTTTGGGGATCATGTTGAAAATTGACAATCTCTTCCGTTTGCGGCTTGAAAAGGTAGACACCCCGGTTTAAGCTGGCAATCCAGATTTGATCCTGTGAATCCACTAGCATTTCATTAGCTAGTCCGCCTTCTTGGTTGATCAAGTAGGTCTTAAATTCATAACCGTCAAAGCGTACTAAGTGTTTGACAGTACTCAACCAAAGAAAACCTTTAGAATCTTGTGACATCGCCTTAATGTCAGTGGACGGCAATCCTTGCTCATTAGTGTAGTGAGCGATCTCGAAGTCCCGGTATTGGTAAGTTTTTTGACCGTCGGATTTGGTGACCACGAATAGGCTGAGCAGTGCTAGAATGGAAAATTTCTTAAGGCGGCTTGTCATTTGGGTAGTTTTGAAGTTCCTTAAAGTTAAGGAGATTCAGCAAGAATTACTATTCCCCAAAATCAACCCCAAAGCAAACTGCAGAGCCAAATACCGCTCCTCAGCCTGATACCGATCTTAGGTTAATTTTTTTGCCCGGAACCTTTTACATTTCCTCATTAACTACTTTTGTAAATTTGACTTTACTCCGGCTTTTTTGTACTATTGGTAAGTATGACCACCAGATCAGACATACTGGATTACATAAGAGAACACAAAGCTCATTTATTCGCTCAGTATCACTTGAGTAAGATTGGTGTATTTGGTTCGTTTGCCCGAGATGAACAAACGAGCGAGAGTGATATAGACCTGATCGTAGAATTTGAACCAGGTACAGAAGATCTTTTTCAACTAAAATTGGCGATGAAGCAACTGTTTCAGCAGGTTTTTCAAAGAGAGGTTGATATTTGCCGAGAGAAATTTATCAAACCTTATTACAAGAAACGAATCCTGAGAGATGCCATCTTTGCCTGAAAAAGACCGAGCCAATATAGAGGCAGGGTTGGATGCCATCCGCAAAATTGAGGCATTCACCAAAAGAGTAAAGGATGCTGATCAGTTTTATGAGAACGAAATTGTTTTTGACGCTACTTTGATGAATTTCGTTGTAATTGGTGAAGTTGTACAAAAAGTCAGTGCTTCTACCCAAAACCAATACTCGAAAATACCCTGGCCTCAGGTTAAAAGCTTTAGAAACATGATCGCCCATAATTACTTTGGCGTTGATGCAGAAGAGGTTTGGCAAATAATTCAACATCATATACCTGATTTGAAGGAAAGTCTTCAAGGAATCTTAGCAGAGAATCCGGAGGAATGACTTTCGCAGATTCCTCTTTTTACACCACCTTCTCCCGATACCGCCCACCCTCCCGATCAAACTCCAAAACAATCGTCCCCAACTCTCCCGACATCCGATTCTTAGCAATGATCAACTCCACATCCAGATTGGCGGTATCGTGATCGTAGTAGTTTTCGCGATAGAGGAATTGAACCACGTCGGTATCTTGCTCCAGGCTGCCGGAGTCTCTTAGCTGCCAGAGCATGGGGCGGTGACTGCCACTGCTTTCCCCGCTTCGGTTGAGCTGACACAGCGCAATGATGGCCCCATCGATCTCGACGGCCAGGCTTTTGATCTGGCGACTGATCTCTTCCAACTGCTGATTCCGATTACCGGATTTGTAAGAAGATTGGATCAATTGCAGATAATCGATGATGATGAGCTGGAAGCCCTTGCGGCGATGCAGCATGCGGATGCGATCGCGAATGTTGGGCCATTTGCCGGATAGACTTTTGTTGTCGAGCACCAGTAGGGGCTCATCGTAAAGCTTTTCGAGACATTGCCAGATGATGGCGCTTTGATCTTCGTCCAGGCCGCGCATCATATCTTTGACGGGGATACCGGTGAGTTTGCTGGCCAGTTTTCGGTAGATGGAATAACGGGTCATTTCCAGGGAGATGAAAAGGACGGGGATTTGGGCTTCCAGGGCAGCGAGCATGTAGTCCAGAGCCAGGGTGGTCTTGCCCAATCCGGGTCGGGCCGCCAGAATGATGTAATCACCCTTTTGCCAACCGTAGAAGAGCTGATCTTGTCTGGGTAGGCCGGTGGGAATACCTCTTAGACGTCCCTCCTGGCGAAGTTTGGCAGTTTCCCGGATTTGGTCCATGGTCTCCAACAAATCGCTGTGGAGCTCATCTTTCTGGCCGAGGAAGGTATCTTGTAACAATTCGCGCTCATTGTCGAATTGGGAGAGGACCGTTTGGGGTTCTTCATCTGTGCCAAGCTGATCGGCAGCTTTGCGTAGCAGTCGAATGTTTTCTCGTTTGAGGTAGACATTTTTCAAGTGCTTGCAATTGGCGGAAAACTGGAACGAATCGGAATAATTGTGCAATTGCAATACTTCCTCGGTGAGGTCGGGGAGTGCATCCGCCAATCGATGCAAGCTCACTTTTTGGCCTTCCCGCAACTGGTCGAACATCTCCCGGGCAATGGGTCGAAATCGCTCGTCAAACATAAAATCCCGAATTTGTTCCGCTACTCGGTAGTAGAGTTCAGGCCGGATCAGAAGGGTGCCCAGAATGGAGCGTTGCACATTGGGCGGAATATTGATGGCGGCATTTTTTGTAGGCTTCATTGACTGTGGTTTGAAGTTGATAATGGGTAATGAAATCGGTTAGTTCTCTGAGTTCGGTTTTGACGGCTCCGGTGTTGCCATTGTATTTCCTGAAAAGGCCTTCGACCAATCGCTCACAAAGTCGGATTTCCACGATCCAGTTTTTGAACTGCCGGTCTTTGATTTGAAGAGCTGCCAATTCTTGTTGGATGGTCGCTTGCCGTTCCTCAGTGGAGTAGCAATTGGGGAAGACCGAATCAATGAATTGGCCAAAGGCAAAAAAGGTTCGTTTGTTCATACTCCTTGGCTTAGAGCAGTTTGTAAGGACCACTGCGATGCAGTTTGGACGGTTGCTGTTTCTTATGCTGCGCCGATGGCTTATTGAACTCTTTGGCCCTTAAAAGCCACGACTGAAACCGTTTCAGGTGTTTGAGTGGCTGACGCAGCAGAAAGTCCTTTTCGTAGTTGAAGACCCAAAACTTTCGGATTTCGGTTTCGAAATTTCCGTGTACTCCTTCCTTGAATCCACAGGCATCCAATAGGCAACGTTTTTGTTCCGGATTTTGCTGGTAGTAGGTCAGGGTAGTGCGAATGGCGTTTTCTACTGGATCTTCTGTTTTGTTTGTATTTAAGCGCTCTATATTTTTTATTAGTTCTTCTTCTTTCTTTTCCCTTCTAATATTGGTATCGTTGGTGTCTGTGTCTTGTACCTGTCTCGATTCGCCGATGGTTTGCCCCGGTTCTGAGTCTGTCTCACTTTCTGCGGTGTTGGAATGATAAGTATCATATTCACAAATGGTTATAAGGGAAATACCCTGTTTTATTTCCAATTTTATGATTTTCCGCTCCTCCAATAATTTTAGGAAGCGATCTACCCTCCCGGTCGACCAATTCCAGGTCTGGGAAAGGAAGCGAAGAGAGGCCACCAATTGGCCCCTTTTTTCGTCGTGCAATTGTCTGTTGATGAAACGGGCGCGATCCTCATAACTGACGCGCTGCAGCAGATCGATCCAGGCTTCAAAGCGGGTACGCTCCCGCTCCTTTTCCCACAACCAATGATCGAAATAAATACGGTGTACTTTGACATATCCTTTTGACATGATGGAGTGTTTTTAGGGTGAATAACCAGTTGTCCGATATTCAAGTTCAAAAAATCTAAAAGGTGAAAAGATGCATCACGGCCTTGTCTAATTGATAGTACAAAGCTATGATTATTAATTGATTATGTAAAATGAAAGAAAAGGCAACTCAGTGAATTTCAGTGCAAATTCAGTCGATGTGTCGCTTGGCCAAAGCTTGATTCAAAATGGAGTAGTTCAAAGGCTGATCCCGTTCGGTGATCTTTACCGGAAAAGGAGGCGCTCCCGCATTGTAATACAGCTCCGGATCGTAAGAACATGTACAAAGATCCGTCCTACTGCGGGCTTTCCAGCCTATCTTACAACCCATTCCATGTGCAATCCCTTCCCCCATTACCTCTTCAAAACAAGCACAACTATATGGCCTATATGGCCGTGTGTTTGCTGTTACATTGCTCCGTTTTGCTTCCAAATGCTTACTCCTTTCATGGTATCGGTTTTTAGTTCAAACACCTCAAACCCGCCCCAGCGGTTCAAAAGCTTCCCGACAATAATTTTCAAGGAACACCGCCACATCCGACATCCGAAAATAAATCTTCCTGCCAATTTGAGAGAAGCTAATGAGGCCCTGATCGCGCCAGTTTTGGGAGGTGCGACCACAAATGCCCATCATTTGAATGAACTCGTCGTTGGTGATGAAGGTGTCGTCCAGTAGTTTTCTTGGATCGTTTAGTAATGCTTCGATGGTGTCCAGTTTTTCCAATACCGGAGCCAGTTCTTCTTGGAATGTACTCATAACAATTTTTTTGTGTGAAAGAATACTGCAAAGTTAGAGCGCAAGACAATGCAAGAACAGTTGCAACTGATTGCAACCCCTGGTAAAGTGATTGATTATCAGAGGGAAAAAAGTTTAAAATTTTTTTGGAGGGTGTTTTGGATGGATAAATTAGGAATTTTTATATACTAAAATTGGGGTTTTGGGTGGGTTTTGACGGGGGACAGGGAGTTTGCTGGTTGTTTTAAGTTGATAGTCAATTGGTTGGGGGTGTAGCAAAGAATTGTAATTGTTGCTGGGAATTGCTGTGTTCTATAAGGAATATTAAGTATTGAAAAAATGGGCTATTGGGTTCTGGGCTTCGAAATGATGGAGGATATTTAGGACGAACGAGATTTCCAGGATTTGAAGCCTCTGTGATCAGGTTTAGGATTCTAATTAGATGGCCAAAAAAGAGACAAACTCACCTATTTACATGTGACAATCACTTGTCCAAAAAGACTGAAAGTCACTGGTCGTAAGATATCAGAATTGCTAAGTTGGCCCTTACCTTATCCCTAAAGTGCCTGATTTATTATTAATTTTCAGTCATCAAGAGTTTTAACACAGCGACAGGAATACTTCCAATATTTAGGCGCTGTCTCTCGTTCCAACCTACTTATTCCTCGGCCGAATCTATAACTCCATGCCCGGTCAGAACTATCCTCGGAAGCACTCCAATAGAAACCAAACCGTCCCAAATCTTTGAAGCGACCATCTGGATAATGAGATCCCCCTAAAAGTGCAGAGAAGCCAGAACCAGCTCCATCAATCAGATTCTTAGCCGCTCTTTTGCCATATTTCTTTCTCAAAAACTCCCAATCTTCATCAGTTGCTAATCTCCAACCGTTTCCCAATTTTTTACAAGCCTTTTTTGCTGCCTCCCAAGTATACAAACGGCCATATTTCTTATTACTTATTGCATTGTTATCATAAAATAGGCTTTCTTCACCAATATCAATGCTAAGGTTTTCTGACATCCAAATTTTATCGGCAAACCTGATGGTCTTTATTTGGGTTTTGATATTGACTTTATTTTGAATATCGGAACCTTTCAGTGGTACTGTTTTATTAGATAATTTATCAGTTGCAAGTGGATGATTTGCCAATTTTTCAAATCTTAATTCTTTGTCCGCGCTTTCCTCCAAGCTGCCGTGTTCAGCCTCCTTCACTGTCACTTGCGTTTCTTTTGTAACACTGTCTTGGACTATATTGCTGTTTGGGTTTAAATCGATTTCGCTGTTATCGAAAGACTGCATTTTATCTGCCACTTCCTCCATTGCCTTTTTTTCATCAGCTATTTTCTGCGACCTAAGGTCTAGGTCTACTACTTCTGATCCTGAGTGTTCGAGAATACTGTCTTGAATTAAATTATTTTTGAGTATAAGTGCTAATTCGGGGTCAGCATGCATTATTCTGCTTATTCGTTCTGCTTTCTTAATGTTTTCTCTAGTTATATTCCATAGTTTCGGTACTAGCTTTTCTGCTTTTCGATAAGCCATCTTCGCACGTACTTCGTCTCCTCTCAAAGCGTAGCAATTCCCTTTATAGAAGGAAATATATCCCTCCAAATTATAGTGCCTGACCTGCTTCAAAACACTTTGTTTTTTCTCCAATTCAGCGAATATCATTAAAGTTTCAAAGGCAGCTCCTTCATGAGTTTTTAGAAGACCTAATATAAAGTCCGCTAAAAACTTGGAGTCATCCCTGATCGAAAAATTAATCTCCGGCGGATTATTGAGAATGATAGCCCCATTACCCCCATGTAATTTCGGAATCTTCGAAAAAAGATTGAATAGATTAATATAGCAGATGAAAACAGAATCCCTCTTGTCCCATAAGCCACCCAAGAATAAACCCGATGTATCACAGGTTCCTTCAAAATATTTTTGCCAGATGGAACGATTATAATCTGACTCATATGCTTGAAAGCTTGCTTCTTTTACCGTGTATCTTGTATGGTCCAACTCACTTATCAAATTTGCGATTACACTTTTAGAAAATCCATCTACTTTGTCTTGTTGAAAATGGGCAGTGAAAACAGCCTTCTTATGCCCATCGGAACAGTCTAACGAATGATTCAATTCAACAGAGTCCGTATCTAGACTTAAAAACCTATACCACAATAGCAATAGGACCGCGATCAGGCCAGCTCCAACCATAAAATTGAAACCCTTTCTACGACCCCTTACTTTTGATTCGTCCTTTGAATCATTAAGAAGGAGCTCTTTGATTCGTTTTTTTTCTGATTTAGAAGGTAAGGCGTCAATATCGAAAAACAAATTGTTGTCTTTCAAGAGTGAAATAATTTCCTTCAGGAAGGATTCAAAATCCGCATGCTTATCCGTTAAATTGTGATCTTTTCTTAACCTGCTGATGGCTGGCTGACTAAAACCCTTAACCAACTTGTTACTTTTTATCCACTTAGCTATATCCGCCTGCTTTAGACCATGATGATCCAAAATGAAAAGCATTTCATTAATTCGCTTTACAATCTCCCTAGGCATAAAATATTTTTTGAGGTCTAGAACTGGTCACCTGCTCTTCTTAATTTATTCAAGGATTATTCAGGCTTAATTCAGTATTTCTAGGCTAAAATAAAAAATACAAAGATTTTGCGGCCTATCAATCAATTGCCAATCCTAGGTACCGACACTTGATATAGATGCGACTTTCATAATGGAATTTTGAAGCCTCTGATTTGATCATGTCATTCTCCAATTCTTAGAAAAACTTAAAGAAGCTTCTCTTTTCTGATTATGAACAAACCTAAATGATAAAAATGATATTCTGTGAAAGAACTAAAAGAACTGCTAGATAGTTGGATAGAATCGCCTAATATTGAAACCAGAAACGCTTTTTTCTCGAGTCTTTGGCAGTCATATGAATTTAAGTTACATTTATGGGCACAGGGTTTTCTACGTAAGGTGAAGTCTGATCGGGAAAATGTCTTTACAGCTCAGGACATCAATATTGATTTCTTTGAAAGAAAACTAATCAGAATTAAACCATATACATATCGGGAAAAACTTCAGCGTTATGAATCATTTGATGGGTGGCTTTGGAAAATACACAAAAATTGGTGTATCACCTGGGTTAAGCAGGCAGAACAAACCAGAAGAACTTATGAGATTGAGCAATCTCTTAATATTTCTGATGCGAAACATGCCGATGAAAATCTCTTGCACAAGGACCTGCTTGATGCAGTATTAATTATCTTGCAGGATAACCCATTACAATATAGGGCCTTGAAATTATTTTACTTAGGGTTTTCAATGAAAGAAATAGCAGAAAAGCTTAACAAAACCATTGAAGGGGTCAGGGGCCTTCTCAAAAGAGCAAGGCAAAAATTAAGATGTTCTGAACTTTTGTTTAAATGAATATACACATTGATGACATATTAGAATTTGTATTTGATGACTCTTTCGAAAAAAGTAAGCCCGAACTTGCCAAAAAGATCCAAGAAGAAGAAATGTATAGACTGCTGGTAAATGAAATTCAAATTCTCAGAGAAAAGCACCAAAGTTTAGAAAAGGTAAAAGAAGAACTTCTCAGACGAACAAAAGAAGCCAGAGCTCAGATCTCAATAATACTTTCCAACAATAAGAATACTACATTTTAGGCTGACTAGGCCAACATTTCAATTGAGTCAAACAGGTCAGAAAAAGGTGCACAATCCTAAATTATGCACCTTTCTCTTTTTCAGTGACACCTTTCTCCTCGATTCATAGTGTATCCATATATAGTACAAGAACTTTTAAGGCCAAGCTTTCTAAGTTTAATTTATTCAATCCAGTCAAAACTTTTACATGATGTCAAAGACAAAAATCCCCGTGATTTTCAAAGATCCTAGTTGCACTCCCGACACTGGTGCAATTATCAAAATGCTCGATGGTGAGCAAGTTGATCATGAAACATTCAGTTCAGAATCTAAAGTTATTGCTATCGGAAATTACCTGCCTTCTTCCAACGGACTCTATGGGTTTTCTTCAGACAAAGAATTTCGGAATTGGGCGGAATGGCATCCAATATCCGCAAAAGTCAACCAGACTTATAGATTAATAGAGAAAGCCCATAACTACGAATACAATTTAACGAAGGAATTAGAGGAAGCCATTGACGAATATGAAGATAACAAGTCGAAGCAAATTGATAAGATGATAGATCGGACGGAACTAGAAATACGCTCATTAGAAGCGTTTTTGAAATTAGAAGGAATTCTTGATCCCCCGATTGCACCTAAATTGATCAGGTCTTTAATGCTGTTTCAAGACAAGGATTACAAGGGGAACTATGTGTGGGCGAGTGGCTTCAGACCATTCTTAGGTAAAAAGTTCAATAATCAGACTACTTCTTTAAGAGCACGGGGGGTGAACTTGATTTGTGATAAAACATGGTTCCGCGGCAAAAAAATGTGGGTCATTGCTCATCCTACAATGGGGATTCCCGACTTGCGACCATATGGATGGAATGACAAAATTTCTTCCACGATATCTGTATAGGTACGAGCATATAAATGTCTATGTAGACTTCAAAGAACCTTCTCCCTTGATATAATAATATTCATCCGGGGGAAGGTTTATTATTGTATTGGCTAGATTTACTGATACGTGAATTAGTTTTTTTATTTTTGGTGAAAATCCCTTAAACCATGTCGAAAATACTAATTGGGCCTGCTTTTGGATTACTGTTACTGGTTCCCGTTCTCTTGATTGCTCAAGATTCTACCAACCAAATTAATCAACATAAAATTGAGTTTATTTCTGCTAAAAGTGGATGGAATCACTATCATAGCCCTCTCCCATCCATTGTGAACGGAACCAAAGTTAGTAATTGGGCAAATGGGTCGTGGCGTGGGAGTTCTGTACAGGTCCCCCTAATTCGGATCAATAATAAAAAGCTCACGAGGTTTTCTGCAGATGTTGTCCTTCCCTATTTGAGAGATTGTCCAGCGGCATATAAAAAAGCCTTGCAATCTAGGGAAAGCTCAAAAAAACTCAAAAAAGCCCGCAATATTGGCATCTTATCAATAGTGGGATTACCCCTTGCCGGCTTTATCGCAAGTGCCCAGTTGAGTATCGCTGGCAATCAGGGAACAACTCTACCAACGATTTTAATTTTAGGATTACCCATCACTAGTGGCGTGTTTTATGGATCTCGGATAACTAAATTTCGAAAAGAGTATCTAATGCATGCTAAAAATTCAATAGCAACCTATAATAAAAGATGTTATAATTCAATTTTATATTCCAATGCACCAGTAAATGACACCATTCAATCGCTATCAAAGAGTACAGTTCCAAATACCCAAGAAGTTCTTCAATACAAAATATCAGAGAATGATCCTATGGGGTTAAGATTTTTATCTCTGAGGCCAATGTATGGAGATGTAGATCTTCCGAACACTCATGGATTTACATGGAAAAGCGGTGTTTCTCTGCATTTACATACATCGAAAATATTCGCGACAACCAAATATGCGATAGCCTTAATTGATAACTCTACCGGATATACCTATAAAGGACAAAATCAGACAGAGGATAACCCCAAAGTCAACTCTGCAGATTATCAACGTGCCCAAGAATGGGGGGTAATGGGAGGTCTTGAAATCATGGGTCGAAACATTGATAACTTAACGACTGTACATCTAGGAAGGGATCTTATATCTGGAATGGGTATATCTGAGGATATGCGTGTCAACATGAAAGAAAGAGTGTCTTCTTCTCTACGGGTAGGAATAGAAGGGTATCGTTCAATTCTTACTGATCCTGAGAGCTATCCCAACATGTTCCTATTCACTTCTAATCAGGACATAAACCCCTTTAACGGAGAAACTTGGGATTATACTTTAGAAAATGAAAATTCAAACCACATGACCATGCTGCGTTCAACAAATCTTATCCTTGGTCTGAGTCGACGCAAGATTCAGAATCATAAATTGGATGTTTTGGGTGGCAAATTTCATGGGAAGAAAGAAAGGATGTCGGATGTCACCGAGTTTTATGCCGATCTTATTTATGCGCCAAGAATCAAACTTGGTGATATACTAATTCGTTACGAAGAAGACTTCAGGGATTTTGAATTCAGAGTCTCCCCTGATACCACTCCGTTACGAAAGATTGGTTGGCGAATTGGAATGCGGATAATCTCTCCAAAAGGGCTGGGAACGCAACTTGAATTGGGACAACGCCCCGGACCAGCTAACTATCCGGAACCAGGAATGGACTCGATGTTTTATTTAAACATTTCGATTGTTCAGCAATTCGGAGCAGAGTTTTGAAGCTTGGTATAGCTCTACTAAAAAGTGGTGGATAAAGTTCCTGAATCTCCTAATTTTTACATCTGAGAATTATTCTTTTTGTCCGTTTTTGAGCAATCTTCACCTAAGAGCGCTAATCACTTTGCTCATGAAATAAGAAAACCTGTTCCTAAATTGACGGCCTAAAACTTACCCAAGAGTCCCCTTGCACCCCAACAAGCCCTCAAACCACCGCCCCAAAAAAGCGTTAGCCGATGAGCAGTCGAATCAGAACCATTCTTCAAGCTCTTCCAGCCAATGGATGCTCTACCCTTGGTCGAAAAATTGGCCGCCACAAATTTGAAAAAGCAAGTCTTGTTAGGGATGACGAAAACGTCGTTGTCGGCTAGATACTCAAATGGCAAGCTAAATAGGGAAGTGTGGTCCTCAATTCATCTAATGGCATCGCTTAGCTAGAAAATAAATCGCTAAATTTAAGTGGTAAAGCATGCATGTATTATGTCTTTCTTTGAAAACCCAGATTTTCTCATATGCTTTTTAATTGCACTAATTCTCGGTATTTCTCCCCTTTCAGGACAAATCCCAGGCAACCTTGATCAGTATTGGACAGACGATGTTATTTCCGAAGTGCCTGTTGAAGCAGTGGAGATACTTTGGGAACAGGATGGCAGAATGAATCCAGCGTCGGCCCTCAGAGCCTATAAAAAAGGAGAGACTTTTACTCCACTTAAAGAATATGATCTTGAAACGCGACGAAATCCGGGAGTATATTGGGTCTATTTGGATATTGGGGACAAAGATGTAAAAGACCGAAGTAAAGATGTAATATGTGTAAGCGAAAATCAATACTACAAGTTTGGTCGGCTAGAGTTCTATTTTGTCAAGAATGGGAAGATCATAGGAGTAAAGAAAACCGGACGGAATTGGAATGTTCAATCTCGCGAACGGGCTTTATCTTACAGCAAAGACTGTATTTCATTATTACCCAATCAATTCTCTGATGATGTAGACATACTTCTTCGAATCCGGCAACCCAAGAAATTCAATCCAGAACTCCTTTTTTATCTCAGCACCGAAGAAACAGAATGGAGTAAACGAGTAAACCGAATGGAACAAAATGTATCTGTTTATCTCTTCATGGCGGGATTCTTAGGTATACAACTATTTTTTTTGGTGTTTACGATCATTCAATATTCCCAACTAAAAGAAAGTGCTTATCTATATTACGGGATTTACGTGATAGGAATCTTAATTTACAATGCTGAACACTTTGAATGGGAGACAGATATAATTGGGATCTTCAGCTATACTATGCGCTGGCACTATTATTATGAAGTTCCTTTAGCTTCCATCATTTACTTTGCTTATATCCGCTTTGTCGACGCGTTTCTAAATTTCAAAGTTAATAGCCCGTTCACCCACCGCATTATCAAATGGGGAGGGTTGGCTATTTTATCCCTTCCCTTGATCGATATTATTCTGAGAATGATTGGAGGTACTACAATGAGCATGTTTGCTTATGACTTTTTTCGTGTCTTATTGATTTTAGCCTGTTTGGCCATTTTGGTATTAGTCTTAAGAATAGACCGGTTGTCTTTGGATAACAACCTGATTTACGACAGAAAACTCGGTCATTTCATCATTGCCGGTTCTTTATTTTTGCTCCTTGGCGCAGGTGTGGTCTTCGGCCTCAAGATCGTCCCTCAGGAATCACTTTATTCCCTGGGGCCGATATGGGGTTTTGGTCTGAATTACAGTAGGGTGGGAATGTTATTGGAGAATGCCATTTTTGTATTTGGGTTGGCCTACAAGACAAGGGGTACCATCTTTCAATTGCAGCAGGAAATAAAGGACACGGAAGACCTGGCTAAGCGCGCTCGAATTAATCCTCACACTGCTACAAATATTGCTAATGCCATTCGCAGCTTACTGGCCCAAAACCGCGTTCGAAGGGCTTATCGATATTCCGAACTGTTTAGCGGCTTTTTAAGAAGGCAGTACGAATTTTCACTCAAAAAAAACATTACCTTAGAAGAGGAAGTTGAAGTAGTTGGTCAATACATAACACTCCAAAACCTGAGATTTGACGGCGCGGTCGAATATAAACTGGATTCGAGCGGCCTGGATCTGTCATTTTATAGTGTCCCTCCCGGCATTCTGCTTCCTTATGTGGAAAATGCGATCGACCATGGACTCCGATCAAAGGAGGGCGAACGCTGTTTAACGATTCATGTAGACGTCAATTCTTTAGAGCAGCTCACAATTGCTATTGAGGACAATGGAACGGGGTTAAATGGTACGCAAGTTGAATTCCCAGCTAAAAAGAGGTCGACTGGTTTGCGTGAACTGGAGAACTGGTTGCAAAACCGGGGAATCGAAGTGGAGATTGGCAATCGAATAAAAAACGACTCCTCATCTGGAGTCAAAGTGAAAATCATATTTCCATAATCATCTGATATGAGTTCCAGCATGCGATGTATTATAGTTGAAGATGAATACCATAGCGCTATCCTGATCAGGGAGCTTATTGAAGTCTCTCCGATTAAGGTAGAGATCTTGGACGTTTGCCGGTCCCGGAACTCCGCTATCGAGAGTATTTCCAGGCATAGACCCGACTTAGTATTTCTAGACATTGAATTGCCTG
The DNA here is from genome assembly GCA_028284395.1 of Saprospiraceae bacterium. GTDB lineage: Bacteria > Bacteroidota > Bacteroidia > Chitinophagales > Saprospiraceae > JANQRV01. The sequence continues at coordinate 17,020 of JANQRV010000107.1, forward strand.
ATGAAAATGAAGGTTTTATGATCCTGGAAAAACTAAACCACCTGGAATTCGATGTCATTATCACCACCGGTTACCGCAAAGAAGAATACATCAATCAGGCACTTGATTTCAACGCAATTATGGAAGGAAGCGCCGTGAGAATGCTGTTCAAACCAATTGACGGCACTCGTCTCCATGAGGTCCTCGAATACTTACACCGGGAAAGAAATACATCCCAACATAAAAGTTTCAGGAAACTCGGTTTATCTTCCCTCATTCAAAACCAGAAGGCCGAAGGGCAAGACAAGACCATTGTAGCGGATGTAGATGGAGAAGATCATCTGGTATTTGGAAAGCGGACTCCTGAACTTATATCACTAAAAGAAATTTGTTGTTGTGAGGCTATGGGTAATTACGTCAGGTTTTATCGCAATTCTCTAAACCGGCAAATACAGAAAAAAAGCAGCATCGGACGATTTAAGATCGGCGATCTGGAAAAGGCCCTCAAAGCCCATGGTTTTTACAGGCCTCATACCTCATATCTTGTTAATCACAATTACATAGAAAGGATTAAACTCTCCTCGGGCAAGATGCCGACCAAAGGTACCGGCGGCGAAATTGTGTTGGATTGCGATCATGGACATGTCTTGCCGATTGCGCGTTCCAAAAGAAATTTCTTCGAAGAAATAAAAATGAACCCTCGTCGATAGGATAAAATTACAAAGCATCACAGTTTTTGTTACAAACCATCCCTTTTTGACCGGACATGATGGCCTGAGTTGAATGCTGCCCTTAGCTTTGAACCGGGAAGCAGCTTAGTATAAGCTAACCATTTTCCGGATTCAATTTTAAGTGATGAAGTATTATCCGTACCTGTTAATTTTAGGTTATGTTTTATTGTTCATTCCAAGCTACGGACAGGAGGACAAAGACCGGGATGCTATACCAGACGAAGTTGAACTTTTATTAGCGAGAAAATTTGCGCCGGAATGGCGTTTCAACAAGAATAATCCAAGGGGCGGATCTCCTCAAAACCACAATCATTCCTATTTTCCAATATCAATCGAGGCGTTTTATGGAGAAATCATTGCGAATCAGGGAAGGCCTCCAAAGTTGACAAGAATATCTACGGGCGAAAGTGTCAGCCTCAATAGTTTTGATGATCTGGCTACCATTCTTGTTCCTGGAACCCGTATTTCAGCATCGCACCCCAGTTGGGGATGGAATAATGTTGATATCAGGATTACCGACTATCCTGAGAAAATAACCGGTGATCCTGCCAGCTTCCCTACTTATTTCCGCTGTGAAAAGATTGGCGACGACGAAGTAGAGATTTCCTATTTTCTGTTCTATGCAATGGATTTCAAAGGGAGCTATACCTTTTTTGGCATCGAACCTGGAAAACACCGGGCTGACTGGGAGGGGATTTCGATGCGAATATCCAATGTGTGTTCATTTGATGAAAAAGGATTGGATGAAACTGAACTTTTATACATCAAAATGAGCGGGCATGGCCTCAAAAAATACATCACTCCGAAGGATCAAAATCTGCAATTTGCAGAACAAACGCATCCAAGAATGTTCATAGCCTGGGGAAGTCATCCGGTATTTCCGGAACCGGGCGAGTGGCACAACTACGATATAAAACCTGGAGGAGACCTCTTCGATATTTATGACGATATGTTCCACGGTGATGGTGTAGTTGTACAAAGTTGGAACCCGGAAAGAAAACTCATTAATGTGGGTAACACCAAAACGCCCCTCGTTAAATGGCTGAACTACCGGGGATCTTGGGGGCCAGACGGAAATGCGGAAAACGGCAGCCCCGGCAGTCCTCCCAATAACTCAAAATTTTGGAATTCTAGTATTGAAGGCAATGACTGGATCAATTGGGCTACTGCTAAAAATCTCCAGGGACCGATCTCACCCTACAAGACATCTTTTAAAGCTGATGTTGCGTTCCAAAATACTGGTTGGTTCACAAACAATGAACCACTCGTAGTGCTCTTTCAACACGCCAATTGGGATGGATGTCAAGTAACCTTGACTACATCGATTGGCGCCCCAAGGCTGATTTTTGATTCGACCCCTAACTTTGGCAGTCACTCAGCGAATAATCGTGTCTCGTCAGTACTTATTTCAGGAGGAGTCCAATTAGTCTTATATCGAGACGAAAATTTTGGCGGTCCATCAATCATGATAGATGATTCCATTGCAAATCTTAAGGACCTGGAATGGAATGACAGCGCCGGCTCTGCCAGGATCATTGATCCAAGTAAGTCAGACCCGACCGGTCTGGCCCCTTAAAAATGAATATAAGAACCTCAGATAATTTCCCCAAATACTTTGCCTCTTCCAAGATCCTGGGGTACACCTATTCTTAAAATCCTCCTTAATTAACAATACATACACCTATGAAAAATTCAAGTACTAAATTAATCAAACTGGGATTATTGATGGTACTTAGCCTTTCTATCAGCTTGACATTGGCCCAAAACCGGACTTTCTTGACGATTGGCACGAATGCAATGGAGCTATCATACGGACAACCCAATGTGGTTATGGGTATTATCCCAACTAAATTCATGGGAATAAATATCCATACAGCTTTCCGGACAGAGCAATCAACCTTAAGTGCTTTAACCAAAAATCTGGAAGGTTTGGCTTTCGGAGGCAGTATCCAGCTATTTCCGTTTGGACAGTCTAAAGTTTATCACATCGCGAAATTTTTACAAAGAGGATTCAGAAGTGGCTGGGAGATGGATGACTCTTGGGCAGAAACTTTTCTTTCAGGAACGTTCATCGGATTGGGTTACGAGCACCGGAAAATGCAGCTACAATTGTTACCAGCAAAGGGCCTAAACTCTCCTTGGAATAGTTTTGATTACACTATGAAAGACTCCGGCGCTTTCCTCCAAGTTGGCTATGGTCTGAATATAAGTCACCTCTATTTGGAAGCTAGCTACCGGATGCGATTCTCTCAGCCGAGTTGGGAGGGGCCGGAAGATATTTTTGGAGATGAATTGCTTACGAGTACCCATCCGATTGTTTTTCGCAGGAATGAAGGATTCCGATTTGTCATTGGGGTAGCCTTCTAATACCACTCATCATCAATACTATAACAATGAATACGATCAAATTTTCTTTGTGGAATATCCTATTGGTTTTTTCCTTGTCGTTATTCTCCAACTGCCGGAAGGATCCAATTGATTTGCCAATCGATGAAGGACCACTTCTCGATATGATTGCTGATTCCTTAAGCACGCTAGCAAGTGAGATTAGGGCTAAAGAGATTGAAGACTCCCTGGCTGCAAAAGCCATACAGGATTCGATTGACGCGATCGTCACATTTAATGACAATATTAGAAATCGCGAAATTTTGCATCAGCCCGCAGAATTTCCAGAACGATTGGTGCTCAACGAACCACCAGTTGTGATTATAGAAAATGGCCTCATCTGTGAATATAAGTTAATGGAGGCTGCGGCAGGGCATACGGAGTTTTTTGCTAGCTATCCGTATTCCGGTATGTACCCCGGACAAATCTATTCTTTAACATCCTTTGAAAATGGCGGATTGCGGGTGATACCCTCGGAATTGCGGCCATTAAAAATTTCCTGGAGTTTACAGAATCTGAAAGGGGATATCGACTGCACCATGGAAGTTCCCAGCACTTCATCCTATAGAAATTGCCAACAAGAAGTTTTATCCAATGAAATTACTGGGCCAACCACGGCAAATATTGAATTTGACGAATTTCAAGTCTTCGAAACAAGTCAACTGGATCTGCATATGGAAACCTCATTTTCCGGTTTTGGTGTCAAACTCGCCGGTATGCTGGATTTAAACAACAAGAGCCGAAGATCTCACTATTTTATGAGGATGGATCAGATTTATTATACAGTAGAAGTTGATGTAAACTGGGAAAAACCCAGTGATTTGTTTAGCAAGCTGCCCGATCTCGAGAATTTGCCTGGTGAGTCACCATTAGTTTATGTCAACAGTATGAAATATGGAAGGAGATTGATAATGGCCATTTCTTCCAATTACCAAAGTAGTAGGGTTACAAAACTGCTTTCTGCGGCAGCAAGATTTGCAAAGATCATCGGCCCTAAAGTCAATTTTAAGTTAAACGCTGAGAATCAAGAGACTTTTGAAGGATCGACAATTAAAGTATTCATTATGGGGGGAGGCGCTGAACCAGCTGCTCAGCTTATTTCAGATGTCAGCACACTCGGCAACTTCCTGGTTGAGGGAGCTAACTACAGTAAAGAAACTCCCGGAGCGCTCTTGGGCTTTTCTCTAAACCATCTGGGAGATAACTCAATCGCCAAGCATGTCAATACGGCCAGGTACAAACGTAGGGATTGTTCAGAAGCTTGTTCGGCCGAACACAACAATACTGCTACCTACGGAGGAACCAGTGGAGATCCCTTTGAACATCTGTTTCCCGGGTGTGCGGAGTTTACTTCAATCCAAGTGAAGAGCGGTGCACATATAGATAAGATTGTTCTGACCTATAAGATTGACGACCAGGAATACAAATGCTCCGTCGGCGGCGGCGGCGGTAAATGGAATGAACCTTTTGCAATAAAATCAAAGGTAGTTAGGATAACCGGACGTTCAGGAAGAGTGATCGATGCCCTCCAACTCCATTTTGAAGATGGAACCTTCACCCCTCAATATGGAGGAGGAGGAGGGCGTCCATTTACGATTGATCTGGATGGAACATTTGCCGGCATCTTTGGCCGTTCCGGTGATGAAATCGATCGTATCGGCATCTTCTATCGCAAAGATTAAAGCCGATATCGGTTTCCCCTTACTCGGATATAACATTTATTCTCAGCCTCATACCGCTGCTGCAAGCGAATGTCTTTCATTCCTTCCTTTGGCGACCCTCACCATTAAATAACACATAAACCTGTCTAAGAACGCAACCCTGATTCATAATACAAACAACAATAAAATGAAAATTTCGAAATACATCTTTTTAGTTTTGGTCACGATCCTAGTTACTCATTCAACAGATGCACAAACCTTTGTCAATGCTTTCAAGGAATTTGACAACCAATTGAATGACGGAGAAGGATATTCGAATTTTAACAACCTAAATAGTGATCTGGCGTGGGGAGAGAGTTACATACTCATGAGCTATATGGCCATGTTTCGGGCCACAGGCGATACTCGATTTCTACGAAAACTTATTACTCATTCTAAGAATATCATTAATCAAAGAGACGACAACCAAGGGAGGGTAGATTATAGGGGTGTAAGTGCAGCAACATGGATCGACATCAACCAGATTCCGGAACCTTATGCCTGGGTGGTTCATAGTGGGATGATCACTTACCCAATGGCCGATTTTGTCAACCTGGTAATGCGAACGGACACCCTGAAAAATAAGATGAGTGCCGAAGGAAAACGATTCCTCGAGGAAGCAGAATGGTTGCAAAAAGAAATCGAATTGACCATTCTGGCGCACGAAGACCAATGGGACACAGAAAGTGATGTTTACCGGTTCCGGCAAACAGAGCTTTTCGGGAGACCCAATCACGTTCTTCCACACAACCAATATGCAACGATGGGGAGAACTCTGTTAATGATGTCATTAGCAACGGGGAATCGCGACTATTGGCAAAAGGTCACCAGCTTGGCTTTCCGCTTTAAGGCTGCGTTGCAGTATGTTCCTTCCGATGACTCCTATGTCTGGGAATACGATCGCTTCACTCCAGTGGAAGACCTGTCCCATGGAGCTCTTGAAGTAGATTTTGCGTATCTGTGTTTTCAGCACGGAATTGTCTTTGATGCTATCGACATGAAGAGATTTGCAAATACCTTTATAAGGAATATCTATCTGGATCCGCTAAAATTTGCGGATAGAGTAGATGGTTCGGGTGGAATCAATAGCTACCTATTTGACACTGGTATGTGGCTTCCCATATCTGCATTTGACAGCAACATATACCATGCTGTTGCCGATGTTTTTATCGACAAATCCCTGGATCTCCGGACCCCTGAAACCACGGGATACATCCTTTATGGAATTGCCAATTGCGCCCTTTTTCAAAGTGATTTGAATCCAATTGCTACCTTCAGAGCTCCTGGGGCGGATTCAAAATGGGCTGGAATCGCCGGAGGAAATTTTGATAATGATGAAGAGGAAGAGTTGGTAGCAGTGCGAAACTCGGATTCTCAAATTTATCTATACGAGCTCAGCAAGGACGGAATCATTGAAGTGGCCAGAACTACCTACATAGGAGCTGATTCAGAGTGGGCCGGTATAGCTGCCGGAGATTTCGACGGTGATGGTATCGACGAGATCGTGGCAGTGCGAAACTCGGATTCCCAGATACATATGTTCGAACTTCAAGGTGGGCAAATAATGGGGATCACCAGCACCGACAATATCGACGAAAATTCACAATGGGTCGGGATAGCGGCCGGCGATTTTGACAATGATGGAACGGATGAAATTGTGGCAGTACGAAACTTTGATTCTCAGATTCACATGTTCGAGCTGGAGGGAGGACAGATTAAGGAAGTAATCAGCACCGATTACATTGGTCATGATTCACAATGGGTCGGGATAGCAGCCGGCGATTTTGATAATGACAAGGTGGATGAAATCGTGGCAGTAAGAAATTCGGATGCCCAAATACACATGTTCGAACTGGAACCGGGAAATAAAAAAATTAAAGGAGTAGTCCGGACGACTTTCTTCGGTGAAGATTCCGAATGGACAGCTATTGCCGCAGGAAACTTCGATGAGGATGAAGCAGATGAAATAGTTGGGAGCCGTGGCGTAGATGGAGATTTATTCTTTTTGAATTACAAAACGAGCGCCAATGCCGAAGATACTATGATATCTGATTTTGACCGGGAGTTTTTTCCAATAGAATTCGATATTACGGAATTGGGGGCTGGGAAGTTAGGTGATGGAAACGAAAACAAAGATGCGATTTTCATTGTGCGGGACTCGGACTCAAATTTTCTTCTATACTCAACCTCTTTCGAAACCAATGACATTATCGTTTCAGCCAAAGAAGATATCTCTTGTCGCAGGCAAAATTTGGTGCCGAATTATTATCCCAATCCTGCCGTACATACCTTAACGGTTGAGTTAAATGGTACAAGTAGGGATGCATGCCGTTTTCAGGTCTATGACAATTTAGGTAGAAGATTGAGTTCACTGACTGCTGCAACACTCCCAGGTCAAGACAATAAGGTGCTGCTCAATATCGAATCCTTGCCAAACGGAATTTACTACCTGATGGTCTCTTCGACGGAGGGGTATTCCACTGCGATCAAATTTATGAAGTCTGAGCGTTAAGAGATTGGTCATATGATATATCCGCATCCCTAATGACTCATTAAAGTGGCTGTTCCTTAGTTTTGCTGCCGATTAGCTTCCACTTGCATACCGGAGATTTTCCGGGAGCTTAAATCAAAAAAAATGAGATTTACCGTACGTCTCCTGAAATTGATTTTGGTTTAGTCGACCCAATTGATAAGCCAGGAAGTGCTCAAAAGCACAAAAAGAACACTTGAAATTTTTTAGGCCTGTTCCGTTTTGGGACAGGCCATTCAAAAATGTCGACAAACTTCATCACCCGGCAGCAGCTCCACCAAGCCCCAACAACCCCTTAAACCACCGTCCCCAAAAAGCCCTGGCCCGATGGGATGGAGAATCAAAGCCATTCTTCAAACTCTTCCAGCTAATCGACGCCCCATTTTTAGTCGAAAAATTGGCCGCCACAAATTTGAAAAAGCAAGTCCGGTTGGGGATGACCAAAACGCCGGTGTCTACCAGGTGGCGAAAATGACAAGCTAATTCCTGGACCGATAGCGTTGTCTGAATCTTTTCGGCCCTTTCGTGTTTCATAGCATCGAGAAAGGCCTGGTCTTGTTCCAGCTTTTGGGATAGTTTGAGTCTTTCGAGCTCTAGGCCCACCAGGTGATCGAAGGGAATGCCATCGTGGACCAGGAACGGTGGTTTCCACTCATGGTATTCCTGACGTACTTCGATGAGGTAATCCCATTTATCTTGGTAGTCGTCCAATTGTGCGAGCCGCTCGCGGACGCAGCGTATGTTGAACCGATTGTCTAGAAAATCTTCGATATGATCTTTCAGACCCTGGTGCCATTTGCGGTCCAGTTGAATTTCTTTGTGGGCCATGTCCCTGAGGATGCTTGGGCATTGCTCGGCGTAGCCCATATCGTAAAGCAGGTGAATGTTCTTACGAATGAGGAGTTGGACATATTCCAGCCATAGCCAAGGTCTTTTCATTTGTTCGACCTGGTAGTCAAGGAAGGTATTTAGTTCGAGGCGCTCAAATTGAAAGACCTTTTGCAAGAGTGCCCGGCAGTAATGATAGGAGGAAAATACCCCGTCGACCATAAAATCCGGTGCGACTTTCATTTTGTGAGCGGTGATGTCGTACTTGTTGGTTTTTTCCGTTTTGTGGTTTTTAATTGAGTGTTCTGGAAAATGGATCACTTTGAGGGCATCGAGCCTGTTCATAAACGTAGATAGATTTTATTGAGAAAATAATTGAAAATGTCTGTCGCTTTTTTGGTGGCATAACAAGCTCCTTTCATTGGTGGTGCAATGGTGCTTGAATACCGGCATAGTTATTCTGGTTGCTGCCTAATCTATACAGGAACAAGAATGTCTATTAGCCCGTGGTTTTCTCCATTTGTTTAATTGAATGCAATCTTCGGACGGGTGATCGTGAATATGCTGTTGGGATCTGCTGGGGAATTTTGAATGCCTTCTTTTTCAGTCGCTTGTATATAAATGTGTGGAAAAAATGATATATGTTGAAAGAAATATCGATGAAATTGAGAAGAATATCGATGAAAGATGAAGTTATCGTGTGTTTACGAAATGATTTCTCAGCAAGTACAAGAAAAGTGATCCTCCAATGTATTTCTAGGTCTTCAATAATTTCGAAAAAACAATCGAGGGCCCCGTATAAATACGGGGAAAGCATAGAGAATCTTAAAGAAAAATCAATAATGAACAAGAAATTCTTAAATTAAAGGTGTCCATAAATCACCCTCTCCCATTGAAATTTAATTATTTAAGAGTGAGGAAGTTAATCGCGGTTTCCTTCGATCAAGACCCTTTTTGCTCAAACCTTATAAAATTGGATTCCGGACTTAGTAAAAGTGACCTAATTTTAAACTAGGAAAATCATCAAAACCACCATGATTCGATACAAGAAAAGTGTGGATTTCACTGAAAATATTGTCTTGTCTGCTGAAGCAATTGATCGGTTATTAGAAGTTGGAACTAACTGGAAGGAATTTAATATCAAAGAAAAACTGCAGGATATAGCAGTCGAACTAGCAATCAATTATGTTGGGAATTCATTTGGTTTCAATGATAAAGAACAAATCAATGTTGGGGACATAATCTTTGATCAGAACGAAAGATATGAAGAGATCAAAGAACGAATCAATAATGATAAGTATAGGTCTAGGAATATAGTTGTGATTGGGGCTGGGGCATCCAAAGATGCTTATGACTGTTTACCACTGGGGCAAGATCTAATTGATGCCTTTGAGAATGAGTTTATCTCTCCAATGTCGGGCATTCCTTTTCTTCATCAAAAATACGAGCAGTTTAAGGATGAGACCATAAAATTGACAGAATACAAGTTTGATTTTGAAAACTTTCTTTATATCCTTTCAAGTCATTTTGTGCCTCATCAACTACTTCGGGACAAAATCTCCCAGTACACGGGACTTCGATACTCGCCATCCTTGTTCTATGAAATTATTGCTCATCTTTTAAAGCACTGTTTTGTAGATGCTGTGATTAATTTCAATTTTGAAGAAATCTTAGATCAGGCAATTGAAGAAGAGATAGACCGTCAGAATTATCAATATGTATTGTCTGACGGGGACTGCGTTGACCTGGATGAATTGGTGGTTGATGGCAGACTTAAAACTCCTGTTTATATTAAACCTCATGGTACCGCCTCTTATAAATCAACCCTTCGATTCACGAAGAGGCATTACCTCGATTTACCTTTCGAAATGAAGAAGATGCTTGAAAGTTTGATTAGTGGCATGCGAGGTGAAAGTGATCAAATTAATCGAGTGAACCTATTCGTTATTGGGTTTGATATGAATAGCATCGAATTTAATGAGATCCTAAATAATTTCCTACCCCCAAACTCGAGAATTTATCACATTGGTTGGGAAATGGATAATGGAAAACTTGATCGAGTTACCAGTTTGTTGCCAAATTTCTTCAAGAAAACCAGGAGTTTTGGATTGAAAGACAGTACGGTGTATGGTTATATACCGTTAATGTACTTCAATAGTAATAGAAGCGATTTAAGAAATTGTATCACGAGTCCTCTGGCAGAAGTCTTTTCTTATGTCTGGCGAAAGTGTCATGCCTTTTTTCGTGAAGCATATCGTCCGCGAAGTATTAGTAGACATGAGATTGTTTCATATCTATTTCAAGACCGAAGCCTTGGAGGGAATAACGACGATTTGGTCAGTGAAGTGAATTATCTGCATCGAAAGCACTGTGTTAGCCAAATAGGTGACAAATATGATAACAATCCCGAGTATTTCCGGGATCGGGTATTAGTCGAGATTGCTTTGGAACTGATTAGAAGTAATGGAATAATTGATGTAGTGGAGTCTTTGCGTAATGATACTAGGATTGGCCAGTACTACAAGTTATATGAGCAAAAATGTAGGTCGGTAGGTCATCGGCGCAATGAAATTTATACGATCTACCAACTATTGGAAGAATTTTGTAGTGAGAAGCAATCTGCTCATCAAATCACCAAGGAGTTCCTTTTTGCAAAAAATGTTTATCGAATAAACCCTTTGGATTTTAAAGATGAAACAACTTTAGCAAAATGTGAAAAGATGCTCAAAAAAAGGTGGGAAAAAATAGGATATCGATCTGGACTGGTTGACCCAAACTGGGAGAACAGATCACTCTTATTCAGAAAGATAGCTATTATCACTGCTTGTTTTAAACATTTTTCGGAAGAACAGGAAGGTGAAGGTCGCTATTACAAAGTTAATTTGACTGTGCTATACCGGTTGTTGACCTCTAAGTTACTGTCAATAGATTTTCGGGTAAGACTTTTTGGCAATACAGATTTTAAGATTCACAATGGTATTGCCTGGAAAGAAAATGTTTATCTGAAATGTCCAGGTGAGACGATCAATGTACGTAATTCCCATCCATTTATTTATGAATTATTTCGATTATTCGTCAAATCAGCAGGTTCTCACTATTACTACATTCGCCCCAGGGTTAATGATTCCAAAAATTTCATGTGGGAAAGTTTTTCCAAAAGTAAGTTGATCCATACGAATTTGGCATTGAACTACGAATTTCGAGAGATGTTCCTCGAACGAGAATGGAATTACCTTCTAATCATTTTAGAGTCTGGGGAGATCGTTAGGAAAATTATCTTGGAATTATTATATGAAGAGCAAAACGATAGCTTATCCGCTGTCAAGAAGACTCTATTGCAGAATCTTAGAAATAAAGAGAAGCAAATCTTACTAGTTTCAAGCTTTGAAACAGTATTTCAACTAACACAAGAGCTAATAGAAGGCCCTGATGAAATCAATTTTTGTGAAAGAATCAAAATACATGAAAGATTTGTAATACCAGACCCCAGAATGCATGAACTTGAGATGGATAATAACAGGAAATTAGTAGATGTCATGTTGTTGCCCTCAAATTGGCACAATCATCATCTAGCTATATTTTTAAATAAAAATAGAATAGGAGCCGTGCACAATTTAAGTTCCACTTCTCAATACCATGATACGCATCAGATCCTAAAAAACCATTTTGTTGGGTCCTTGTATATGTATCGACGGGGATTTTCCAATAGTATAACTCCCCTCTATTTGGGGTTTGACTGGTTAGAGCCTCATCATGATAATAAAATAATGGACGATATGGAGAAAGTAATGAAATTGTTCTTCACTTATTTCTGTCGAGCATTTGATTTTCACGACGACCCTAGCAGAATGCACTGCTCCAATAGTATTACCAGTTTTTTTGATGATCATAGTTTAAACTCTCTAAGTTTTGAATTCTTTGATAGTATTCGGTTCAATGAAGTATTTCAATCATTTGTAAAAAAATTTATAGGTTTTGCGAAATGATTTCATAGTGTATCCCTGCATGAATTATTGTAATTAAACTATCTTTCACCATTGCACTAATTGAACTGATGGAATAAAAGTAAGCCTGGGATTCAACGATTTGGCAAAGTCCTATATAATAGAAATAGAAAATAAAGCTGTAAGCAGTTGGTTGAAAAGATCTGTTTTTTATGAAAAGCTAGGGGCCAGATCGCTTGGTCTTCTTAAAGCCCGGATTCCTGGCCTATAAAACGTCCGTTTCTTTTATCATTTGAACTAACTCCTGATTGTCTAATTTCCTGGAATACATGCTTCAAAAACTTGTATTACAAAATCACTGTATCATAAATTGACGATACAGCCATTTTGTGATACAATTCTATTTAATGAAAATTGGATATGCTCGAGTTAGCGCAAAAGACCAGGGTCTTGCGTTACAGACCGATGCTTTGAAAAAACAACTCTATTAACTACCCTGACGGAAAGGAGTAGCACCTTCCATTGACGAGGCCCTCTTAGACAACAAAAAGGAGGGATTGATAAGGGAGGATGATGCAGAGAATAGGCCCGATCAGATACTCGATCAATCTGAAAAAAAATCAGGACCTAGATACTCAATTGTCTAGTCGCTCAATAATAAGAATTTTCATGCATTCTGAAATATGAGGACACCAACAATTAAGTCAGCAACTAAATCTATTGCTAATCGTTGGAAAACCTGCAGTCGTTCACTTGGACGGATTTCAATAAATTTTCTCTTGCTTGTATTGTCAGAATCCGGAGCAGGGTAATGATTATCTGCAGAGATAAACCCGAGCAGCCGACCTCCACGATAAATCGGGCAGACAATCCAAGAGCCCTCTGGGTCTTTATCTAATTCCCTCGCGTTTTTGTCCTGTTGACCGAACATACTTGGATGTTGGCGCAGTGCATATGGGTTTCTTCCTGCCCTGGCTACAGTATATCGACAGTAAGGGTCACTTATATCTGTTGAGGCTCCTACGTAGGCATTAATCCGTGATTTCCCCACAACAGTTGCTTTTTTCTTGGTATAGGAATAAATGCATTCAAAAGCCTCCGGTGAAGATACTGCTTCTTTCTGTTGCCACAAACGAATCCTTGCTATGCCGCACGGATTTTCTGTTAATGATTTAAACATCGCCTGAATTAGGTCAGTCCGAAAACTAGGGTCTTTTAGTTGTGACATACTCCAATTAAGGTTTCCGTCTATTTTTTCCAAATTCTCATTGAAGTTTTTGAGAAATTTGAAAGATATACGTTTTATGATTTCTCCTTCCAGGTCGCGATCTGGAGCATTGGCAATCAAATGGGCCAACCTAGAGATTCGGTCTTTTAATCCAATCAATTTGACATTGGCATCTCTTGACCATACAACAAGAATTGAAGAGGTATGGCCATTGACTCTGATTGGAACCCCGTATAATGGGCCACTTATTTTAAAGAAGTCAACTCCTCTTTTTGCAACAAGAGAAGTTTCTGAATTCAAATCTTTCGTAACGTCCCTGATAAAGCGCTCTTCACGAGACCGAATTATGCTTGTCACTAAGCTTTCTTCCCCAAAATTGTATTGGAAAGGTCTCTTATCAGGGTCGATTCCTAATTTTTTTCGGTCATAATATGGAATAGCAGTGCCTTTGGAGTAATCAATTTTGTAAAGCAAATACGATAGGTTTAGTGGATAAAGTTGTCTACTCAGATCCATCAATTCCTGGAACATATGCATTTTATCAAAGAAAGGCTCAATTCCTTGACTTGAAAGTTTACGGTGTCTACATTCGGTAAAGGCTGCACCAGCATAAATTGAGGCTTTTTTTAGCGCTTCCAGATGATCTGGAGTGAACGCATCAGTGCTGAAGGATTCGATGGACAGTACTCCTACACGCTGTCCATCCGCACGAATTTGACAAGCAAGAATGCTTTTTACATTGGAATGAACTTGCTGGTGGTATTTAAATGTTTCGGCATCTATTTGTCCCATTTTGACTTCCATGTTTTCAACATCACTTATGTAAACATGGCCATTTTCTGGAGTGCCGGTAAGAAACAAACTACCAAGGAGTGAGTCTGGGAGAATCAGAGTGTTCTTTGAAGTAGAGGCACTTTTATCCTCTCTCCGAATTGATGAATCTTGTGCAGCTTTTATATCGAATCTATTTACTTCTACAATTTTCGACAGGCCATGGTGATTGATGTCCTCTACAAATGCGATTTGACCTCTATCTGATCCCGTGAGTTTTACAATATCGGTAATCACTGATCTAGCCATTTCCCTAAGGTTAAAAGTGGGCGAATCTAGGGCCAACACTTGTTCTTCCTTTTTATTGCTACCAGCTGTTTTACCAGACAGAACCTTTAGAAATGAACATACAGCTTTGGTGCGCCAATCTCCCGTTGGATTTTCGGGCTTTGAATAACCTATGACATTGATATTGTACGCCTCTTTTAGGAACCTGGTATAGGTTTGATCTATTTTGTCTGTATTTAGTATGGCATAATGAGGACCGAATGCCTCCTGGTGAGTCAATCTGGCATCATCCATTAAACTTAGTATGTTTTGATCCCTTAAGGATGATCCTACAAATAAGAACGTTTTCAAAGATAACAAAGTGGTTAGGCAGTCATTCAGGGATTTGTTCAAATGTGTGAAGTCCCGGTATTGAGTTCTTGTTAAGACCAACGATGGTCCATTTCCAACATCTCCATGGATCTTTAGAATTGCAAATCTATTGTTTTTCAATGCACTGAATACCGCCTGAGGGTCTCTCCAAGTCCAAACATTCGGTGTAAAAGGATAAGATGATTCTAGGAGCCTGTCATAGTTTGTAGTAAGCGCCAAAGAGAAGGGAACCCTAGCTATTGCCTTATGGATTTCGGACGGAGAGGAGGCATGGCCATATATATCCCAGATGTATTGCTCTAGTGATTGCCCAATTTCCATTTGTAATAGTTCTGCACATGTTAGGTATTCTCCTTCTTTCAATAGATTCCTTGGTAAATCCCATTTAAGGCCTCCTTCTTTTGATCCCCAACTACGGTCTATACATTCTTCCAAAAAGTCGCGCCATCCTGGTAAGCCTGCTGGTATAGAGGCTCCAGCACCAACATATACTACTGCAGAATTTGAATTAATTGCTTTGATCAGGGGAGATAGATCGAATTTGATTTCTACGTTTTCCAACAATTGATGCATAGTGTCTCACTTTATAGGTTAAAACCCCCTAGAAGTGATTAGGAGGTATCAAAAGATACAATTGGAGAGAGCATTATGATCGAGGTATTTCCATGAGTTAGTTTTAAAACAAAACTAAGTAAGGAAAAGTTTCATAATTAAAGATAAAGTGGGAGACTCGTACTTGTAAATTAGCAACGTCATAAAAGTTGCTATTTTATTCCTGCCCTATTTAACCTATTGGAAATCATGTCTAGAAGTTCGGAGAAAATTTGGGTAGGTCAATTTGTAGTCATTGTGGTTAAGTGGCCAACCCGGATTTGGAAAACACTTGGTTTCTACCTGGGAAAAAACAGTAGATGAAAAACGAAACGCATGGCCTAACATCTTTTGGAGAAGCTTTAACAACCTACCCGGATGAAAATTCATTGGAGATGAAAGGCTATACTTTTGCAGGAGATTTGATGACCGTGCAAAAGCTAAAATTTGTTTCGGATAACGAAGTGGAAGGTTACCTCGAAACTTATCAAGGAGGGAATACGATTAAGGCCTGGGAACGGTCTAAGAAGCGAGAGTAATTCAGTGAGGTTCTACCCCCGTATTGATTAGATGCCAGGACAAGATGACGGGAATCCAATGTCGTGAACTTAAGGAAAAATATTTCCCCTGGCGGGCCGACGGGGAAATAGTGAAAGATGGTTCATCTTCTGAATAAACCCCGCATGGGAAAGATCAAGCATCTCTGAAGGTAAGAATGGTTCTCGTAATGTTTTGCTACATCCCCGAACCCGCTATCTTCAGTATTTCCTTGTCATGGTGGTACCGAATCTCACATTTATTGTTGAAAAACATGGTGGCACCATTTTCCTGTGTATATGGCTCCCAATCTGGTAAACCATCGTGCCCAGGATTTCCATTTCTTGCAAAATTGATCCACGACTGACTCATTTTGTCAGCAAGTAAATTCGTCTCCTCGCCTCCACCGGTCATGTTTTCACTTCGGGCAATGTTGTCAAACACAAAGGGTAGTTCCATACAATGAAAAGCCTTGTACTTCCCATTCATAACCGGAGATTGCCAAGAAAAGAAATACATATATACGGGAGCACCACCCGATAAAGAGCTTTTTACATTGGATTGATAAACCGCACCGGGGCGAAAAATTAAGTCGACGTCCATTAAGTCCGATGGTTTGGTATTGTTAGGATAGGCATCTTTGACAGCTTTGACATAGGTTTTCGTCTTATCTCCTCTCTGTTGTTGGATGAAACCTACTACCTCTTCCTCTGTTGCATTTGACATGCCGGAAAAAGTGGATAACGGAAACTCGTTCTTGACCGTACCAATAAGGAGTGGAATATCCTTTGACAAATCCAACGCATCTTTCGAAAACATTTCATAGGGTATCAAGTCGCCATCGATACTGGGAAACCAATCCAGGCCAAATCCAAATCCAGGAATCGCATCACCATCTTTCTTCATCTTGTTTTCAATGGTTTTCAAAGCCCTTCGACCAGCGTTTTGCAAAGCTTGATAGGATATTGTTTTTAGATTATCTATTTGATCTGTAGTTAGTTGTAATTCTTTTAATACCTCTTCTGTTATCTCCTGAGTTGTCTCTTTTTTTAGGGCGGCTCTTCTGAATGATCCCGATTGATTGACAGCCTTATGAAAAAGCCCCTTTGCAGATGGCATTGCCATTAGGTTATTGACCTTTGCTCCTCCTCCCGATTGTCCGAAAATCGTCACATTATCAGGGTCACCTCCAAAATTATGGATGTTATCACGTACCCATTCCAGTGCGGTCCGAATGTCTAAAATACTATGGTTCGCAGAGTACTTATACTGCTCGCCGTATTTAGTAAGATCCAGAAAACCTAAAATATTTAACCGATGGTTAATTGACACGACGACCACATCTCCCTTTTTTGAAAGATTCTCACCGTGATACGAAGGTAATTCCTGGGAAGAACCCGTTGTGTAGCCACCTCCGTGAATCCAAAACATTACAGGTCTTTTGATACCATCAGAAATTCCAGGTGTCCAAATATTAAGTACCAGACAATCTTCGCCTGAAGTTCCCATGTCGTGATCGAAAAAAAATTTCATTTCATCTGTTAATGGGGTTGCAGAAGTTTCTAATGGCGCCACCGGCCCCCAAGTCATGGAACTTCTTACTCCCTCCCATGGCTCGACTTTTTGTGGTGCCTCGAATCTTTCGGCAGTGGCATAAGGAATTCCTTTATAGGTATAAATTCCATTGCGGATCATTCCGCGAACCTTTCCCGATTCGGTCTCTGTAACAGCTATGTTTTCCCCCGTCAGGAGTTGACCGAATCCTTCAACCGAGAATATGACAAATACGAAAGAAATAATGGTAAGACGTCTCATGGTTCTAAATTTTTTTCGACTTAAATGTAGTTTTCATTGTTTGGAATCGGAAGGAAACCTGCGCCTGTCCAAAATCCTCCAATGTACGCTCATCGCCCACAAAGGTAATATTGGATGGCAGTGTGCGGTTGAGTAAGTTACCATATTTCTCGGCAATGCGAAAAGCGATGCCAATGGCAGCGATTTGCCCGTTACCAAGAGGGACAGCATCCACCCAGCTTTCAGTTGGTTGATCCTACCATAATTTTAGACTTGGTTTCAAAGGGCTTGTGCAGGAAAAACGACGGTTACCGCGCATCTGATTTTAGGACCGTTTTTCATAGCTGATTTAGTTGGAGTAACTTCACTGAGAGAAGTGCTCCGCCTATTTGGCGCGAAACTTGAACGGACATGGTCAACGCCTTTGCAGGATGAACAGACTGGTTTTCCGCAACTTTCCTTAATTTTAATCCAGGAAAAACGCTTCCTACAAAAACCACTTTGCTAATTTCAGGAATGGGATCAGTATCCATTTTGATAAAATGACGGAATCTAACACTCGTTCGATGATGAGGATGCCCAGACAAATATTCTTCTTAGGAACTCCTGTTTTTAAGCGGATGATGGCAGTGTTGCTAATTGGTCTGTTGATCCATTTATGCTCCTTTCCTGTTGCCGCCCAATATGGCAATGCCGGTTTTGAAAAAATTCCGATCGAAGTAGACGGCATCCAGTCGGTGGGTGTGAACGCCATCATTCAGGACCATCACGGCTACCTATGGATCAATACTTTAGAAGGCTTGGCCAAGTATGACGGGTACGAATTCAAGCTCTATAAGAATATTCCCGGTGATTCTACTTCGATTTTAAGTGACGAAAGGGAACCGTTGCAATTAGATCACGATGGAAACTTGTGGTTAGGCACCAGGATAGGCATATCCCGTTATGAACCTCATTGTGATTGCTTTGCCAATTATCCGCTGGATGCCGCTGATTTTGCGGAACTCGAACTGGGATTGGCCAGCAACGGGGTCAGCGCCATCACCGTGGACAAAGACAACAATTTATGGGTAGGCGTTCAAGGTGGCGGACTTTTGCGCTATGACCGGGAAAACGACGAATTCATTCGATACCTGGACGATCCTGAAGATCCAAATTCTCTGGTAAATGATATCGTGCGACATTTGTTGGCGGACCGCCAAGGCCATATTTGGATCGGCACCGGCTACGGTCATCCCGACAATGGCAAAGGTCTGGTCCGTTTTGATCCCGTAACTGGCAAGGCCACCCGTTTCAAACACGCCCCCGAAAACCCCAATAGCCTTTTGGACAATCGCATCAGTGCCCTGCTGGAAGATCGACAAGGTCGGATCTGGGTCGGCACCTATCAATGCGGGCTGCATTATTTCGATCCGCAGGAAGAAGTATTTGTTCGAATGATGCCGGACGAATCTCAGCCCAATCGAATTCACGCTCCGGAGTTGAAGGGTAAGGTTTGGCAAAACGATCCATTTGTCAGCATTCTTTATGAGGATCGGAATGGCGGTTTTTGGGTCGGGACGCTTGGCAAGGGCATCCACCATTTCGATGGACAAACCGGTCAACGCACTTTCTATGCGCCCGGTACAGCCGATGATCCTTTCAAGTACTACTGGATAATACAAGAAGACCGATACGGCCAAATATGGCTGGGGACGATTTCCGGCGGACTTTACAAACAGGACCGCTTTCGCCGCAAATTCCAATTGTATCCTCAATTTAAAGGTATTCAAAGCGGTTGCGAATCCAGATCGAAACCAGGGGTTCTGTGGTTGGGCTCCCTAGGAGGAGGGTTGATTAAGTTTGATATAAATTCCGGGCAGTCTTCCCGGTTTCGATACAACATAAATAACGCTGCCAGCATTGGGGACGATGCCGTCAATGCCTGTTATGAAGACCGGGAAGGTAATCTTTGGCTGGGGTTAGGCGTGGTTTCACAATCCAGGAATCGGGTTGAGGGAAAGGGAGGGTTGGATCGCCTGGATAAAAAGACGGGTGTTTTTCATCATTACTCCATTAAAAATGAATCCTCCGCCGAATTTAATGAAACCGTATTCAGTATTTGTGAAGATCGAAACGGATACCTGTGGTTAGGTACTGGTTTGGGTGGTCTTTTTCGGTCCGATCGCAGCAAGAGCGCGTTTAGCCGGCATCATTTGCTCACCGATGCTGCCATTTTTTTCGTAGCGGAAGTTGGCGGCCATTTATGGGCAGCAGATCATCAGGGATCCGGAACGCTTTACCGATATGACTATGATAAGGATCAATATTTCCCTATACTCAGGGGATTTAAGACCACCTCTATCACCGAAGATCACAATGGATGGTTGTGGATCGGCACCCGGGAAAACCAGGGGGTGATTCACCTGAATCCCACCGACACCACCTATCAACAATACACTACGGAAGACGGCCTGCCGGGAAACGAAGGAACGTCTGTTGTAGCCGGAGACAACGGGCATTATTGGATTGGTACCCAAAATGGCCTTTGCGTGTATGAAACAAAAACGGGGCAGTTTAAAACGTCCGGCCTGCCCAGTAATTATTTTCAAAGCTTTGGTTTCAAAACCAGAGACGGCCGCATCGTTTTTTCAGAAACCAAAGGCCTGGTGGCGTTTGCTGCCGACCAGGTGCCGGGCAATCCGTTTCCGCCCGATGTGGTCTTAAACGACCTGCAGGTATCGGGTGAGCCATTCCACGGAACAGCTGCCCTTACGGACCTCAGCTTAGACCACGATCAGAATGATTTTAACTTCGAATACACGGGAATTCATTTGGCCGATCCTGCCCGGAATCAATACAAGTACAGATTAGACCCTTATGACCCGGATTGGATCGAAGCCGGCACGCAACGCAGCGCCCGGTATACGAATCTCGATCCCGGACCATATACCTTTCGGGTGACGGCAGCCAACAGCGACGGCATTTGGAACGAAGAGGGCATTGCCATTCCATTCTACATCCAACCGGTCTGGTGGACCACCTGGTGGGCTTACCTCCTATACCTGGTAGTTGCCGGAGGCAGCATCTACGCCGTTTACCAGTTTCAATTGTCGAAAAAATTAGCGCTGGAAGAAACCAAACGATTGCAAGAGATCGATCGGTTGAAGACCAGTATGTATACCAACATCACTCATGAATTTCGCACACCCCTGACCGTGATCCTGGGCATGACCGATGCCCTGCAAACAAACGTCCGGGAACAGCACTTTACGGGGGCCAATCAATCCCTGGAAATGATTCGCCGGAACGGGAAAAATCTATTAAAGCTGATCAATGAAATGCTCGACCTGGCCAAACTGGAAGGGGGGCACCTGGAGTTAGATCTGATCCATTCCAATGTTATCCCGTTTGTGAAGTACCTCTGCGAGAGCTTTCAATCCCTGGCCGCAGAAAGACAAATTCAGCTGACCATTGATGCCAAAGTGAAGGAATTGGCCATGGATTTTGATGCCCAAAAATTATCGGTGATCATCTCGAATTTGTTATCCAATGCTTTGAAGTTCACGGAATCGGGAGGGAAAATCGATGTGCAATTGGATCGTAAGGAAGACCAACGTCAAACATACTTTTTTATCTCCGTTAAAGACTCGGGCCTGGGGATATCCAAGATTGAAATTAATCATATTTTCGACCGGTTTTATCAGGCGCAAGATGGCCTGACCCGGCGCAGAGAAGGCACTGGGATCGGCCTGACCCTGACCAAAGAGTTGGTCGAAATGATGGATGGAACAATTGAAGTGGCCAGCCGCCTGGGAGAAGGCACTGAATTCATGTTGCATCTCCCGGTTGGAAACAATGGCGCTGCGGTAGTGCCAGTGCCGTCCTCCCGCGCGGAGCTGCTTGCGACGACTGTACTTACGCCAACTGCTTCCGCCTTTAACTCTTCGGTCTTAAATCCGGATTCGCCCCTCGTCCTGATCATCGAAGACAATGCCGATGTGGCCTATTATTTGAAAACCTGCCTCGAAGAGCAATACCGGGTTCTGCATGCCGCCGATGGTCTGGTGGGTATTCAGACCGCATTCTCACAAACGCCCGATATCGTCATTTGCGACGTGATGATGCCCGGCAAAGACGGTTACGAAGTCTGTGCCACCCTAAAGGCCGATGAGCGGACCGACCATATTCCCATCATTATGCTGACGGCTAAAGTAACGACACAGGACCGCCTGACCGGGTTGTCCCGTGGAGCGGACGCCTACCTGGCCAAACCCTTTGAAAAAGAGGAATTGATGATCCGCCTGGATAAATTAATGGAGGTGCGTAAAACCCTGCAAAAAAAATATGGCAATGCCTTGACTACTAGTCGCCCGCAAAAAAACCGTTCGGTTGACCACACGGAAAAATTTATCGAAAAGACCGAGCAAATCATACTCAACAACCTGGAGGATGAGCATTTTTCCATTCAGGAACTGGCCCATCACTTAAATCTCAGTCGTTCGCAAGCCTATCGGAAGATCAAGGCCCTGACGGGTATGTCCACTGCCGTTTACATCCGCTTCATCCGGTTGCAAAAAGCTAAGGAACTATTGGCGGAATCGGAATTGACCATTTCGGAAATTGCCTACCGGGTGGGATTTAAGTCGCCCGTTTACTTCTCCCAGATGTTCAAAGAGACTTTTGGTCAGAGCCCGAAGGCCACGCGCGAATCCCTCTTCTAGAGCCGCTCGATGCACCAATATATAAAGGGATTGCACCAATGAATAAAGCAGCCCCCCGAATACTGCCATAGCTTTGGTTCAATCAATTATATGAAGTTGAATCAAGCAAATAAATATTCGTCCATCGGCGGGGCGCCTGCCGTTCTGCAGTGGCTGCTTCTCGTGCTTCCATTTCTCATAGACGCCCAGGTTTCTTCCGTGGCTTTCGAAGAAGTACCGATAGAAATCAACGGCAGAATTGTCGGCAGAATCACCGACATCACGCAGGACAATAATGGATACATCTGGCTAACCAGCGAGCAGGGACTGATCAGGTATGATGGTTATGTGTTCAAAAATTTTCCACTCGGTCGCAGCGACTCCACCGCATTGATCACCGGCGGCAACGAATCATTGTTTATCGATCACACCGGGGACCTTTGGACCGGTACTTCTGAGGGGGTATGTCGTTATGATACCGGCTGCGATTGTTTTGTGCACTATCGGTTTGAATCTAATGATCTTACCCCCAAGGGGCTGCAATCGGAACCGGTGATCGCATTTGCCGAGGATGTCGATCAAAACTTATGGATGGGACAGCAGGGCGGAGGACTGTATCGATACGAAAGGGAGCAGGACCGGTTTACCCGTTTTCTCGATGATCCGACGGACCCCAACTCCATCGTCCGGGACATCGTCCGGGTGCTTTTGGCCGACCGCAATGGCAATATTTGGATCGGTACCGGCTTTGGACCACCCGAGTTGGGCAGCGGCCTGGTCCGTTATCACCCCCGTACCGGGAAAGTCAAACGATTTGTACACGACCCGGCCAACCCCAATAGTCTGCTTGATAACCGGATTAGCACCCTGCTGGAAGACCGGGACGGAAAGCTGTGGGTCGGCACCTATCAATGCGGCTTGCACCTATACAATCCGGATACCGAAGACTTCAGCAGGATCACCGATAAGATGTATGCGCCCTGCACCGAAGACCCCGTCTGGGGCAACGATCCTTTTGTCCGGATTTTACACCAGGATCGCAACGGCGGCTTTTGGATCGGCACCACCGGTGTGGGCCTCAATTATTTTGACCCCATCACCGGCGAGTTGAATTTCTACGAGATTGAAAAAGCAACGAATACACCCGCTTCTCTTTGGACCATCCATGAAGACCGACAGGGCATTATTTGGCTCGGATTGCTGAACGCCGTCGGTGGCCTGCATAAAATGGATCCCCGGTCCAGGCAGTATACTTTGTACCCCGAATTCAAAGCGGTCCAGAGAAGCATGGAATCGAGAAAAGAGCCGGGCGTATTTTGGATTTCCACCATCGAAGGGGGAATTCATCGATTGGATATAACCACGGGTGAAACCGAGCGACTTTTGCCGGATCAGAAAACAACCAGCGCAGTCTTTGAAGACCGCAGCGGAATCCTTTGGGTAGGGCTTGGACATCTCAGTATCCTAAAGGGTCAAAAAGCCGGCTTGGCCCGCCTGGATCCCAAAGACGGCTCCGTCAAATATTATCCCGTCAAAAGGGAAGGTGACTCCAATGATGGCAACGTGGTTTTTGTCATTCATGAAGACCAGGAGGGGTATTTATGGCTGGATTGTTTTCGGCAGGGGCTTTTCCGTTTTGACAAAGATGCAGAAACTTTTGCCGCCTATGCATTGCCCGGATCTTCCGGTTCGGGGACCAATATGTATTCAACTACTGAAGATCCCTCACTCTGGGTCAGAGATATCGATCGGAAGATCCTCTTTAAATACGATGAGCAACAAGGCCAGTTCATGCCCTTTTTGGAAGGCTATTCCTCAACCTATGTATTAGAAGATGACAGCAGCCGCTATTGGGTTGGCACCACTGATGAGGGACTGTTGCACTACAATCCCGTCGATAGCACAATAAGACAGTATACCACTGCCGATGGATTGCCGAACAATGCCGGGGTGCACTTCCTGCAGGACGAAACGGGCGTTTTATGGATCGCTACCCGCAGTGGGCTGGCAAAGTTAGATCCCGAAACGAAAACGATTACCAGCGATGGCATGCCTGCGGACTACTTTCATTTTAACGCCTTCAAAAGCAGAGACGGCCTGCTGTTTTTTGGTGGTAACAAAGGCCTGTATGTCATTGATCCAAAGAAATTCAACGGCAATCCTTTTCCTCCCGAAATCCTGATCAGCAGATTGCAAATATCCGGCGAACCGTATGATTT
>JANQRV010000135.1 GCA_028284395.1 Saprospiraceae bacterium
CCATCAACAGAGCTATAACCATATTCAAACTTTGTTTCTGGAGGAAATAAAGAACGGAGTTTTTCCCCAAGGCTTTGATAGTTGGAGATATTGGATTTGTCGATGATTAAGTGTCCATTGCTAATTTTCGCTGGACCCACACCTTTGTTAACGATTGCAAGTTCAATGTAGGCGATGCTGTCGTAAGCATAGTGGAGCCTTTGTTCCAGATATGGCCATACTGCCGCTTTCTGTTCACTCTTCATGAGAGCTTGTTGCTCTCGGAGGATCCGGGTTTCCAAAAGGGATACGATTAACGCTGCAAAGCTAATAAGGACGGCAAGGAATGCCATGATATCCGATCTGCCAAACCTGGATCGTCTGCTCATTCCGATGTGTTTTCACTAGGGTTTGATTTCATTTCCCAACGAAATTAGGTTGACAAACAATCTATAGGCACCGGGTACTCCAGCTGGTAACTCTCGAAACCAGGAATAGCCCGTATAAACATAATGTCCCTTACCGTACTGAGCAACCAATAGGCCGCCATTTTTTGGATCTTCTTCGGGATCATTCGAAGACAGAATGGCTTGATATCTTTCGTCCCATTCATTCGGAAAATAGAGACCGCGCTCTTGTACCCATCCGTCAAAATCCTTGGTTGTGATCTGGTTCGGGAAATTCAAGACGGGGTGATCCGGTTGCAAAAATCGAATTTCCGCATCTTCTTCTGTGACACGATCGCGGGAGACTTTCAAGGGATAGGGCCCAATTTCTTCCATCGGGACTTTTAATCTTCGATTGGTGTTATACTGAACGATCATTGTGCCCCCCTGGTGTACATATTCGAGCAGCTTAGATTGATGAAATTTGAGGCGATCTACTGTATTATACGCACGAACACCCAAGATAATCGCATCAAACTGTTTGAGGTTCTCCAAAGTCATGTCATCGTCTTCGAGCATGGTGACATCGTATCCAATTTGTTCCAAATTGTCGGGAATAATATCGCCGGCTCCCATGACGTAACCAATTTTCTCACCAGCTTTGACTAAATCAACTTTAACTACTTTGGCCTTGCTCTCTAATAGGACGGTCTGAGTAGGAATGTGGTCATACTCGATCAGGACCATTTCTTGTGTATAGTTTTTCCCGTCCATTTCTACTACTGCTTGTACTTCGCCTTCGCTTTGATCATCTGGCGGCAGTAATTTAAATTGATGTGTTTGTTCCTCGCCCTTGAATTTCAGATGAACATCAATAAATGCAGGTTCCGCCCGCCATTCTTCAGGAAGTATGAGTTTTACTTTGCCGCTGATTGAATCTTTGCCGGCTTTCACGGTAACGGCAAGATTTTTTGGACTTTGATTGGCAAATAAGTGTACTTTTTCCTGAATATTTACAGTGACGGGGGGAAGGACTTCAAATGGCCGGTATACTTCTCCGCCAACAGGGTCATTTCGTTTAAAGACCACGTCGGTATTGAGGTCGATCAATGCATCTCCAATACTGATGACTGCATTTACCTGTATTTCTCGGGGAGTTTCTGGCAGTCCTCTTTTCAATTGATCTGCAACCTCATACATTCCAAGTTCCCAAGTTTGGTTTAGCCAATACGGAGAAGAATATTTGGACGAAGAGGGAATGATCAGGGGCAATTTTAAAGATAGTTTGTCATTGTAAGCTAAGACGGTATCCATTGTGCTATGGTCACTAGAGTTACTGGTTCGCAATTGGATACGGTGCAGAGTGGTTTTGATTTTCGACCGGTTTGTCAACTCTACCTGAATATCAACTGTTTCGCCAGGAGTTGCAGAAAATTCATTGGCAACTGCTTCGAAAAATATCCCCATGGATGCTTTAATGATCTGCCGGATCTCCTTTAGCTTAACCGTTTTCCAATAGCTTTCTTCAAGATCTAGCATGAGCTGATAAGCCTTAATCAATTTGCTCACACTTTTGGATGGGTCACCATAATCGAATTCTTCTTCTACCTCTTTCAGGAGTTTGCCGATCGGTTCCCCACCTTTGACCCGAGTCCAGGTAGTATTTATTCCGGAAAAAATATCTTCTTTGTCCGGAGGCATTTCTCCCTTTAAAAGGCTTACGTATTCCATCGAACGACCACGTGAACCGGTGGATCCGAAACCTTGGCTTTTGTGCATGCTGCGGCTCATGGCTGATATTTCGGTATTTGAAATTCCTCTTTTAGGAAAAAATGTACCGACATCAATACCCAACATTCCCTTTTTATCGGCTTTTGCAAACGCTTCCCTACTTCCAAAGAAGAACCAACTGGTATTGAAGAATAGGCTCTTGGGTTGCCACGGTTCGACGAATTCCAACTGCTCGGGAAAAATGTCGGTACGAGCGGCGAGGTCGAAAGCCTCATAGGAGAGCATGGCAGATGCCGTATGGTGCCCGTGCATGCGTCCTCTCCAGCGGGGTTCAACCGTACGCTGGAAGCGATTGATAATAATGTCCGGCTGCCATTTCCGAATGGCCCAGACGACGTCAGACAAAACGGCTTCTTTATTCCATATCTTCAAAGTCTCTTCTGGTGTTTTTGAAAACCCAAAATCATTGGCCCGGGTAAACATTTGATTGCCACCGTCAGTTCTTCTCGCAGCCAGCAATTCTTGAGTTCGAATCAGACCCAGTAATTCCCGGATTTCCGGTCCGATCAGGTTCTGGCCACCATCTCCTCTGGTCATAGAAAGATACGCGACGTTTGCTTTTACATCGTTCGCTAGATAAGATATTAGCTGCGTATTTTCATCATCAGGATGAGCAGCTACGTAAAGAGCCGATCCTAAAAAATTGAGTTTTTCGATGGCATCATGGATTTCGGCAGAAGTCCATTTATGAGGTTTTTGTGCATCGAGAATCAGACTATAGAGCAGAAGAAAAGCAGTGAGCAATAAGCTTATTCCAGGAAATTTCATAGGTATTATTTTTTCAGCCACGAAGATAAGAATTACTCGGAGTTTAAGACTAAACGAAGGCCACCTGATTGTCGGCTAAAATTGGCATTAGGTGATACCGCAGGTAAAGCTGGACTGTCGCCAGGACATCTTTTTCACAATAGCGAGCGATTCGGGGCAAATCGTTTTCTTCCCAATAGACTCTACCGACTTCGCTGCCGTCGATGTCGTCTTTTGGGGAAGGGAATCCCAAGGCTGCGGCCAGCAGTTTTAGGGACGTATAATTCTTTCGGTCACCAAACTTCCACATTTCCATCGTATCTAAAAGGTGGGCGGTTTCCCAAGGTTTTTTACCCGATAGATTGAGTGTAGGCGGCAAAGGTATGTGATTGATAATGGCACGTCGGCAAATGTAAGGCATGTCAAATTCCTTAATGTTGTGTCCGCAAAAAAAATGTCGATTGGGGTTATTAAAGCGGCTACTGACCAACTCAAAAAACGCTTTGATTAATGCTGCTTCGTCATCGCTGGCGAATGATTTAAGTCTTACGTGCCGCTCCCCTTCTTTGGTATCATAGGTTACACCAACTGAAATGCAGATAATCTTTCCAAATTCAGCAAAGATACCGGCCCGATCAAGATAGGCTTCACGTGCTTCCTCTTCGGTCACTTCCTCATCATATTTTTTTAGAACAGACCTGCTCTTTAACTTCCACAATTCTTTGAAAGTGTCGTTCAGGTCATCAAAAGTGGCTTTACCGGAGACGGTCTCGATATCCAGAAACAGGATCTTACTTAGGTCCTTATTATTGGTCATGATACAAAATTTACTTTCCTATATTTAAAAGAACAAACTACCTTCAAAATAGATCCCTTTCGCCCCCGAAAATGTGGGAAAAATGGAAGATATACCAGAAAATTAATATCTGTAAATCAGAATTTTACGTGCAATTTCGGATAAATAGAAATTTAACACAATTTTCTATATAGCCGAACCGTTAGAGTCGAAGTTATGATTTAAACAAAAATAAAGAACTATCATGGCAACAAACAACTCAAAATCAACTACTCCTAACCCAAGTTCGAGTAGTTCTGGTATGCCAGCTAAAAATGACAACTCTAAGCAAAGGATTATTGCCATCGCCGCAGTGATCATCTTAGCACTACTCGCAGTGAACATCGTCTTATTGGTAAACAACAACAAGAAAGGCTCCAAAATGAATGCATTGACGAGCCAGTTGGACGAATCCGAACAACTCAAAGCTGAACTCGAAAAGCAATACTACGATGCTATTTCCGAATTGGAAGAAATGCGTGGCTCAAACGAAGAACTTAACGCATTGATCGACCAACAAAAGGAAGAACTTGGCCAGCAGAAAGATCGCATTGAAAAATTGCTCAAAGACAATCGGAATATCAATACTGCAAGAAAGGAGGTCAAGCGTCTAACGGCTCAGGTAGAGCAATATCTAGCTCAAATCAATCAATTGCAGGCGGAAAATGAAGATTTGACCGCAAGAACAGTCTCTCTCTCTCAAAGAAATGATAGCCTGGATTCAAATCTGAGAAATCAAATTCAGGCTAATGATGAATTAAACACTGCCAAAGCTACTTTGGTAAGCGAAAAGGAAGAATTGCTAAGAACCAGTGAAATGCTGTCTAAGAAGGTAGATATAGCCTCTGTCATTAAGGTGAGCAATGTAGAAGCCAGTGGAATCAAACTCCGTAAAAGCGGCAAAGGTGTAAAGAAGAACAATGCTAAAAACATCGATCACTTGCAGGTGTGTTTTACCACTACCGTTAACCAGGTGACAGATACTGGTGTTGAAGACTTTCTCGTCCGCATTATTAATCCCTTGGGCGAAACTTTGGCGATTGACGAACTGGGGTCCGGTGTATTTACCAATGAATCAACTGGAGAACAAATGCGTTATACACAGATAAAAGAGGTAGAATACGATCAGAACCAAGAAAATCATTGCATGAAATGGGCTCCGGGCCAAGGATTTCAGGCAGGTAATTACGACATTGAAGTATACAACAAAGGATACTTGGCCGGGAGTGCCAGTTTCCAATTGAAGTAATATCCCCCCTTCCTCTATTCGATCCCTTTGATGGAGGTCGCGGAGGCCGGACACGGCTGCGAGAAAACTTGCGAAACCGGGACTGATTTATTTCGGTCCCGGTTAATTTTTTGTCCTTTTGAGTCGAAAAATCGAGCAGTTTGCCAATTTTGCAACAATTAAACGAATTACTTGTATATAAACGAGAATTCAAAAAGAGAACTAAAGCGGATCGAACCTGCTATAAACTGAACCTAAAAAATGGCGGAAGAAGAAAAGAATAATCCAGAAGAAGAACCAAAAGAGTCCTTTATCAATCCCATTGACAAGGATAAGGTAGCAGATAATCCACATATGCTACCTTATGCGCATACCATCGGAGGAGCTGAAATCAAACCTGTCGATAAAGGGAAGGTCAAAGGAAGAGCCATGTCAGCGATGTATGAGCAAACAAACATGGATCTGGACCAAATCCGCCAACAAATGGAATTATTGGCAAAGCAAGCCAAGATCATTCATGATCGAGTGAAGATATCAGAATTGATCTATACTGCTGAGATTAATTTTGAGCCGTTTATCGGGCAAACTTATTATCTATACGAAAGAGCCAACGGCAAGTTTGTCTTGTCGCTGGTCGCACCGGAAGAATGGGGAACTCCTCCCTTTGAATATGTGGCGACCATGCTGCTGCTTTCAGATCATACTTGGGACGTATCGGATAAAAATAGTGATAGATTCTAGTCTAAACCTATTCTTGGATGTTTAGGAAACTGCTAAAGGTTATTCGCAGATACCCCAAAACCAGTCTTTTGGTCTCCCTCACGATATTGTTGTTTTATTGGGTTTCATTACCCAGACCGCTATTTAAAGCCTCTTTTTCACCAGTACTGGAAGATCGTGATGGTGTATTACTGGGGGCAAGAATCGCTGCAGATGGCCAATGGCGATTTCCCATGGGAGATAGTTTACCGGAAAAGTACATTGAATCAGTTATCCTATTTGAAGATAGGCGTTTCTTTTATCATCCGGGCATCGATCCCGTCAGTTTGGTGCGTGCGCTTTGGCAAAACATCCGCAGTCAGCGGATCGTAAGTGGAGGCAGCACCATTAGCATGCAGGTTATCCGAATGGCCCGAGGCAACAGACCTCGGACAGTAGGTCAGAAAATATTGGAAATCATCATGGCTACTCGGTTGGAATTGGGGTATTCCAAACAAGCGATTCTCAATCACTACGCAGCTCAAGCCCCTTTTGGAGGAAATGTCGTTGGTTTAGAGGCAGCCACATGGAGGTATTACGGTAAGAATCCGCAATTATTGTCGTGGGCAGAAGCGGCTACCTTGGCGGTATTGCCTAATAGTCCTGGATTGATTCATCCGGGACGAAACCGAACTCTTTTGTTAGCAAAGCGGAATCGTCTACTGGATAAGCTATATCAATACGAAAAGATGGACAGCCTGACCTGGAGCCTGGCAAAAGAAGAACCATTGCCGGCAGAAAGGTATGCATTGCCTAATCTGGCACCGCATTTGCTCGACCAGGTGCGGACCACTTCCAAGTTTGAAGCGATTGCTCCGCAAAATCATCGTTTCAGGTCGACTCTTGCTGTAGACTTACAAAAAAAGGCTGCCGCGGTGTTAAAGCATCATCAGAAAATCCTGAGCTATAACGAGATTAATAATTTGGCCGCCCTCGTTGTTGAAGTCAAGACAGGGGCAGTGTTGGCTTACGTAGGTAATGTGATTGGGGCAGGAGAGGAGCATCATGAACAGGTCGATGTGATTAGCGCCCCACGTAGCACTGGCAGCATTTTAAAGCCCTTTTTGTACGCCAGTATGCTCGATGACGGCGTCATTCTTCCGAATAGTATTGTACCGGATGTTCCCGTTCAACTCAATGGATATCGACCAGAGAA
The DNA here is from genome assembly GCA_028284395.1 of Saprospiraceae bacterium. GTDB lineage: Bacteria > Bacteroidota > Bacteroidia > Chitinophagales > Saprospiraceae > JANQRV01. Next base: position 6,882 of record JANQRV010000135.1, read on the forward strand.
TTTTCACAAGAAATACGATGGTGTTATATCGGCCCGACGGGCCTTGATTCGTTCGTTGAATGTTCCGTTTGTCAATCTTTTGCAGGAGTACGGTTTAGAAAAATTCCATTTCCGGCTACAGCAATTGGATTTTACCAGCGTTGGGAAACCTCCCAGCTATTACGGACTTCCATTAATATTGGGCGGTGCAGAGTGCACTTTGTGGGAAACGACAAACGCCTATGCTGGGATGGCTAGGACGCTTCGGTATTTTTATGAACGCGACGGGATGTATTCCGCAAAGGATTTTCTTTCCGGGCATATCCTGCAAAATTGGGAATCCGGTAGAAAGGAGTTTCCTTTGCTGAAAGAGCCTCCCGTAATGTCTGCCAGCGCTATTTGGTATACTTTTGAAGCCATGCGAAGTGTGGAACGTCCGAGCCAGGAAGGTGATTGGAAACGCTTTCGATCCAGTCAAAATATTGCCTGGAAAACAGGAACGAGTTTTGGTTTTCGGGATGGTTGGGCAGTAGGGGTAACCCCTGATTTTGCCGTAGGTATCTGGGCTGGGAATGCTGATGGAGAGGGACGGCCAGGTTTGATTGGCATCAAAACTGCTGGTCCGGTCCTTTTCGATCTTTTCAATATGCTTCCGTCGTCGGGTTGGTTTGAGCCTCCTTTTGATGAGATGATTGAGGTGCCGGTTTGTCAAGAAAGCGGTTATCGGGCTTTGAAAATATGCCCGGTCGATACGACCTGGATCCCACGAAGCGGCCTCCGGTCTGATCCCTGCCCCTATCATCAGTTGATTCATACCGATCAATCCGGAACCCACCAGGTTAGCATAGATTGTGAGCCGAGTGAATCCATCAAGACGGAGGCATGGTTTGTTCTGCCCCCACTGGAATCCTTTTATTATCAATCGACGCAACCTCAATACAGAAACCCTCCTCCGTATCGCTCCGATTGCCTGTCAGGCTCGATGGGTAATGTCGCGTCCATGCAATTGATTTACCCGAAGTATCCCACCAAAATTTATGTGCCGAAAGACCTGGATGGAGAATGGTCGCGGACCGTTTTTTCAGTAGCTCATGTGGATCCAGAAACACTGATTTACTGGCACATTGATAATCAATTCATCGGAAAAACAGAAACTTTTCATAATATGGAGTTGAATCCATCTCCCGGTAAGCACATTTTAGTATTGGTCGATGAGAAAGGACAACGTCTGGAGCAAGCGTTCGAAATTATACATAAAAAAACTCCTACATCGGGGGAGGCAAATCAGATGTAGGAGCAGACAACATACTATGAGAAAACTACACGACTGCAATATAGTACCTTCCGCGGCAAAACTCACCGGAAATTATGTTATGGGTAATTCAATTTATTTTGAGGCCGGTTTCGATTAGAAAGTGGTTTGGTCTTTTTTTATATATGACCTTCTTTATGCGACAAATGCCAAAAAATGAAATTCGTTTGGTAGGCTCATTTTGAAGGAGCGACCTAATTTTATAGCGTCAAATCAAGAAAAGGGTTATATAATTTAGGACAATGTTTTCGGTGAGAGCAAAAAAAAATCCCACACCTTGAAAATGTGTAAGGTGCAGGAGCATAATTAAACATACTATGAGAAAACTGGAAATGAAGATAAGTGGGTTATTTCTTGTATGCACTGCCTATTTATGTATCGGTCAGAATTCGGCAGGAATTGGTATCAATCCATTAGTTTTGGGAAAGGGATGAAAATGACTAATTGTAGCCTACAGAAAAATACGGTTAATTTGCCGACAAAGAGATTTATTTGATTTTGATTTCTACAATCGGGATTTTGATCTCCACTTTTGTTCCTAATGCTTCGCCGGTTTCCTGATCGTGAAGGTCGATCGTCTCTACATAGACACCTTGACTCTTCGAATTATGGAGGATGCGCAAACGTTCTTCTGTGATGGCGGTTCCTTTAGAGCGGTAATTTTGAAATTCAGGATCCTGCATTCTCAGTTGGCGGGCCTTTTTCCTGCCAATACCATTGTCTTCAACAATGCACATGATGATGTCATCATCGTATAGTGCAAATATGATCAGGATGTGGCCATGTGTTTTTGTCCGGAGTCCATGTTCAATAGCATTTTCTACGTAAGGTTGGATAATCATGGTTGGAACACCGAGGATGTCTTCTTCTATTTCTTCGTCGACGATGATCTCATAAGTGAGACGTTCTTCAAAACGCAGCCGCTGATTGATCTCCAGATAATTATCCAGGAATTCAATTTCTTTTTCAAGGGAGATGTTCTCCAAATCCGAATAATCAAGACTTTGCCGCATCAAGGTGGCAAATTTTGCGAGGTATTTTGCGGCGGAATCGGCATTATTAGACGTGATGAAATTTTGGATGGAATTTAGGGCATTGTACATGAAATGCGGATTCATCTGTGCCCTCAGGGCCTTAAGTTGCAACTTGGTCGCTTGAAGGCGTAACAATTCCGTTTCTTGTTTCTTTTTTTCCGCTTCGTATTTGATTTCCAGTTCCATCTGCTTCCTCATATTCATCTCTTCGATGTATTGTTCGGTGTAGCGATCATGGAGTAACTGGTAGTCATAAGCATTCCGATAGTCGTCTACTTCTGCATAAAAAGTAGAAATCTCTTTTGTGATCTTGGAGAGTTGCTTGTTGTTTTCAGCCAGGCTGGCATTTTCATAGGCCAGAGCAAAATGGCGTTCTGCTCTCACCTTGGCCCCCAGGTCTGAATACAATCTGCCACGCCAGGTTTCAATAATGGACAGATTGTAAAAGTCATCGGCAGAATGATCTTTGAAAAGTGTTTCGGATTTATCAAAAAGCTTTAATGCGGCATCGTAATCCTTTTGTTCATAGGAACAATAACCCAGGTTTGCGAAGGCACTAGCGCGTGCAAATCCGCTCATGTCATCGGATGCATCAATGGCTTTCCGAAAATAAGGCTCTGCATTTTCCTGGTCGTTCAAAGCCAAGTAGGCATTGCCAACATTCAAGTAATGCCAGGAGAGCCGAGTCCGCATTTCCATTGCCTCACACATGTTGACAACTTTGCGATAAGCCATCACACTTTTTTCCTGATCATCGTTGTTCTCATAAACTTTTCCCAGTCCAGAATGAATCAAGGTCAGGAAGTAGTAATCTTTCAGTGCAAGAGGACTATTAAGAGTGGTGATCTTCTTGTCTGCCTCCAGGAGGAGTTCGACGACTTTAGAATAATTGGAATAGTGTAAATTCATGAAGCCTTCGCGGCAAATCAAACGCGCGAAAAGTCGGTCGTCCGGAAAACTTTTAAGAAACTTAGTTGCTTTTTCCAGACAGTCGTGAGCATTATCCATCTTAGACAGGTTCATGCACACGCCAGCATAGTCAATGTATACTTCCGCTTGTTGGATGATGGTTCCACGATCCTGTAAGATATCGATCGACTTTAAAAAGTGTTCTTCTGATTCCGGGAAATTGTAGAGCTGATTTTCGATAAAAGCGGAGAACAAATGGTAGTTTAACTTTAAATCTGGTTGGTCATAATCTTTGAGGATGCCCAATTGTTCTTTTAACAATTCTTTGGCCCTCTTTACATTGGTGAATACGTAATAATTGGAGAGCTTGTCAATTATTATGACCCGTTGTAGTGGGGACTCTTGATTTTTTAATTCTAATTCGAGTCGATCAATATTATTAAATAAGGGGATTGATTTGGTCATGACAAGGTATAAAGCGATTGGTCTGCCCTTAAAACAGATGGCATTTGGGGGGATTTACTTTATTGCGGAAGAATGCCGCCACAGCCGAAACCCCACTTTTTCTTCTTCTTCTTACCTCCGGTGATTTTTTGCATATCCGCTTTCTTCAATTCCTTCAAATCCTTTTTTAAGTCGTCTAAATTCTTTTTTGCTTTTCCCATAGCAACAAGAGTTTTTTTGGTTGAATAATTTTGAAATTCGTTTAGTCTAAAAAATGGGCAAATCCAGTTAAAAAATTATCAGTAATACTGCAAAATCAACTCATTATGAAAGTTCGCAATCGAACAAATATACAATAAAATGCGTAGAGAACGATTGGCGCGGGAGGTAAATTGTGACGGTTAAAATATTAGGTGGGCCTCTCTGTTAAACATACTTTCATTAACGGCTCACTTCGCCGTTTTGTTGCATACAATTATGTTTTTTTTACATATATGAGAGTGCCTCTGAAGCAGGGTCTTTGTCCGAGAAATTAAAATCCGTTTTGCAACCTCCGCATTTGTTCCATAAATGCCGGTCTTCTTCTTCTCGATACCTCGATCTTCATGTCGTCATCCATTACCAAGTAGCCGCCATCCCCTTTGACAAATTTTCGCATATAGTTCAGGTTAATCACATGCCTTTTATGAACGCGGTAGAAATTGAATGGAGCCAATAGATCTTCAAATGCTTTAATCGTTTTGGAAGCGGTAATCCGTTCACCCCCGTATAAGTAGATGTGCGTATAATTATCTTCGGCTTCGAATCGGACAATGTCTTTGATGTTGATGAAGTAGATACCGTCTAGGGCGGAGATGCTTATTTTCCGAAACGCGTTTGGGTTATTGTAATAGCTACTAAAAACATCAAGCCGATTATCAATTTGATTGTCTTGACCAGGTTTGACCCTCGATACTGCATCGACCAGCATGTCGGGATCGATTGGTTTTACGATGTAGCCAATCGAACTGTATTCACATGCCTTGATGGCATATTCCTCATAAGCCGTCACGAAAATAATATCAAAAGTGATCGGACGCAAGCTATTGAGCATTTTAAATACTAAACCATCGGGTAAACTGATGTCTAAGAATGCCACATCCGGACTGACTGCCAAATTAGAAAATAACTCGATACCCTCTTCCACAGTAGTGGCCTCTGCTACGATTTCGATATGTTTGCAATATTTACCCAGGAGATTCTTTAGATTGTTCAATCCATTAATTTCATCTTCTACAATAACTGCTTTCATCCCATTTTAAAATTTTGTGTTTGTATAACTCGTACCGAAAATTTAAATTAACGCATTTTAAGAAAGATAATCTATTAATTATTAATGGTTTTGCATTATGGCGCAATACCATTGACAAACAAGAGGAAATTTCCAAAAATCAAGTGAAATGATTTAGGAGCTTTGCTTCAATTGTTGGCTGCGAAGAGCGCCATTCAAAATTGTTAAGCTTAGACTTATCAGACCTAAAGGTCGCTAATTAGTGAAAAAACTCTAAAAATTTAAATATAATATATTTTTTTTATTTGTTAGCAATGAAGAAGCAGCAATGTTATGGAACGAAAGCAAGAAAGTGGTTTTAAGGAGAAGGTGTACGATATCATTTTTGAAGCCGATACACCATGGGGTAAGTTTTTTGATGTTTCACTTCTAATCATCATTTTACTGAGTGTACTGGTCGTTATGTTGGAAACTGTCGGGCCGATTCAAGAACGGTACCAGAACCTTTTTTTTGTATTGGAATGGGTCTTTACCATCATCTTTACAATTGAATATATTTTGCGGCTCTACTGCGTTTACAAACCCATGAAATATGCAACCAGTTTTTTTGGAATTGTGGATCTTTTGGCCATTCTACCTACCTATCTGAGTTTGTTTATTTATGGGACGCATTATCTGGTGGTGATCCGGGCGCTTCGTTTGCTAAGGGTGTTTCGGATATTTAAGCTGGGACATTTCATCAAGGAAAGCAAGATCATTACCGATGCGCTCAAAGCCAGTCGAGCAAAGATTACAGTTTTTCTATTTTCAGTATTACTATTGGTGGTGATCATTGGTTCTATCATGTATCTGATTGAAGGAGGGCAGCCCGAATCCGGTTTCTCAAGTATCCCTCGAAGTGTTTACTGGGCCATCGTAACTTTGACTACAGTTGGGTACGGAGATATTGCCCCCCAAACTGAAATAGGCCAATTCTTTGCTGCTGTAGTCATGATCATGGGCTATGCAATCATTGCGGTTCCCACCGGAATCGTGTCTGCTGAAATGGTTCAGTCGGCTCGCGCCGAAGCGTTAAATACTCATTGCTGTCAGCATTGTTCCCGCGAAGGTCATGACAATGATGCAAAATTTTGCAAATATTGTGGTGCTGAATTGAGGTGGGCTATGGAAGATGAAACATTACCAAGCTAAACTAATTTGTATCTAGATTTATGTCGAATTTGAGAATCGTCGTTGTTGTATTCCTGATCTTTAATACCTATTCAGTTACTGGTCAGGTGGTAGATTTCAATTATCAGATCTGGTTGAAGACGGAAGTAAAAGACACCACTTTTCCAATGATCGTTGGGACTAAGAATTGGGGCGAGGGAGAAATTCAGGATTTTACCTCCAATCACAATTTTGGCAAGGCACGTTCGACCGGCCAGGCAAAAGGTTGGTCCCTTTTCCTGCAGCCCAATGGTGCTTGGGCATGGAATATTGGCGATGGCGAAAAGCGACTAGATTACCTGCCAACGGCGGATCGTCAGCGGATTAATGATGGCCGACTACATTACCTCGCTTTTTCAATCGACGTAGCACAGAGAACAGCATGGCTTTATTTTGATGGCCAGCAAGTGGCCATTTATAGTTTGGAAGAACTTGGTATCAATGCGCTGAATCTTGAGAATCTGAGGAGCCCGGACTATCCTCATCATGGGTTTCAAGCAACCGTCGTTGAAGTGCGCAAAGGTATCTTGACTTCCAAACAGGTTAGAAATAATTGGTTAGCAAAATATCCCAAGAAGGCAAAAAGGAAATTGACCGTTGCAGATTCTCTTTCTTTCGGTCTTATGAATTGGAATATTTGGCACGGTGGGCGCAGGGACGGAGTGGAAGTAGGGCTGGCAAAGACTGTTTCTATTTTGAGCAAGAGCCGGGCCTCTATCATTGCTATGCAGGAAACTTATGGGTCGGGCCCCATTATTGCCGACCGGTTAGACATGATTTATTACTACCGAAGTTCTAATCTATCGGTCTTTTCAAAATACCCCATTGTAGAAACACTGGGCTGGTATGACCCCTTTCGTTTTGGCGGAGTAACCTTATTGCTGCCCAATGGGCAACGTTTACGCGTATTCAGTTTGTGGATTAACCACCTTCCCAATTTAAGCGATCTAATTCCCAGGGCAGATAATGCACATGACATTCTAAAAGAAGAGCAGAAAACAAGGGGTAATGAAATTCGGGAAATTCTTAGCAATCTACCAGATCTCTTTCAGCATAGGGATAGTATACCGATCATCATCGCCGGCGACTTCAATAGCCCTTCCCATCTAGATTGGACGGAGGAAACAAAAGCAATGCACCGCGACCTGGTCGTTACTTGGCCGGCAAGTAAGGCGATGGCCGACGCTGGGTTCATAGATGCATTTCGTTCCATTTACCCAAATCCCGTAACTGACTACGGGCGAACTTGGTCACCGAGGTTTGAAGAGTCTTGGCAAGATCGCATCGACTATATCTATTACAGTGGTAAGCTGTTGCATTGCCGCGATGCAAAGATGCTGGACAATTACACATCGGGCTGGCCTAGTGATCATGCTGCTGTATACGCACGTTTTGTCCTATTGTCCTTATCTGAAAACGAAGAGTGACATTTGTCAGATTTTATTACATTTGATAGCACTAAAATTTTTCCAACTTTAAACAAAGTATTATGAACAGCAGTCTTGTAGGGGCCGACTGGATTGTAATAGTAGGGTATTTTATGATCTTATTAGGAGTGGCGGTCTGGGTTATTCGACAGAAGAATAACAATACAGAGGACTATTTTCTCGCAGGCCGTAATGTGGGGTGGTTTGTAGTTGGAGCTTCTATTTTTGCCTCAAACATCGGGTCAGAACACGTCGTCGGTTTAGCTGGAACCGGTGCATCTGACAAACTCCCCCTGTTGATCTATGAATTGCACGCCTGGATCGTCCTAATGTTGGGCTGGTTGTTCTTACCTTTTTATGCAAGAGCCGGTGTCTTTACGATGCCGGAATTCCTCGAAAAAAGATTCAGTCCCAGTGCACGCTGGTTTTTATCCATTTTCTCTTTGCTGGCATATATTCTTACTAAAGTCTCCGTGACCATTTATGCGGGAGGAGTCGTAATCTCCACTTTATTGGGTATTCCCTTCATGACCGGAGCGGTTGCTACGGTTATTTTGACCGGCGCTTACACAGTATTGGGAGGCATGCGCGCAGTGGTATACACAGAAGCTCTACAAACGGTTATATTGTTGATCGGGGCAACAACACTGACTTTCATGGGCTTGGATGCTGTTGGAGGTTGGGGAGAATTGAAAGCGACCGTCGGGCCTGAGTACTTCAATATGTGGAGGCCACCTTCAGATCCTGATTTTCCATGGCCAAGTTTGGTGATTACTAGTTCGATTGTCGGCATCTGGTATTGGTGTACGGATCAATACATTGTTCAGCGGACTTTGACGGCCAAAAATTTGAAAGAGGGTAGAAGGGGAACGATTTTCGGAGGATTGCTGAAGCTAACTCCGGTGTTTCTTTTCTTGATTCCCGGCGTTATAGCTTTGGCTTTGAAGATGAAAGGAGAATTGGAATGGGAAACGGCTGACCAGGCATTCCCGGCTTTGATGTCACAGATCCTCCCTCCTGGCCTCAGAGGTCTTGTAGCGGCAGGTCTTTTAGCGGCATTAATGAGCTCACTAGCCTCTGTGTTTAACTCATGTTCAACGCTGTTTACCGTCGATATTTATAAGAAATTAAGACCTGAAACGCCAGAAAAACAGTTGCTTCAGATTGGTAAGGTGGCAACGGTCATTGTCGTTATATTGGGTATGCTCTGGATTCCGGTGATGAGCAATATATCAGGGGTTCTGTACGAGTATTTGCAGTCTGTACAGTCCTATATTGCGCCACCGATCACTGCTGTTTTCCTGCTGGGGATTTTTTCCAAACGGATTAACGCCAGGGGGGCGATGGCGACGTTGATATCGGGGTTAATCATTGCGATTATTAGGTTGACCTTGGAGTTGGGTAAAGGTGCGCTTACGCCCGGCAGTTTCTTGCATACACTTGGGGATATGAACTTTCTTTCGTTTGCCGCGTGGATGTTCCTCTTCAGTGTGTTGATTGCTGTAGGCGTTAGTTTGCTAACGCCACCACAGTCGGAGGCACAACTAGAGGGATTGACATTTGCTACGATTACGGACGAACAGAAGGCCGAGAATCGCGCCTCTTACAATGCCATCGATGTTATTGCGTCCTTGGTAGTAGTGGCGATTGTAGCTTATATCATGATTTCTTTTAATGGAAGTTAAAAACATAAAAAGCGATGAAAAGCCTACAAAGTTATTGTTTCATCTTCTTATTAAGCATTATGATGTTATCCTGTGAATCCGGTGAACAGCAACAATCTGGTAATGAGGAAGACGCTACTCCGGCTAGCGAATTATCTTTTACCAAAGAAGCATACGGAGATACCCCCGATGGTCCCGCGGAATTGTATACGCTTAAGAATAAGAATGGGGTCACCATTAAAATCACCAACTTTGGCGGCATCGTCGTTAGCATCCATACTCCTGATAAAAATGGAACTTTTGCCGATATAGCATTGGGATTTGATGACCTTACCGGATATCTGGGGCCTCATCCTCATTTCGGTACGCTGGTAGGTCGCTACGGCAACCGTATCGCCGATGCAAAATTTGCTATTGACAATAAGACCTATACGCTCGCTGCCAATAATGGTAAGAACCATCTCCACGGTGGTTTGAAAGGATTTGGGAAGGTCTTGCTGATGGGAGAGGAATTGACAGGAACCAACCAGATCGGAGTAAAGCTAACCTATTTGAGCAAAGATATGGAAGAGGGCTATCCCGGGAATCTAGACGTTACCGTCAATTATTGGTTGACAAATAAAGACGAACTCCGAATTGAATACACCGCCACAACCGATAAACCCACCATAGTAAATCTGACTAATCACTCCTATTTCAACCTTGCGGGTGCCGGAAATGGAGACATTCTCGGCCATCTTCTGCGGTTAAATGCAGATCACTACACTCCAGTCGATAAGACGTTGATACCCACCGGAGAAATTGAACCGGTGGAAGGGACTCCCTTTGATTTTAGAAAATCAAGGGCCATCGGAGCCCACGTGAATTCTGCGCACGAGCAGATACAGATTGGCGGTGGGTACGACCATAATTTTGTTTTAAATCAACAAAAAGAAGGAGATTTAGGCCTTGCGGCTGCGGTTTACGAACCCACTTCCGGTCGAATCTTGGAGGTGTATACGACGGAACCGGGTGTTCAGTTTTATAGTGGTAATTTCCTAGATGGGACAATTACCGGAAAGGCAAACAAAATTTACGAACATCGCTATGGGTTTTGCCTGGAGACGCAACATTTTCCAAATTCTCCGAATCAACCCGATTTTCCATCTACACGCTTAGAGCCCGGGGAAACCTATGAGACAGTTACGGTGTTTAAATTTGGAGTAAGGTCGAATTAAGCAATACGCTACTAAGGACTTACTAAAGACTTTTGGGTTGCCTTTCCAAAACAAAAACTCCAGAATGAAATGGTTAAGACCATCGCCTTCTGCACGTTTCTCTCCTGGTTTCTCTTCTATGGCATTTCATGCTGTGGACAGTCCGCCGCGTCGGAATTTCTGACTTTGAAACGTCATGTCGAGAAAGCACCGTCTGATGTACAGGAGGTGAAAGCGATTGCCAATTATCTTCTGGGGCCGACGAATACGGATCGAGAGAAGGTATGGGTCCTTTATGCCTGGATTCAACAAAATATTAGTTACGATCATCAAGCCTATAATAATGGAAACAGAAGAATCAATAAGAACAATGGCGATATTCTCAAAAGGAAGAAAGCCATCTGCTTTGGATACGCCTCACTTTTTAAGGAGATGTGCGAAGTTGCAGGGGTGCCGTGCATCAGGGTTTCCGGTTATAGTAAGGGAACGCTCACTTCCGCTCCCGAAAAGGAAGAGCCGGATCATGCCTGGAATGTAGTCAATGTTGACAACGAATGGTTCCCCATAGACATCACCTGGGCAACCGTCGAGAAGGATTATTTTCTCACGCCCCCGGAGGTCTTTATCCTGAACCATTTGCCCGCTGATCCAATGTGGCAGCTTCTGAATTGCCCCATTAACTACGAACAATTCCGGTTACCTCCCAACCAAATTTCCACCTTGGTCGACACCTCCTCCATTTGCTTCGATTATCGGGATAGTATCGAACAACACCAAGCTCTACCTAAACCAGACCGTATCTTGAAGGCTAGTCGAAACGCTTACAGGTTTTATCCATCGATAGAAAATAGAGGGGAACTGGGACACTCATTAGTCGATTACGCCGGTCGAATAAGCAACCGAATTGAACGATTGGATCAGGAGAAAGATTTGGAAGAAGTTTTGCAACTACAGCAGCGCATGATTGAAGTTTTGAAAGAAGCTGTACTGTTGGTCAATTTTTATAATTGGCAACGGGAGCTTTTCGTAGAAGTTTTACTTAACCAAAGTGTCGTATTATACAATCAGACAACTGCTCTTCAGGACAGGTCTGCTATCGAAAAAAAGCTAGCGAAAGCCATGAGTTTACTAATGATGGCGGGAGAGCAAATCGAAAATCTTGAGCCTGGTCCGTATAAGGAGCAAGTTTTGCAACAGCATCAAACATTCTTCAAGGCCGTCAAGGGAGAAATACGTTAGTAAAAAGAGCCGTAATAGAAGAAGCAAGGAGGAATATCGGAGAATAAGAATCTATTTTAACTAAATGGCATTGGGGGTTACGGAAGAACCCTTGCTTGGCCCGAATCTTTAGTAAGCGAATTTCTCCGATGTAGAACCAAAGCTTTCCGGATTCTTCTAGCCTGGTCACCTTCGAAAAATTGGAATGCTTCAGTTCAATACAATCGGATCAATCATTCTTGTTGTAGCACCTAATCTTTAATTTGACTTCTTTATGCTGGCAGTTAAAAAAAACTGCAGACGCGTCTTTTGCAGCATGACATGATTGGTGTTCTTTAATAACCACATTTGGCTTTTTGAGCCTGCAGATTACTATCACAAGTAGTAACTCCAGGATTAAAAAAAAATTTTCAGTTGGTATGGATTGGGTGAGTTTTTTGCAGGAAGGGGAAATTTATTAGCAATGGTGGTAAAAAACCATTCTTTCCTGCTCAAGACTAAAATAGAAAGAAAACTGGAAACAAGATAGGATCAGAAGGTATTTGAAGTCAGTGCCGGAAAAGTAGTGCATTACATGAAGTTGAAAAAAATAAATTCATAAAATGCTTATTTTGTTTTGATTGTGATTTCAACTTGGAAAGATTAAACTGAAAACCAGGAATGCAATTGCTACATTTGCAATTTTTTGTCCGATCAAGGCAGGTGCTCAAGCAGGCTAATTTATCAACTATTGAACAAGGTAGTTTAATCTTGGGAAGAAAGCAACCACCGGGTTCGAAATCGAATCCGACGTCCTTTATTAACAATTTGAGTGATGGTTCCCACGTTGTATAAGGTGAAGTCTAGCAAAACAATTTCCGAAAGGTTTACAACCTTTTGGGATTGGAATCCGCTCCAAATTATTTATTGACCGTAATTTCAACCTCATTTCAAACGGAGGCAATTCTGAATTAGGTCCTATTTGCCGGCAATACCTTTTAAGCACAAACCAACTTATTGTAAGCATGCGTTGAAGAATAACCCATCAATGACAATGCTTTACCTTCCGTGGTTTAAGGCGACTTCTAAAAGAGTGAATGTAAACCCCTAAGAACTTTTGTGCGTATACGCACTAGGAGTTCTGATAATTAATTAATGCTTGCTAATCATTAATAACCGATTGGAATTAAAACCTTATGAGAAAAACAACACTATTACCACCGTTACTGTTGGTTCAGCTATTATCGTTATGGTTTCCTCTATTGCTGTCGTCCCAGGATTTTTCTTATTCTGAATCAAACCGTAGTTTCACAGTTAACTATTTTGCTCCTCCATCTAATAGTGCTAGTACGGAAAATGCTCCGAAATGGAGGTATTTTTTGGAAACCGGGGACGGACATTATCACATGGGGACCCTATCAACAGAAGTAGGAAAGTCCACGCGAATTGAGCATACTTATCGCGAAGGTGGTAATTACGAGGTTTCCTTGTTTTTGAGTCCGATGTATGCATTGGCCAATACCAAGGAGAAAGTTTCCAAAACTATTTCGGTCGGAAGCGGCAGTTCGTCAGCTAAGGTTGACTATAATTTAGAGAATAGCCATATTCATCTTGTCTCTAATGCCAATGAAGAAGCGATTGCCAATCATAAAATGCGATTTGCATTGCACCACAATCGATATCCCGGGGCTTCTGAAGGAGGTTATCTGATATTTTTTTACAACCACATTGACGACAGTGACTTGCTTGGTTTCGATCCTTTTATCGATTTGGAAGATGAGGGACTGTATTACCAGGAAGCAGGAGGGGCGAAAATGGAGCGAGTATCCGGGCCTTTGATCGATGTACAGAATCGATTGAATAGTACTGGAGCTTTTCTTTTTAAGCAAACTAATAACGATTACAATGATGCCATCGTATTTCGATCCCACAAGTTAACTGGCAATGAATCGAGAAGAGCCTTTTTTTCGCTACAGGTTAATCCTAAAGTTGACTATAAAAGGCAAAAAAACTATAAATTGCAATTGGCGGCCGTCTGGATTCCTGATGACGGAGCCATCTCGGAAGCCAAAAATCTGGCTGGTTATGAATTAAAGGTCGAACGGATTCATGACCCTAATAAAATCGAAGTAACCCCTCGGGTTGCCTATTACCGCAAAGGATACCCCAAAGAACTCAACTATAAGATAATCTTTAAGAACACCGGCCGTGGACAGGTACGCCATAGCAAGATTGGCGTTTCGATTACACAAGACTTGCTGTTGGATTCTTTGAAGCTAATGCCCGAACTGGTCAAACCATTTTGCCGTGAGTGTGAAGAAGGTTTTGATGAATTTGATGATCGCTGTATTGAAATCGAAAAACTTTCCTATCCTTTGCAAGACAGTGTCTATTTTTCTTACTATAACATTGGTCTCAATAAACGAGAAGAAGGAGAGATTGCATTTAGCATTCTAAGTCGTGATCGACGTCCGGCCAACTCTAAGGTGGACGGTCAGGTTGTTTTTCGGGGAGGTAAACCCGACCCACTTAGGGCGGCCAAGGTACAATGGCGGCACAAAAGTCTGCATTTTCACATTGGCTACCTGATCAATCAGTCACTCACAGAATTCGACCATGTCTATCCCGCGGATTTCACCGATCGGTTATTAAACAATTTCAGCTTGGGATTGGAATACCAAAATGCTGCGCTGGGGACGGGGCGTAGTTGGGGATATGGCGTTAAATATACTCCTTTTCATTTCCGTCGAGAATTCAGTGCATTCGACCAGACCTATCTGCAGGTGGATACCTTCACGCTTCGCAACATTGATGTCTATGCGATGGCTGGCTATCAATTCAAAAACAGCATTCGGGTTAAAGCAACGGGAGGAGTGGCCTTGCCGGTCCTTGGAGACTTAACAGTAGATGGCTTGTTTGATGCAACGCGAGATCGGAGTAGTGCACAGTTTGGAGTTCTTCAATCTACCACCGCACCTGCTTTTTACAATCAAGAACTTTCCATTCAAAAGGCAGTTCCTGGTTTCAGTGGGAGCCTTGGAGTAGAATTCGGAGAAGTTCACTCTGCCGTCGTGGGCATCCGACAGGAAATCAGGATATATCCGAAGTTTTATCACGGTAAGTGCGCCACCATTAGCAATACTGAGATCTATCTCAGGTTTAAGCTGTCTGCCATAGGAGGCAAATGGTAGAATAAGAACCTGCTTTTACAACTTTAAATTTTAGAAAAATGAGACCATATATTTTATATTTATCCGTCCTCGCATTTTTAACCGGATGTAACTGCGAAGATCCAGAGCTAATGATCGTTCCGGAGGAGTTGATCGGTTTGTTTGAGGTAGAAGAGGTAATTTACCCGGCAAATGTAGGGTGCGACGAAGGAATAGTTATTAAATTTAATAAGGAATTACTTGGTAGTACGATCATTCCCGGGGCTTCTCTGGATGCAAAACTAAATGGCGATTTCTACACTGCTATTGCCAATGTGCCCATGTATCAATCCGCTCCGGATGAATGGTTTATTGTGACTCGTAGTAATGCCTGCGAGGGCATCGAATTTAGCAACCGAACCATTGGTTGTGAAGTTGGAAATTGCCGTTTAGATATTGAGCTATTCAGTTTTCCGATCGAACAATTTGGTGTACAAAGTACGGTCGGGGCCTCTCGCTATCTGGATGGCGATTATGATCAGGAGGAAGGAGGAACATTCTCCGTAAGTCTGGAAATTCAGTAATGCTGCATTTTGGAAGAATATCGTCAATGCTTTTTATACTCAAAAATCGCACATGAATAAACCGGTCATTTTAGTGGCTTTCGCGGAGTATAGCCGTCAAGGCGACTCTTTCTTGAGGGAATTGGGGAGAGAGCAACTTGGAATTAAAAACGCCTTGGATGAGGCTACTGAAAAGGGATTGTGCGAATATGAGATCATCCCGGATGCAGATGTACATGAGATTATGAAGGCAGTTGAGAAATACGGCGACCGCCTGGTGGCTTTTCACTTTGCCGGACATGCAAATGGCTATCAACTCATGATCGAATCCGACACTAGGGACGGTTCACAGGGCATTTATGCAGAAGGTTTAGGAGCCTATCTGCAGGCTTCTTCTCCTAATCTGAGATTTGTTTTTCTCAATGCCTGTTCTACCCAGGGTCAGGTCGACGATTTTCTGGATAATGGCGTACCCTTGGTAATTGCAACTTCGCAGGCGATCGAGGATCGTATTGCCCGGCAATTTGCTGTTCATTTCTACGACCGATTGGCAAAGGGAAGTACGATTAAAACTGCATACGAATCTTTTGAACATCTACACCGGATGCAAAAGACGCCACTCAGGAGCCTTTTCATTCGTTCTCAAGTGGTAACAGATGCTTTCCCATGGGAGATTTATCCCAAAGCGGGTGCTGATAAAGCCAAGGATTGGAGTTTGCCAAAAGCTACCAATAACTGCCTATTCTTCCTACCTGCACTGCCTCCCGATATATTACAACCTAGGCTCCCTTACAAGGGAATTCAAAGTTATGGTCGTTCCGATGCGGCCATTTTCTGGGGCCGTTCCTGTATGATTAAAGACGTATACGATGAAGTAATGGCGCCAAATCTTAAGTCTTCACCGTTGCTTTTGTTTTACGGCCCCTCAGGCGTCGGTAAGTCTTCATTATTGCGCGCCGGACTTCTACCCCGAATCGAAGATCGGCGAATTGTGTTTTACGCCGCCCGGAATAAAGCCAGTAGCTTATCAGATGTCCTGCAAGGGTATTTTGAAGTAGAAGATAATAGTCAGATTGCTAAGGCCTGGGCCCAACAGGAAGAAAAGGAGGGAAAGCCACTTCTGATATTTCTCGATCAAGTAGAAGAGATTTACACCGAAAGCGGTACGATCGGTGATAGTGAGATGAGACAACTGGGGAAACTAATCCACAACATTTTCACCGGGCCGGAAAAGATCAAGATTCAAGGAAAAATAGTTTTAAGCTTTCGGGAGGAGTTCCTGGCTAAGGTGGAGGATGATCTGACGGATGAGATTCCTTTTTTGATTAAGAAGTTTTTCGTTCGTCGTCTCAGCCGCAACGAAATCATTGAAGTGATCGAAGGACCCAGGGAAAAGTATAATCTATCCCTAGATAGGGACCTGTCGATCCGAATTGCCGATGATTTGACGGAGGATGAGAACTCTGCCATTGCTCCGGTACTACAAATACTACTTACTAAAATGTGGTCGGAGGCGAGTAAGAGTGCCCAACCAGTCTTTACTCAGGAGTTGTATCAAGACTTGAAAAAAGAAGGCCAGTTAATGGATTACTTCATCCTGGAACAATTGGAAGAGATCCGAAGCTGGAACCGACAGGCAGTTGATTCAGGTCTCATCCATGATCTCCTGTATTTTCATACCACGGAAATCGGAACTTCTCGTAAACAGGATTTCGATGATTTATTGGAGCGGTATGCACACCACAGTCGGGATTTTATCGAACAAATACTAGGTTTACTCCGTCAAAGATATCTTTTGAATACAGCCGGACAGGACAGCGCAGGAGACCCAACGACCACTCGATTGACGCACGATATTTTAGCGCCGTTGGTGCGAAGAGAATACAATAAGTCGATCCGACCCGGCCAGACCGCAACCAAGCTCGTCAATAGTAAAATGGAGACGGGAAAGAATAAGATTCCGTTTAATGATGCCGAGCTGAAGATTATTGACGAAGGACGAATTGGCATGAGAGCATTGACCTCCGATGAGGTCAAATTTATCAATGAATGTATAGCAAAAAACCTCCAATTGAGACGCGGCCGGCGAATACTACTGGGGGCTTTATTAGCTGTAACATTAGTGGTGTTTGCCATTTCGGGTTTTTATTACAAACAAAGTCGGGATACTAGATTTAGAAAAATTTTTCAACAAGGACGATTAATTGAACCTACCGATCCGACGAAAGCACTTAGTCTGAAGTCAGAGGCTTGGCTTAAACTGAAAAGTGATTTTTTACTGAAGGAAGACCTCAATAACACCTATCGGAATCATGTATTTTACAATCGAGTAAATCGCATACCTGCCAGAGATACCAACGTTCGGGTGGCATGGTTTTCGGATCTGGGTGAATACCTTGTGCAAACTGACTTTGAAGACAATGATTACGATGTATTTCTATATGAACTAGACGGGAATGGAGATTATATGGAAAAGTCCATCTTGACCGGCCCAGTATCTACGATCTATTCTCTGAAATTTAGCCATGACGGAAAATGGTTAATTGGTGGTGGTGCCGATCATCGCCTCCATTTCTGGGAAATTGGTAATAATTTGAAATCGGATATTTATCCACTGCCTGAATTGTACTTGTCGAATCGGTTGGAGCGGGTTGATATGAATGAAGGGAAGACCATCTTTGCTGCCGGCGATAATGAAGGACATGTTTTTTTATGGACGGCCGAACGCGAAGAAACACTACCTTTCCAAACCATTCAGTTGGCTGGGGTGTCCTCTGTTGAAGTGCTTTGCCTTCATCCCGAATCTACGTTACTGGTGGCAGGAAATGAAAACGGGATTGGTGTGTACGATTTTGAAGGGAATCCGGTTGTTGATCCTGCAAATTTCGGCTACACGGATATTTCAGATGTTACCTTTTCAAAGGGGGGACAATACTTTGCAGTAGCTGCGGAGAAGGCCGTTCACTTATGGGAGGTTCAATCTGATACCGCATTGTACATTTCCAGTTTTGATCACGAAGGTATGATTGACCAAGTAGTTTTTTCTCCTGACGATCAATTATTGGCTTCGGTGTCGGGAAAGGTTACCCGAATATGGGGCCGTGCTAAAGCGGATGCTCCGCTTCGCACTTTGATTGGCCATCAAAGTCAAATCTTGGATATTTCTTTTGATAGGGATCACGAATACATATGGAGCACGGCGGAAGATGGTAGTATCTTGCGATGGGACCTTCCCTATGATGTCCCGTACCGACGCAGGCAAATGGAAGGACGCCTAGCGGATATTGCGCTTGACAATACTGGAAATAGGGCGTTAGCAGTGGGGCGTAGTACGGTTGAAATCATGGAATTACCTGCTCTTCAATCGGTTGGGAGCTTTACGGGCCATGAAACCAGAATTAAGAGCATTGCTGTAGCGGAAGAATCTGGTCATGCAATTACTGCCGACCGTTCTGGTTCCATCCTGCTTTGGGAAATTGAAAGTCAACAATTGGTCGACTCGATTCAAACAAGTTACGATATTACCGACCTTAGCATTGCAGCAAATGGTTCCCTAGCATTGATTGGTACGACAGATTCGATGGTGATTTTATGGTCAATCGGAGGCACAGGCTCTCAGCGATTGCGTTCCCTGAATGGACATCGGGCCGAGGTTAAAGCGGTGGCCATGTCGGCTGATCTGACCAGTGGACTGACTGCCGGTTTTGATAGCCTGGTCATCTTATGGGACTTGCAAGCCGGTACGATCAGAGATACCTTCCAAGCAGATGATTATGTATACGGTGCAGAATTTCTCAATAATAAGAAGGATTTTTCTTTCGTGACGCGACCAGGGAACGTGACCATAAGGAGTTTCTCGGGGAAAACCTTGCTAAATACCTCAGTATCTTCAGAGATTAATCAAATGGTTTGGGCATTCGATGGAAGTTCCTATGCAGTGTTGACAATTGACGGACAAGTTTTCTTGTTTGATTCGGAAGGCTATCCCATCCGAAATTATTTTTCAGAAGATCCAATACGCAGGATTATCACACAGCGATCCGGCGAATTCGTATTGGGGTACAATCGGCGCAACGAAGTGGTAATGTTTCGGAATGATCGAAGAGGACTGGAAAATTTTCTAGAAAAATAAACGGTGAATGGGACGAATCACATCTGAATATTGCGCATGAATTATGCACTGGTTTAGAAGTTGTTGTCAGTGCTACTATGGGCATTGCAGAACATAATACACACGGCTCGCAAATATCTTTACAATTGCTGGTGATCGGAACTACTTACTTCTAAGTATTGACACCTTAGAATAATTCTCTTACCTTTATCGCAAATTAGCACAAATTACGGGCTCAATACTATATCCTAAAAACGGATTTAACATTAAAATTAGATTTCTTTTAACTCAGGGAACGAATTATTATTTAAAATCGTTTTACTGATTGAAATGGAATGACCCAAACCAAATTAACCAAACCAATAGAAAATGGAAACCTTTGATGAAAGAGGCGTACACCAAAGACGCTTTTGAATCAAAGAATTACGTAACCCTGAAAAACAAAACCTCGCAAGTAGTTTTGTTTACATTTTTAAAGTTAGTGTTTAAGTGATACTTGTACCTTTTGGCGTAGTCCTTAAACATGAATGACAAGTTTGTATAGGATTATTATAGGATGATCAATAGTGTCCCCTGTAACAATGATTTTCCATTGCGGAAAACATGCACAGATCTTGTGCAGCAATGGTTGCGGGACTGTGCGGGGATGCTATTGAACTTTAGTCCTAAAGATCTCTAGATTGTTATGTAATCGCCTGTTTATCTTTGCTTTAATAGGAGTATAGGACCCTGTATGTCGACTGGGCAACTCCATAGCTCAAAGCATTCGGGCAGGTTGCATGCAGTCTTCTTCGATCTAACATTTATGATCCTTTTTCAACCACACTGTTGTGTTATGCTAACACGACCTGGAACCGCTGTACCCACTCTCATCCCAAAGACAATGTAACATTGCCTTCACGGACATTGCTTTCAGTCCGATGACGTGGCCCACTCATCCTAAGAGGGAAGCACAACAGGCTGTAATAGTCTGTGAATCCCGCTCAGCCCTTCACTGGGCGGTGATTCCTTCCCAAGTCTGGAGGCTTGGTCTGCGGATTGACTAGATGGACGAAAAGGTAAACACAGTGTAGTGAGTACACCTGGGCGAGCTATGTCCGGAAGAGAATATAACAAGGTGTTGGCAATAGCTCTTTATGTGTTTGCACCACCCCAAAGCATTTATCAAATTTTTCATATTAAACCAATTACAAATGAAAACTCAAGTTCAAAAAACTGAAATGGAAATTAAAGATTTTTTGCCACTGGAAATTAAGAATGTGGAGCACATTAAAGGTGGTACTGTCGGTGAAGAAGACATCATCGATGGCTAAGAAAATTGGGAAGCCTCTTAGGCTTCCCCTACTTTTTGTCCTTTAATTTTTAATTCATTAATTTTTTCCTTTAACCATGCCCTCGAAATCAAATTCTTAGTATCCTCAATTTCTTTTTCTAGCTCTACCAATTTCGTGTTATTTAACTTCGAGCCTTGTTTTCTATAGGAATGAAGTTTTTGGGTCGTAGCAACAAAATTTTTATATCCCATGACTCTGTTTTCTGAAATGTTATTGTTGTTTCGATCGTAGAATTTTTTGAGGGAATCAAATAAGCCGACCAAACTATCATTGTAATCCCGTCCGTGACTAATGAATTCAAAATAGATCTTTAAAAGAAGTGATCTAATCCTAATTTGATAAGAAGTGTCAGCTGATTTTAATTTGTTGATATTGTCAAATGCTCTTTCGTAATCTGCTAGCGGCTCATTTGTTGTTGATGCCCGATGAAAATAATGGTAGGCAAAAGATAAGCTTACAGCACTTTCTCGGTTTTGATCATCCAGATATTTACTGTGCTCTTCAATGAATTCCTTTGTCCATTGGAATTCCTTGGTCAGCGATCCAAGCACTGCAACATTGATGAAAGTAGCGGGTCTTAATTCGTTTGGACGGATTAGTAAAGCACAATCAATCAGCTCTTTATAGAGGTTTAATGTGGTATTAGAAAATCTCTTGTCACCATTGATCGTATGATTAGAAGCAAAGCTGATTAGATTGCGAAGTAAAAAGTGTTTATCAGAATTGCCTATTAAGGATTCGATTTCTCGATAATCCTTTAAACAACGATTGAACAATTCATAATTATCAAATTCTGTAGTAAGTTTGTTAAACCTTTGATAATGAAGAAGAATTGGTACATCTTCAAATTTGGAGGAGTTTACCAAGTCGATTATTTCCCTGTATAGAACGATGGCGTATTTGTCTTTGAAATTATTACTCCTGATGTTGATATCTGTACTGTATCTGATCTTTTTCAGGACATAAGCTCGATCGAGATTTTCCAAAACCTTTGTTAAAATGGTGATTTTAGGATTGTAGATATCATTTTCCGGGTGACTGTAACTCAAAGCGGATAGCCAAGTCATTTCATCATAATAGTCTATATCTTTTATGCCCTGTTTATCTAGATTGTTTATCCGGTCTTTTACGGCCCTCTGAAAAAGATTAGAGGTCCCTCTTTTTTCCAAAGCTTTACAATAGAGTTTAGACCTGGTAGTTTCATCATGAGACAGTTCCTCCAATCTAAGAAATTCTTCAACTGCTTTTTTTAATTGAGAGATTGACGTACGAATTCGACCTTCGTTGACTGTTTTTTGATCTGGGTAAAGAAATTTGTGAGCTGTATTGTACTTATCAAAAGCGTCGTCTCTCAATTTCGGATAATACCTTTTAATGAAGAGAAAGAGTCTTTGGGCTTGTTTCGGTACCCTATGGTAAGGCGAATTGACAAAGTCCTCTAATCGTTTGAATTCCCTATCATTTAAGGTTCTCAACAGAGAGAACAATTCCGAGTTGCGCATAGAGTTGAACTTAACAGTGTTTTTGATCATAAACAGGCCTCTGATGGGGAGACACAACTTTCTCAGCAACAGATCACTGTCTATGGCTTGCTATTATTCGTTTTCTGATTGGAGTTGGGATGGAGATCTAAGGAGAATCCTTATAAAGAATATTGATTCTTAGGTCACTAAAGTTAACAATATTTTTTTAGATAAATGCTTCTACGAACTGCTAACAGATACCTGATATCCTTCTTCCTGGAATTTCTTTACCATTTTGGGGTTGGTATTTTCATTGGTGCGGATTGATTTGATTTGCATCCGCATCAAACAGTCGGGAAGTTTCACTTCCTGTGGCAAATCGCTCAAATCTAAGTTGCTTAACCACTGTAGGTTACAGATGGTCTCCGGAATGGTTTGAATGGGATTGTTCCGGAGGTTTAGTGCGTAGTGCGGTTGTGGACAGCGCGCCGGGAATTCGAGATGGCGAATCTGATTGTTCGCTACATTCAACCGGCGGAGGCTCTGGTTTTCAAAAATATGAGCAGGCACATTAGTGATTGCGTTTTTGTTGGCTGTTACCCACTTTAGTTTGGGACAATTTCTGAACAACGGAAGTTGGGTAATGGCATTGTCAGAAACGTTCAGTTGTTCCAGCAGAGGAAATTCGGGGAATACCTCGGGCAAAGTGCTGATCTTGTTACGGATCAATAGAAGTGCGGTTAATTTCGGGAGTTCAGCAATATCTGCGGGCAGTGCAGTAATCCCGGTGTTGGTGATGGTCAGACGCGTCAGGTCTCGGAGATTTCCCCAACCCGACGGCAATTCGGTAATGTCTGGTCCATAGATCGAAAGTTCCCTGAGGTTTGGAAGCTTTAGAACAGAAGGGGGAATGACCGTTAAATCGTCCAGAGCAATGGACAATCTTTCTAAATGTTCAAATTGATCAAAGGCATCCGGCAGTGGTGTCACTGCTGTCCCACGCAGGTCCATAGTACGGACGTTCTTGAATTTTGTAAGGTTACTCAGATCAGGGTCCAATTGGGTAAGATACAAATCCAGTTTGTAAACTCTTTCCGGATTATTGAGGGCTTCCTTGAGACCGCGAAATTCGGTAGATACGATGGATAGACTGTCGATCGCTAATTTTGCCGGAGTGCTTTCTCCAGCGTCTACCGTCAGAACCTCTGGCGTATTAATATTGGACTGCGGGTCCTTGCGGAGGTAGAAAGTGTAGATTCCTGCTTTGTAGGGAACAGCTGTCTCTGGACGGCTGAGTTCGATGGTGTCTGTTGTCAGTTGCCCTTTTTCAACGTGAAAGACTTTTACAAGGTAGTTCGTCATCCCCGGGGTTACTTTAGAGCGACTGAGGATTTCACCATCAAAAACGATTTCTTTCCCACAGCTGGTAAGGGCCATAATCGTTATTAAGGGGAGCAAGAGGTTTCGGTATCGCTTAACAATCGTCATCATTTATCGTTGTTATTTTATGTTATGGATTTGTGGCATTATTCAATCCTCTGCTTGAAGAAGCTGGGAGTGAGCACTGTCAATACAAAAAAATATTTAAGCCTGCGTTTTGAACCGGGATAAGGCTCGAAATTAGGGCACTTTTTCATATTTTAAAATCTTTGATACTAATTTTTGTCAATTGTTCAAATTATGAATTTGTGGTTTAGTCTGATTCTATCTTTGATCTCCGTTTTTACCGATGGGAACGCTGGCTCCCAAATTTGTCTTTCGACGGAAGAAATGGAACTCTATCAACGCGTGATGGATTACCGTCGGGAACAATCGCTTTCAGTAGTGCCTCTCTCTGCCTCACTAACACTAGTTGCCCAAGCTCATGCTGGAGATTTGGAAGAACACAATCCGTGGCAAGGTCACTGCAATTTACACAGTTGGTCTGACCACGGTGACTGGACATCTTGCTGTTATACTTCAGACCATCGGGAAGCATCCTGCATGTGGAATAAACCTAGAGAACTTACGTCCTACCGGGGGCAAGGTTACGAAATTGCTCATTTTAGTAGTCTTGGAGCGTCAGCATTGAGCGCTTTTGAGGGATGGAGGGACAGTAAAGCTCACCATGCCGTAATCATGAATCGTCAAAATTGGCAGGGTGTCGAATGGAAGGCGATCGGTATCGGTATACATGGCAAATTTGCCGTATTGTGGTTCGGGATGGAAGAAGATACAGCTGGTCATGTATCATCTTGCCCTTAACTGTTTTTTGGAATGCCTATTTTGTGTTAGAATAAATGGGGCAAAATAATCAAACCGTCAATAATTTGAATCCAAAATGATATCTAAAGATAGCAAATCGTTACTGGCTCAATTCACACTCGAGAGAGTAAAGGATGCAGTCCTTTGGATCACCAGGGATGGAAGGATTCATCACGCTAATCAAAGTGCTTGTGATCGGTTGGGGTACAGTTATGAAGAATTGACGAGCCTGGGCATCCTGGATGTCAATTATAAATTTGACAGAACCCGGACCGAAAGCGAGTTTGATGCCATCAAGGAAGCCGGTGGAAAAGTTTTTGAATCGATCCATTATACGAAAGAGGGGAAAGGAATTCCCGTCGAAATATCTATGAATTACATCGTTCATGAAGGAAAGGAGTTCACCTGCTCTATCATACGCGACATTACAGACCGGAGACGAAAAGAAGCAGCTTTGAGAGGAGCTTTGATGGAAATCAGAGAATTAAAGGAAAAGCTAGAGGCGGAGAACAATTATTTGCAAGAAGAGATCAAGGTTGAAAACAACTACGAAGAAATCATCAGTAGAAGCGAACGTTTTAAGGCCGTACTCTATCAGGTTGAACAGGTGGCAGATACCGATGCCACCGTTTTGATTTCTGGAGAATCTGGAACTGGAAAGGAGTTGATTGCCAGGGCACTACATCGTCTTAGTCGCCGTAGCGAACATCCTATCATTAAGGTCAATTGTGCGGCTTTGCCGGCAAACCTTATCGAAAGCGAACTGTTCGGACACGAGAAAGGAGCTTTTACCGGAGCGATCAACGTTAAAGTTGGGCGCTTCGAATTGGCTCACCGGGGAACGCTATTTCTGGATGAAATTGGCGAATTACCCCTTGAGTTACAGGCCAAATTGTTACGGGCAATCCAAGAAGGCGAAATAGAAAGACTTGGCGGGAAAGGAGTTCGTAAAGTCGACGTGCGCATTATTGCCGCAACGAATCGAAATCTTGAAAAGGAAGTCAAGAATGGTAACTTTAGAAGCGACCTGTTTTTTCGACTAAATGTCTTTCCTATTCACTTGCCGCCGTTGCGCAACAGAATTGAAGATATTCCCCTATTAGTACAGCACTTTTGCAAAAAACATGCTTCTAGAATTGGTAAACCGATCACCAATATTCCCAAAAAAGTCATCAGTCGCCTGCAAGCATATTCGTTTCCAGGTAATATTCGGGAACTAGAAAATATTATAGAACGTGCTATTATTATATCCAAAAACGGACAATTGTCGATTGGGAAATGGTTGCCACAAAACAGCAACAAGGCTGTGGAAGGAAATATCGTGGATCACTCTTTTGCCAGTATGGAAGTACTGCAGAGAGATCATATCATAGAGGTGTTGAAACACACCGGGTGGCGAGTCAGCGGTAAAGGAGGTGCAGCAGAAATTCTCGAAATGCGCCCTACGACACTCGAATCAAGGATGAAAAAACTAGGGATTAAGCGGAGTATTGAAACTGCTTAAGGATATTAATATATTCGTGAATTCCCGAAATATCGTAACGATATTTCGGGAATATCGTTTATGGGAAATTGTTTTTTAGTTTTAAAAAACTGAAAATCAGTTTTTTGTGACTTTACCTTGTTTTTTGGCATACCCATTGCCTATTAAGAAGCAAATGGCAATAATATGAATGAATTATCGAACATACCGAAGGAATTACAAAGTTTCCGAGCATTTATTGAATCGGATCAAAAATTGACCATTGTTGTTTTTACCGCGGCGGATAGTGGTGCAACATTCCTGATGCAACCTGGATTGAAAGCGATTGAAAGGACCTATGCGGATCGTTTGAATCTCATTTACCTAGATGCACCTTCGGCCGAAGATTTCATTGCCACCTACAAGATTTGCCAGATCCCAACACTCTTGTTTTTTTTCAAGGGGAAAATGCTGGACTGCGTACCGGGGATTAGCTCCAAATATGTCCTGATGCAAAAGATAGATGAGATACTAACTAGCACAGGGTAAGTTGATCAAGATTTTGTGACTACAAATTGCTGATTTGATTTTCAAATTTGATGGACTCTGACCGGAGGTCGAGCTGGAAGAGCTATGTCCATCACTAAATAAAACCATTCATCTTTCATTAAACCTAAATTCTTAAACAGCTACCATTATGAAAAAGTATGGCAATTTTCTTATCCTTTTGATTTTAATTATTCCCATTGGTAATGTAGTGGCTCAGGGAGCATTCTTTGACGAAGCGGATGCTTTTTTCAAAGAATACGTCTTAGACGGACAGGTCAAATACGGCCAACTGACCAACAATAACTCGTTGACCAGCCTTTTGGATCAGGTTGCGAAAGCGGATTTACAAAAAATGGATGCCAATACCCGGAAAGCTTTCTTGATCAATGCTTATAATTTACTGGTAATAAAAGGTGCAACTGACCACTATCCACTTCAATCCGTATTGAAGATCGACGGCTTTTTCGATGCCAAAAAACATCGTGTAGGCGGCAACAACATAACATTGAATAAACTGGAAAAGGATCTGCTACTGAAAGCCTATGGAGATGCACGTATCCATTTTGTGGTGGTCTGTGGTGCTTTGGACTGCCCGCCCATCACCAGCTTTGCCTATCGGCCGGATCAGATCGAACAACAAATAGATCGTCAAACTCGAAAGGCACTGAACAATAACAATTTTATCAAAGTCGACAAGCGCAACGGCGAAGTACAGTTGTCCCAGATTTTTGAATGGTATAGTAATGACTTCGGTGGCAGTAAGAAAAAAGCGCTGGAATTCATCAATCGCTACCGAAGAGAAACAATCCCAACGACCTATAAAGTAGGGTTTTATGAGTATGACTGGTCTCTGAATGCGATCAGTGCTCTGAACCGACCTAGCTCAGAAATTCGAAGCGATGGTTCGCCATCAAGCAATAATGCAAGTCGCTACGTGGTATCTTCAACGATACCACGGGGCACTTTTGAAGTAAAAATCTTCAACAACCTCTATACACAGCAGACCGGCCCTGGGGGAGACCTCAGGGACCGGGCTACTTTCCTCACGACCACTACAAGCGTCCTCTATGGTCTGAAACCGAAGTTTAACATTGGTTTCGATATTCGCTATCGGCACGTGAGGTACAATTCAATCGGAGATAGTCCACTGAGTGTATTGACTTTCAATGATTCTCCCAGCAGCCGACAGGGAGTGACGGGTATCGGACCTAAGATCCGCTATGCACCCTTTGAAAACTTGCCCAACTTTTCAATTCAGAGTGCCCTTTGGTTGCCGACAAGTGACGATCTTGCCGGAAATGGAGATGATTTACCGTACATCGATTGGAATGGCGCGACTTGGTTTACACAAGTCTTCAATGATTTTTCAATTGGCGGGAATTTCTCTCTGTTTACAGAACTCGATATCGTTCTTGAAGACATTGGTGCGAATGAAAACGGTCACCTAAACCGCTTTTCTACTCCTGCAACCTTAATTCTTAGCTATTTCCCAAATGCTAAAACAACTTTGTATGCACTGGGAGGGTTTTCGCCCTTTTGGCAGGAGGAATTCGATTATTTCGCTCAGATAGGAACGGGGGCGAAGTATCAATTTACTCCGAAATTCGAATTAGAATTGCTATACACCTGGTTTACCAATGACTTTTTACAGACGACCGGTGGTCGTGCAGCAACCTATAATCTTGGCATCCGCTTTAACCTATAGGGAATGTATTTCGAGAATTTATCCTGGTTGTTGATGATTATTGCTGGCTGTTTTGTTTGGGCAGTGCCTGTTTGGGGGCAAGATACTTTGTCGTTTCCCGTTCACAGGGTGGTCTATAGTGGACTTGACAAGACCAAGGAAGCCCATTTGAACGCCGTTCTGCGACTCTACGAACATCCAGACCTATCGGCGAATCAGATCGAAGCGGCAGCACAGAAATTACGGAATCTGAATAGTATAGCTTCTGCCGATGTCCTGATTGATACTTTGGAAAAAGGATTACAAGTTACATTTCAAATAGAGGAGGCCAGGACTTTATTTCCCATTCTGAACTTTGGAAGTGTCCGAGGGAATACATGGTTTCAAGCCGGGTTCAATGATATTAATTGGTTGGGCAAGGGCATTCAAATGAGCGCTTTTTATCGGAATAATGACAATCGAAATAACTTTAACTTCTATTATCGGGTCCCTTACATTAAAGGAAGTAAATGGGGGGGGAGCTTCAACTTTTTCAGGTGGGCTTCCGTAGAGCCACTCTTTTTTGACGAGGGTGAAGTAAGATTTGACTACGATAACTTAAGTTTCGGTTTGACTGCTTTGCACGAATTCAAAACCGGGCATCACATCGATTTTGGCGGTTCCTTCTTCATTGAGCATTATCGTAAGAGCAATGATCAGCCATTGGAGAACCCACCGGGCCCAGATTCATTCAGACAGCCTAAAATTCTGGGGAAGGTAGTGCATACGCTCAATAAGATCAACTACAATTATTACAAAGCGGAAGGGTTTGACAATACGACCATGATTGAAACGGTTTACAATACGCTGGACCGGGATTGGTTTTTCATAGTATTAAACGACTTTCGGTACTTCAAAATACTGAGCAATTCCGGCAATCTTGCTTTGAGGCTTAGGACTGGTATCTCCAGCAACCGAAATACACCGTTTGCGCCCTTTGTTTTGGATAGCAACATTAATATTCGAGGTAGTGGTAATCGGATTGACAGAGGTACAGCTCAAGCTATCCTTAATTTGGAGTATCGGCATACGGTTTGGGATAATGGTAATCAAAAATTCGCCGTGCAAATGGTTGCTTTTTCTGATCTAGGGACTTGGCGCAATCCTGGTGGGACCTTGGAAGATCTATTTGATGCCGACAACTTCAGGCACTTCGTGGGAGGTGGCGTACGACTGGTATACAAGAAAGCATTCAACTCTATTTTGCGCTTGGATTACGGTATAGATCTTTACAATTCAAATGAAAGAGGGTTGGTCATGGGAATTGGACAGTACTTTTAGCGATTAGCCAAAGCGTCAGGGGGTGGACGTAACATTGGAGAGAAAGTACTACTTTTATAGGGTTATAGAGGAGAAAAACCGAACCTATGAAGTACCTTCAATTGATGGTCTTTGGCCATACATTCCTATTTTTGTTGCTTCCCTTTACCGGCTGGACTCAGAATGACGCTCCCATGATTCGCACCATCGAACCTTCTTCCACCATTGCTGAACAATACGACAAGTTTGAAGTTAGAATAGACTTGTCGGCGTCCTATACCAATCCGTACGATTACGACCAGATTGTCGTTTCCGGTGTTTTTAGGGGACCTGATGGACAATCTAAACGGATCGATGGTTTTTATATGAAGGAATTTGACTTGGATACATCTAATGGCCAATTACGACCAGCTCAAGATCCCGGTGTTTTCAAGATCCGTTTTGCTCCGGATCAGATAGGAGAGTGGAGTTATACCGTCGTAGTAGAGGATATGAATGGAGTGGTCAGTTCGGAGGCAACTGTTTTTCGATGTATACCACCCACCAATCCGAAAAATAAAGGCTTTGTTCGCAGCGATTTGACCAATTATCTGCATTTCGACACTGACGAACAATACGTTCCCATTGGAGAAAATATGGCATGGCCAGTCAATAACCCATATCTCGATTATCAATCGTGGTTAAATGGCTTGTCGGAGAATGGAGGAAACTTCTTTCGTCTGTGGCACGCCCACTGGGGGCTCGGCATTGAATGGCAGCAAGGATGGAATGGATTTGAAGGGCTTCGGAAATACCAGCAAACCAATGCCCGTTATCAGGATTGGTTGTTTGATTATTGTGCTGCAAATGGGATTCATGTGATGTTAACTTTGCAACATCATGGCCAAGTTTCGTCCCAAGTTAATCCAAATTGGGGTGAAAATCCCTACAATGCTCGTAATGATGGACCGTGTATTGACACCTGGGACTTTTTCGTCAATGAAGAAGCGATGAACCACACGAGGAACCGTTTTCGATACATCATTGCCAGGTGGGGATATTCAAGAGCAATTATGGCCTGGGAATTGTTTAATGAAGTGGAATGGACCGATGAATTCGAGAAATCGCAGTCCAAAGTACAGGACTGGCATTTTACCATGGCTGCCTACCTCAAAGAAATAGACCCGAATAATCATTTGGTAACCACTTCATTCGCTCACGAAAACTACGATCCATTAATTTGGAATAACCCGGATATCGACATTACTCAAACTCACTTCTACCTCAATACCTCCAACATTGAAAGAGCTCTGGCAGGCGGTGTTCGCAATTACCTCGATGCCTACGGCAAACCCACCTTGACCGGCGAATTCGGATTGGGCGCTTCCAGCCGATTGAGTGAGGAAGATACAGAGGGAATTCATCTGCACAATGGCTTATGGGGAGCCCTCTTTGCCGGAGGTATGGGTACGGCTATGAGTTGGTGGTGGGACAGTTATATCCATCCATCCAACCTGTATTACCATTTTTCGGGGCTTTCCACCGTTACGAAGGACATCCCTTTACAAAAGTCGAACATGGTCCCGGCCACTTCCTACACGATTGGGATGCCGGGAGATTTGTCCCTTATTCCAACGATGGGATGGGGGATTGTAGGGGATTCCCTGGTGCGCATTGGTACGAATCAGTCCTTTACCCCCACTAAGCCCAGCTTGGGTATTTTTCTCTATGGGGCTGAATGGAACGCCGAATTTCGTAGCCCCCCCACGTTTGATGTTATCTTTCCTCAAGATGGCGCTTTCACAGTGGAAACGTCAACGGCAACCGGTAAAGAACCTAAAATTGCAATTTGGCTGGATGGCGAAAAAGTACTGGAAGAAGCGGCCGATATCAATCAGACGTATGAGATTGACGTTCCTGCAGGGCGCCACACGATTACTGTCGACAATCCCGGTACTGATTGGATCAGCATTGCAGCTTATGGGTTTTTGGGAGCTGGATCTCAGGTGGATTCTTATGTCTTATTGTCCGAAGGCAAGGAGATTGCTGCTGGATGGCTTTTGAATCATCGTTACAATCATAAGTATCTATCGGAAAAGGGGGAACCCACTCCTGCGATCGATGGTGAACTCGTGATAGAGGGTTTTTCCGATGGTAACTATTTCCTCACCTGGTACGATTGTTTGTCTGGTGAAATTGTAGGCAGTGAAATCGTAACTGCAATGAATAGACAACTTTCTGTTTCCATACCCGACCTATATTGGGATCTTTCCTTCCTCATCGGCGGGAGTGATGTGGTCCGCGTGGAGGATGCCAAAACCCAAATGACCCTAAATTTGTATCCCAATCCGGTCGGACCGGGAGAATCGATTCAGGTAACCACTAATTTGGGAAGTAATGAATCTGGGATCGTATCGCTCCTGGACGCATCGGGGCGAGTCGTCAAGAATCAGCAATTATGGGAGTTCCCGGATGGCGCACCGTTGACATTTCAACTGCCACGAGGGCTGACGAGTGGGCTTTACTGGTTAAGGGTTTTAACTTCCGACCAATGGGGAAGTAAACCACTTTTTGTCGGCAAATGATCTATTCAATGGAAGTTTTTGTTTTTTGAATTGCGCCAAAATTTAACAATTGTGGTATTAGAGTGCACACTGTTAAAGGTTAGGTAAAAGCCTTTAATGCGGTACATTCAAAGTGAGAAGTTGTAATTTATATCGCTTGTTACTATCTTGGACCTACTAAAATTAGGTGAGATTCAAACGCTACTTTTGTAAAACACAATCTTGTTGTATGGCAAAGCTACACAATCCTAGGGCCCTTCTCCTTTTGTTAGGCGTGTTATTTCTTACATTTTCAGCAGCTGCACAAAAGGCCGAAGGTTTGGAAAGTGGAACGCTCCAGGAACAATTCGATTTCCTTTTAAAAAAGTCTAATCGATATGAACAGTACCGCGTCGTTCCTACGACTTGGTTAAACACTTTTTGGTCGCATGTAGCGGATACGCTAAGCTTGCAAAAAGTAGAACTGCTGCGGGATAAAGGGACCATTAAGGAGCAACAGACAAATATCGAAGAACTAAAAAATAATACCCAAACGCTACAAGCGCAGATCGACAGCTTGGAAAAAACCAAAGAATCAATGAGTTTTCTCGGCCTCCAGGTCAATAAGGTAACTTACAATCTGATTATGTGGTTATTGGTTGCCGGATTGATTGGAGGTTTGGTGACCTATGTACTTAGATTTAAAAATGCCAATGCTGTCACAAAGAAGACACTCGCCAAAAACCTGAGCCTTCAGGAAGAGCTTGATTCTCAAAGAAAACGCATGCTAGAAAAAGAGCAGGTATTACGCCGTCAATTACAGGATGAGATCAATAAGAATAATGCCAATAAAGATAAAAAATAGATCCCGGGGCAATTGATTTCCTGATTCTTTTCTCCATTTGGCTTTCGTCTACTTTTTTATGAAATTTACAACCTTAATTTTGATAAAAAAAGGAAGATGAAAGAACGTTCGCAAAATGGTCTATTTTGTTTAATGGTGTTGTGGTATCTGTTGAGTGGACCTCAACTTTTGGCACAGAAGACTTTTCCCGTCTCCAATGGCTATTTGGAGCAGCTGCCAAAAGTGGAAATATTGCGGGGAAAGAAATCCTCTGCTAAATCTTATCTCAACCAGATAACGGCAGACAGCCTACGTACTCTATCTTTGGTAGGAGCCAATGCTGGTGAGTTGACATTGTATACTTACTCCTATCTTGCACTGGATAGGGTGGGCCAGATAAGGGTAACGAAAGCCGGCAATAAGCTTATTCCGCGAATTGTAGGAGGATTGTTACTGGGTGGAGCCGGTGCTTTAATTGGGCGGCAATTCATTGCCAAGGAAGAGGATACCGTTCTCAACTCTGTTTTGGCGGACCAAGAAGACAATAAATTGTTTCCGACGCTAATTGGAGGCATATTGGGAGCTGGATTGGGCGTTGCTATCGGAGGGTTCGCTTCGGGAAAAAAGTTTCATTTTGACAAAGATCAGAAGGCAGAAGTGGCGCGATTGAGACGATTTGCCGGTGAATTACCTCCATTAAAGAGATGAATTTTTGATTGATTAAGTACATCATACAAATTAACTTTAAATGGAACTCGATTTTGAAAAGAAATTACATCGGTTGTTTGAGGACCATGAGAACCTGGTAACGAAGCGAAATAAGCCTTTTCGAGTAGGTAATGGTATCTACGACCGATATCAAAATCCCGTTTTGACCGCCGCTCATACCCCAATTTTTTGGCGATTCGATTTGGACCAGAAAACCAATCCTTTTCTAATGGAACGTCTTGGGATCAATGCAACCTTCAACTCTGGAGCATTGCTTTGGCGCGATAAATATGTTTTGGTAGTCCGCGTCGAGGGAAATGACCGGAAGTCGTTTTTTGCGATTGCTGAGAGCCCTAATGGTATAGATAGTTTTCGGTTTTGGCCTCATCCAATCAGTTTGCCAGAAACAGATTCACCGGATATCAATGTAGCGGATATGCGATTAACGGAACATGAGGATGGTTGGGTGTATGGCATCTTTCGTACCGAATCCGAATCGCAGAATGGTTGTGGTATTGCCAGAACCAAAGACCTGATCAACTGGGATCGACTTCCGAATTTGGCCACTAGTTTTGAAGGCGCAAGAGATGTGGTCTTACACCCAGAATATGTCAAGGGAAAATATGGCCTTTATCTTCAACCTGTAGATGGATCAGAAAGCGGAATTGGCTGGGGGGTAACGGCAAGTATGGAAGCACCCAAGGTTGAAGAGGAAACTATGATTGATGCGCGGTCACCACATACCATTAAAGAAATCGGAAATGGCCAGGGGCCGCCCCCCCTCAAAACCAGTAAAGGTTGGTTGAATCTGGCTTACGGTAGTCGCCAAACAACGGCGGGCCTCCGGTCTGTATTATATCTTTTTCTCACCGACCTTGAAAAACCCTGGGTAGTTACACATGCCCCGGGGGGGTACCTACTCGCACCAAAAGATACGGAAAGAGTGGGAGATGTATCAAATACGGTGTTCGCTAACGGATGGATTGTTAACAAGAAGGGTGGTGTGTTTATTTACTATGGTGCTTCTGATACACGTATGCATGTGGTAACATCGTCTGTAGAGCGCCTTTTGGATTTTGCGCTCAATACTCCTGAAGATGGCCTCCGGTCCGGCGTTTCGGTCGAGCAAAGAATGTCATTGATCAATCGGAACCTTGCTGCAATTCAAAGTGCACAGCGGAGCGGGCGTTTCGATTTTGTACAGTGAACTAAATGGCTATTTCTCTTTGGTTAACTCTTGATAAAATGCGGAAATAATCAAACTGAGGAGGCAGAAGCCGGTAAATAGATAAAAACCGGCTTGCAGAGAAGTATATTTGTGCGTAGTGATGATATTCATCGAGGGACTTATGTTTTGTAATTGATCCAATTGACTATTCAAGATGCCCTGAAACCCAATAAAGGCCATGAAGATGGCTACGACCATCACATCGGCCATAGACCATTTTCCAGATTTGAAGATTAAGAGGTTTATAAGCCCATTTGGTGGTTTCTGATCGCTTCTGGAAAGCGCTATGGTAGTAGCAATAATCTTCGAAAAGGGAAACAAGACACTGAAGGTAAGGATTAATGCCCCAACTAGCATCGTCTGCCCACCACCATTTGTTATCAGTAGGTCGACCACTTCCAAGATGCTCTTGCTTTGGAAGAACAATACTTGATCGCGGAAAACCATTTCTTGCCCCATTAGATTAAAACTCAGTTCTTCAATTCTAGCGTCAATGTCGATCATGGGCACAGTCAATCCACCCGCTAGCAGAATGATGCTCATGCCCAGTAGCGGATAGAGCTGTCTTGGATCCTTAAAGCTAAAGCAGAACAGGAGCAAAAGTCCACTGCAAAGGGCGATTAGAGAGGTCTGCCGTTGAATTTGAGATTGGAGCTGATCGCTTTTATTACTTAGGTTACTACTACAGGATGCCACATCTTCGCAGCCCAATTCCCTGATTAATGCCAGTTGGGGTTCTTCACTTTTTGTTTTGGGAACCTGTATGATTCCCGTTAACCGATCTTGCAGGAAAGATTTCAGTTGAAGTTGTGTTTCTTCCTCTTCTAGTCTCCGAATAATTTCATCGGTAATGATAGGAACTTGCTTTTTTAGCATCGCGGTATCGAAAGCCAGATCGAAGGCAATCGTAGTAATGGCTTGTTGCAGCCAATTTTCTTGATTGGTGCCTGCCGGATTGATCAACCGGTCCATATCCCTTACCAGGTAATTTAGTAATCCCTCGACTGAACTTTCTATCAGTGCCCGATTGGCATTGTCGAAGTCAAGATCGGCAAGTTTTTCGGATAACAAGCCCCCAATTGCCGTATTCCATACACGGTCATTGAGCATGCCATATCGAATGCTGTTGATCTCTGCCAGACTGAATTGAATGTTTTGACGAGACTTCGAAAGCAAATGGACTTGCAAGGTCAGGTATCCGGCTACCACAATTAAAACAATACCTAAAAAACTGGAGGTAGTCAGCTTAAAACTCATTTGTCCGTTTATTTGCCTTGAAATACATCGTCGATGGACTGTCGGAGCTCTTCAATGGCTGCCGAGGAAGAATCAGCTTCGATGCCTGGAAAGATGGTAGGTGACGTAGCGAGGATGTCATCAGATTGTGATTGTACTGGTCCATCTAAGTCCAGTAATTGATCAAGAGTATGCAATACTTGAATGTCATTGCATTTTAGAATCCGGTTGATCAAACTTAACTTCAATGATTTGAATTGATCATTCATCGCTTTTAGGTTGATTTATTCATTCATCTCACTTTCATCACCTCTTCACTTTCTAACAAAAGTAACAATTCCCGTATTACCAATTCATAATCGGTCCAGGAGATGAAATGATTGGTGTCTTCTATATCTACCATTTTCAAGAATTTTGAATTGATGTGATTCCTGCTGCAGTCGATGTTCGAGGCAGGAGCCATTTCGTCCAAGCGACCATGGATATGAATAATGGGAAGGGCTGACTTTTCATTGGTATGGATGGACGGTCTGGCTTTGGAATACGGCATTTTTGGATGCACTATTTTTCTTTTTTAATGCTCCGACCGCGCTAAAAGTTTAATTGGGATTCTCTTAGTATTTCCTTAATTTAAACCCCATCCATCTGTTTTATGTAAAAAATCATCCTATGTTAAATCTCTCTATTCCCATTCCAAATGTTCCCGGGCGCCAGGATTTAGAAATTGAAATGTCAATGAAGGGTTTCCGAAAAAAGATCAAACTACATTACAGGGTTGAAGTATTTAAATGGTCTGATTGTCCAATCAATAAAGAAGATCGCATTGATTGCATTCGAGATCTCGTCGATCAATACAGTGAAGATTGGGTGATTTATAACATCGGTATGCCAACCGAAGAATACGTCCCCCTGACCTTTATTCGCCGGGAAGACTGGGCGCTGCAACAGAACTGGCATATGAGCTAGTCGAAGGCTTTTACCAGATGATGCATCATTTTAAGCGACCCAATGTCAACAAATAGTCGAAAGAATAGATCCCTCCCTTAATATTCATATCCTGGAAAAAGGTGTCGGTGAATGTTTTCCCACCGCCACGGGTTGTAATGCCGTTGAGGTTGGCTACAAAAACTTCAACATCATACAGGTGGCTAGACTTAAATCCTGGCTTGGCTGTAATGCGGAGGGTGCCGTTTTTTATCTTCGTTTCGATTTTATCTAGCATGTTGTCGGCGGCTTTAATAATCACTTTGTGCTCGCTGCTCTTTCTAATAACTACTCGCAGATTATCCGCTACGGTCATCTTTGTGAATGTAGAAAGGGTTTTGGTCCGCGCGGAAATTCTGGTATTCAAGCGATCCCATTCTTCTAGTGTTTTTGGAGCTTTAAAGCCTTGGTAGTGGTTTAGATGACCCGGGGTTGCGTCTGAAATCCAAAGGGTAATGTACTCAGATGCTGTTATTTCAGTAAAACCACGGTTGATAATTGATCTTACAAATTCGCTTGGAAGTCCGTGGACACTAAACTCCTTTAACTTGTCGATTGTCATTCCCGGGATCTTTAATTTTCCAATCTCCCGAATGTACTGATGGTTAACTGATAGTACCTGTAAATTGGTTACTTGGTCTGGTTTTACGTCTTGAAAGCGGGCTTCTCGAAGCGCATCGATTAGTGATGTAGTCACCCCCTCATTCGTCATTCGCCGCAGTCCGATCAAGGAGGGTTTCTCATAACCCGCTCGTTTCATGGCCTCCAGAAGACTAAAGTCCAGTGGAGTGGCGAGCCAAGCGGTCATTGCTATTTCTTGTGCGGTTAGGTTCGTGTAATTAGCATCTTTTAATTCCTGGAGGTGAGCTGAGGTAACTGCCGACTGTTTGAGGTAACTCAAATCGAAAATTGTAATTTGAGATTTGCCAACCGCTTTTAAAGAGGGTAGTATCATTTTCAAATACTCTTTGGTGACTTCACTGTTTGCCAATCTCCAGAGTTCCTGCCGACTATCAGGTTCAATATCGTACTTTGAGAGCAACTTCAAATAATCTTCGTTCATATCTATGAGGAAAAAACGAAACCAAATGATGTCTTCCGGATTCTGGAAATATTTAGGTTCTCCCTTTCCGTTTTGTCGGTAGCGACCATTTATCGAAAGTCCTTCGATGTTTGCTTCATCCATACTGAAGCCTTGAGACTTCAGATAAGTCTGAAAAGAAGAATTTGGTACAAATTCAAAGTTGCCTTTCGACTTTCTGGATTTGGGTTGCCCCGTGCAGACCAATTGACCTGCTTTGCGATCTATTGTGAAAGTGGTTCTGGGGTCGATTACCTCTTTCGACAAACTAGTAGGATTTACACAGATGTCGTGTAACCAAACCCCTTTCCAAGAACTTCCTTTGTCCTTAAAGGTGAGATTTATACAAAACTCCTGTGCACTGAGTTCTCCTTTCCATTGGCCGTAAATCGTGGGCTGATCTAAAATAGGTTGTGGACTTTCAGCATGCTGAATCGGAGCCTGAACCAAGCGCGGATTTTTTGGTTGTCCATTATCTGACTTTCCGGGATTGATCGGAAGAAACAGATTTTCTATTGGAGGTCTGCGAGACACCATTGTTGACAGCCTGTTTTGGGCAATTCTTTCTACTACTGGAATATGATTGATTGCGGGAGGATTTTGAAGCATGGGGGATGGTGGAGAGATATCCATTGAATCCGACGATGCAGCGAGCACTTCAAATTGAAGAGTAGGTAAGGGAGAAATGGATATATCTTTGGGATGATCGATGGGCAAAGCCCCATAAATGATCAATGCAGTTGTTAGGAGAATCATAATGATAGATTTTGGGTTGAAGTAATCTGTCCATTTTTTCGAAGGGGGCTGGTGTACAAAGTCTTCAATGATCAATTTTACCTGATCTATATTTAGTTCCGTCGGGATGTAGCGTGCCGTTTGAAATAATTCCTCGACCTTTCTTTGTGGGATCATAGCGTGATGGTTTGGGCTGTTTTAAATAGCTCGTTGATAGAAGAGGATACGGGTTGGGGCCCTTCCTCGAGTAGCTTGCGCAATTTGTGGCGCCCCCGACTGATCTTAGTTTTTATCGCACCTTCAGTGCTCCCTTGAATTTGAGCGATCTCTTTCATACTGAAGCCGCTGATCTCGAAGAGAATCACAGCGTTGCGTTGCTTGGTCGGTAGTCGATTCATGGTGCTGTACAGGAGTTGGATATCGGCCAGGATCTCGGGAGAAAGTCCCTTGGCAATTAAAGTCTCAGCGTGTTTTTCCAACAACTCAGTTCTATTTTTGTGTTTGCGCCAATGGCTGATGGATCGATTGCGAGCAGTCCGAATGAGATAATGCAGTAACTGGCCCTTTTTTCGGATCCGGTCAAAATTTTGATAAGCTGAAAGTAGTGTATCCTGAACCAGGTCATCCACTTCCAGTTTCCCGTAAGCAAGCGCCGAGCAATAGCGCAGAAACGGATCGTGGCAGGCCTCATAAGCCTCCATGAAAGCTATTTGTTTTTGGTTTGGCATCATTCAAAATTATGCTTTTGCGGCCTTGTTATTGAATCATCCGGAGTGAAAAGGGCGATGGCCCATCCCGTACAGGTGTTCATTTTTGTTGAACAACAGATTAACTTAAGGACTTCTGCACTGATAGTCGCAGTAATCAGAGAATGGTTACATGAACGTGGATTATTCTACTGTTGGGTAGGGTAGAAAAGGGAAATTAAAGCTGACTTCCGCGCCTCCGTTTGGATGGTATTCAAACCGAAAATTAATTTTTTTACTGTAGGTTTTTTGGAGGAATCGGACTCGGTCTTTGATGATGTTCAGTGCTACAGATTTGTGTTTAGCCGCCTTTCTTTCCGTATTGGCCCTCTTTCCCATTCCATTGTCGGTAACCGAAATTGCGAGTAGACTGCCTGACAATTTGAAATCCAAATGGACAGCCCCCTTGGGTATGGCATATATCTTACCGTGCTCTATGGCATTTTCTAGAATGGGCTGGATTAGCATGGGAGGGATGCTCGTCGTGGTCTGATCAATATTAGGGTCAATGTTTATCTGAAAATCAAAAGACTTAGAATATCGTAGTTGTTGTAGTTTTAGGTAATTTTCAAGTGTTTGGATTTCTTCTTGAAGCGTGATGAAGGCCTTGCTGCTTTGGTCCAGAATTTGTCTCATAAGTTTTGCAAACTTGGCGAGGTAATAGGCCGCTTCCTTTCCCTGTTGGTTTTGCAACAGAAAATTCTGAATGGAACTAAGGGTATTAAAAGTAAAATGGGGATTCATTTGGGACCGAAGCAATCGTTGCTCTAATTCGACTGCTAACCGTTTTTTATTTAGGATCTGGTTCCGATTATTTAGAAACAAAACCCCGCTTACAAGAATGAGAAAAATAAAGATTCCAGTAATCCAAGACATTTGTTGTCGGTGATGAAGTTGCTGTATGGTCTGGTTTTTCTGCAGCAGGAGGATTTGGGCTTCTCTTTCGGCAGCTTCGTGTTTGTTTTTCAGTCTTTGCAGTGTTTGGATCGCCTCGTCGCTTACAATCTTATCCTTGATAGCGATCCACTTTTCCAAATAATTGAGGGCCTCGTTATTGTTGCCCAGGACCTTTGACCACTCGTACAGATAGTCGTATCCACCCTGAATACGTCTTCTGTTATTCATTTTCAATGCCATGGAAAGTCCAGCTTTTGCCTGGATTATCGCTTTGTGATATTCTTTACGATCAGCGAAGATCTGAGCTTGAAGGTATTCGGCTTTGATCCTTACGTCCGTCGAACGGGATTGTTGACCGTAGTAGTAAGCCTGCTTTCTGCATTCTTCACTTTCCAGCAATCTGCCCGCTTCGTAGAGGTTGTCTCCCTTGATTTCCAGAGCACTAAAGACATTGTCGTGGAAGCCATGGACAATTCCAACTGCGATGCTTTCGTCCAGGTATTGATTGGAGATGCTGAAAGCTTTTTCTTCCGAATAAAAGAGACCAAGGTTGTAACTGGTCAGACAGAGTCGGTCTGCTATATCTAGCTTTTTTGCTAGTCGGTAGGCTTCTAGTAAATTTTCTTTAGCCGATTCTTTGAATCGTGATCGGTCGTATTCGGTTCCGTAATTTAGTTCCTTTATAGAAAGATCGCCATAAACTGCACTAAGATTGATAACTGCCCTCATTAAGTATTCTTCATTGTTGAGGAGTCGAGCGATCTTTTTTGATCGTTGGGCAGCTTCCAAAGCCTCTGAAAAATTGCCCATTTGCTGGTTGACCGAGGAAAGTGCAATATGGGCATTAAACCAATAGAAGGAATGTAGGGACCCGGCAGACGATGACAGGTACTCGATGGCTGTTGTTAAATGATTCTTTTTAATCGGAAAATATCCTAACTTCCCCTGATAATGCCCTAGCGTATAGTGCGTTTTCCCAATCTCAAAAGGCAAATCGAACTGTAAATAAATTTCTAAACAATTTCGGAGTAATTGGAAGACCCGTGCCGTGTCGGTGGGGAAAAACGAGAATGATCGGTAGAATTGGACGTTGGCTTTTAGAATTTCATCATCAGAGTGTTCGGCAACTTCCCATGTTTTTGCTGCATAATATCTAAGAGAATCGCTACCACGTCCATATTTTTCAAAGCAATGTTCCGCCAATTTTAAAAGAGAGTCAGCCCGCTGATCATTATTCTTCACCTCCAAGGCATCTTGGGCAATGATCTGCAACGAAAAGAGGAGTAGCATACCAACTAAACAGAACAGTAAAGGACGCATCAATCAAATTAGATTTTCTGAATATATCAATTTTTCAGATCCCAATTTAATCAATAAAAGCAAGTCATATCAGTTGGAATGGCCACCGCGAACCCGAGTGGAAAGGTTAGCGTATTATGAAAGGAGCCACACTTGCTCCTTTCACAACTGTTTTTAGTTCTTACGAATGTAAATGTCGCCATGATGGCTTTCAATTCTGAATTCCGGTCCGCCACCATTTATCGTGCCGCTCATCCAACCATCGAGAGAGAAGCCACCACTATCTTCATCCTTGTTCTTTAACATAACGGGTTTGATATTCATGTCAAAGGCAGTGTAGATATCTCCTTGCATCATTTTGAATTTGAAATCCGCCTTAGTGGAAGCAGGGAGCGTGATATCGATTTCACCGTTGTAATTGGTAAAAGCCAGGGGAGTATTGGCTGCCAACTCGTCGAATTGCAGTTTGATTCCACCATTAAAAGAGCTGGCGATCACTGAACCGGATATTTTCCGGGCCTCAATTTTGCCATTATGGGCTTCTGCTGTGACTTCTCCTTTGATGTTTTCAACCAACACATTACCATCGTTGAAAGTATTGATTTCTAGGTCAAAACTGACTGGTACTTCAATGATGACCTTCATACCCTTATTCATATTGTGAGATTCGACATCGACCCGGTTATGGCTCTCAGAAATCTCCAGATTGCTAAAACCTCCGGAGATTTTTTTAAGCCCTCCGCCAACATCCTCCATTTTGATGCCTTGAGATCCCATTGGTTGGTATTTTACCAGCACATCCTTCCTGCTGGTTCCGATTACTGTAACGGGACCTTTCATTATTTGGACTTCCAACCGCCCTCGCTTACCGGGATCCGAGAGGGGAATATTGATGGTTTGCATTTCCTGAGCCCGCAAGGGTAGGAAGAGGGAGGTAACTAAGATGATTATTAGATACTTCATAGTATTATTTTTCTTTGACGTAAACATTTCCATTAAAGGTTTCGAATGATAATCTGACTCCGCCATTGCGGATTTTCAAGCCTTTGTTTTGGCCGATCTTAAATTTAACTCCTCCTTTTTCATTGCTTA
The DNA here is from genome assembly GCA_028284395.1 of Saprospiraceae bacterium. Taxonomy (GTDB): domain Bacteria; phylum Bacteroidota; class Bacteroidia; order Chitinophagales; family Saprospiraceae; genus JANQRV01. The sequence goes on from JANQRV010000135.1 coordinate 49,753, forward strand.
CCTCTTTTTCAACTATAACCGGGAGTACCTCTACCTGATCAATATCGGTGTAGAAATCGCCATTAAAACTTTTAAAGAGTGCATCGGCAGACAAACCAGAGATGAATTGAGTATTAATATCGCCATTTAAAGAATAATAGGAAGAAGGTTCCGTAGGGTTGCTCGTGTAAGTAACGTCTAGATCTCCGTTGATGGTATGGGCTTCAATACCACCCTGGACCTGATGGAGTGCGATGGCACCGTTGACATTATTGACCCTTATTTTGCCGGAGACTCCTTCAATTAGAACATCTCCATGATTGACAGTACTTGCTTCTAAATTTGTGCCTTTGGGAATTTTTACCTTGAAGTTGAGACGATAATCATATTTTGGATGCCATTGACAGTTGTTGACCCATTGATTGAAACGTCCCTTTCTGAGATCTTCTTCGGAGATGGATCGGGCATCAATATCTGAGCACGGAGCATCCATATAAAGTGCAATCGTCTTTGACTTCTCAATCACACCCAACTTGACTTCGGAAAAACCTCTGTCACGGACCGCAGAACTCGAGCCTTTTATAATCAATTCCAATTCCATTTCGGCCTGGTTGCCATCGTGCTCCATAACTTCGATGCCTCCATTGATATTTCTGATTAGGATCATGTTATCCTTCGAAGTAGAGGCGAATGTAAAACTTTTCTTAATGATCTTGGTATCCTGTTGGGCGCTCATGAGGCCGGACAATAAAAGAGCCAGGACAATTGTTGTTAATTGCTTCATAATTTTGATTACTTGATCTTAGCGGGTAAATGAAATTTGATACTGACCGAAGATATCGGTCTTGGCTTAAAGAAGCTGCTGCATATTTTTCTTGAGATTGATTTTGACTACCTCCGGGGTCTCTTTCTTTTTAATGATGACCTCCAAGTATTCCAGTGAACTCTTTTCTTTCCATGCTTCCATAACTTCGCCTAAAGCCATTTGTACGAAGGGATCGTCTTGGTGTAGGATCGAGTTGACCAAACCTTTTCTAACTTCGGGATTGTCTGCATAATTGCGCAATACTCTTAATGCGGCCAGCCGAACATTTCCATTGTGGTCAAAATTGAGCGTATGTAAGAGGGCCTTCGCCACTTTTTCGCTTACGTGATCCATTTCTTCAGTAAGATTAACAGCTTTTAACCGTTCGGTGGTAGATTCCTTATCAATGAGCTCGAGCATAATCTGCTCTTGCATTTGCTGGATTTCCTGAACCTGATGGGATAGTGCTGCTACCTGGTCTTGGTGCTTTCCTGGTTCGCTCAACCACCACGATGCCAATCCAACTCCCAGGAAGACCAACAGGGCAGAATAAGCCAATTGAAGAATGGGTTTGGTGGCCCAGATGTCGGCCCACCAAGTGCTTATGGTGGTCCACCAAGATTGCTGACTCTCCACGTCCGATAGATAGGTATAAAAATTATCCTGCATTTGTCGGCTGAGGTGATCGCTGAAATAATGATCCAATTGATTGCTCAATAATTGAATCTCTTCCAGGTCCTCCAACTGGATGAAGCCCATTTCAATACCTTTTTCCAAGTCGAGTTCCTCCTCCTTAGACAGCGAGTTCTCATTGTATTTTCTTATCAGATATTTGATGTGCTCACTATTCATTGTTGTTGATTTGATCTTGATAAACCATGTTGATTCGATTCAGCTGTTTAGTCTGTGATTGTGCATCTCCTTCTTCAGGGCCTGAAGTGCTCTGAATACTTTTACCTTGACGGCCCCTTCCGAGCAGCCCAGTAATTCCCCTATTCTTTTGTATTTCAAACCCTGAAGTTTGCTGAGTATGATGACTTCTCTTTTATCCGGATCCAGTCGTTGGAGTGCCCGTTGAAGCGCGGCCATTTCTTCTTGTTTCATGAGTTGAGCGTGCTGATTAGGGGTATGATCCACTAGTTGATCTTGCCAGTCTTCAATTTTTTCTTTAGGGCGATTACCTTTTTTGCGGGTCTGGTCATAATTGACATTGCGGGCAATCTGAAACATCCAAGCTTTGAATTCTCCCTCGCCGCGATATCGGTGTTTGTAACGTAGTATTCGCTCAAAAACATTTTGGACAAGATCCTCGCTTACCGCAGTATTCTGATTTTTCCGATAAAAGAAACTAAATAATAACCGGTGGTAGCGTTCAAATAGAATGCCGAGACCGCGCGTGTCGCCGTCCTTTACCTGGGTCATAATGTGGTTGTCTGAGAGCATGTCCCGTTTAGTTTTACAATGGTGTTCGTATAGGAGAACTTCGGTGACTCGGAAAGGTTACCGGGAAAAGCTATTTTTTTAACCAATGGAGACTTCTGCTCTACTTAAAGCAACTGAAAGCTGATTTTTCGTTGCAACCATAGCAACCATAGCAACCATAGCAACC
>JANQRV010000133.1 GCA_028284395.1 Saprospiraceae bacterium
TTTCTCATAATCCTCCGCGGGAAATAAAGTGACTACCCAAGCCAGGTCCATGACGTTGGCTACGGCGATCTGATTGACCGGATCGACCGCAATTCCGCCCCAATTAGAACCTCCGGCATTGCCTGGATACATCAATGTGGGCTGATTGAGCTTCGGCGGAGTATACATGCCTTCAAAATGCAATTCTTCGATGCGTTTGGCGCAGTCTTCATTCATACCCAAAAGACCCCATGCATCCGCTGCTGTAAGCCGCTTTCCAACCAGCTGCGGCGGCTTTACGGGAAACGGCTGGGTCTTTGAGGTAAATTCACCCGGCACTGTGGTCTGCGGAACGGGTCGCTCTTCTACTGGAAAAAGGGGCTCGCCGGTCTCTCGATGCAATACAAACAAAAAACCCATCTTCGTAGCCTGTAATACCGCCGGTATAGTTTGTCCATTTCGACGAATGTCCACTAAAGTTGGCTGTGCCGGCACGTCAAAATCCCAGAGATCGTGATGAACCGTCTGAAATCGCCACACCACTTCTCCCGTCGAGGCCCGTAAAGCCACAACAGAACTGCCATAATAATCCGCACCATTACGAGCCGCCACAAAATAGTCTGGCGAGGGGTTGCCGGTGGGCACAAAGAGTAGATCCCGCTCTTCATCTACGGCCATTGGAGCCCAAACATTTGGCGTCCCCAGCATATAACCTCCTGCAGAAAGCATTTGCGGGTCGACTTCCCAATCCGGAGGTCGCAGGTCCCAGCTCCACGCCAGTTTCCCGGATCGGGCATCGTAAGCACGTACCACCCCGCTTGGCGCATCGGTTCGGACATTATCTCCAACCGCAGACCCAACGATGATCAGGTTACCGGCAACGGCAGGTGGTGAGGTAACCTGGTATTCCCCATTCCAAATTTGTTCACCCGGCCCCTCATTCAGATCTACTTGCCCCCCCTTGCCGAATTCAGCGGCTGCCTCGCCAGTACATGCATCCACCGCTATGAGGCGGGCATCATTGGTTGCGGTGAAGATTCTCTCCGCACAATCAGAGCCGCTGCAATTTGCGTCGCGCCAGTAAGAAACCCCTCTGCAAATGAGTTGATTGGCATAGTTGCCAGTAAGGTCAAGTTCCGGATCAAATGTCCATTTCTCTTCACCCGTCTCCGGTTGTAATGCAACAATTCGATTGAAAGGGGTAGGAAAATACAACGTTGAATCGATTAGAATGGGAGTTGCCTCAAAAGCAGTAGCCGACGGAATAGCTCCGCGTCCATCTGAAACATCGCCTGTCTGATAGGTCCACGCTACCTCCAATTGGTCAACATTCTCCGGGGTAATTTGTGTCAGGGAGCTGTAGCGTTGCCCTTCAGCAGTTCCGCCATAAGAAGGCCATGTTGCTACTGGGCCAGAATAATCAATGGTCGGCCTCCCCTGGCAAGCGGCCATTGTCATTGCGACTAACAACAGACTAAAATTCTTAAGTTTCATGCGGTGTTTTGTCGATTAAAAGATGGTCAATTCAAAAATACGCAACTATTTTGCAAATCAAACAATCCTTCTTCATAGGCAGATCAAGAAAGCCGCAAAATCAACGCATTAGATGGAAAGACCAGATTTTAAAGATATTAAGACCGGTGAAGCGTTCAATCGATGGTATTGGCTCAAAAAGGAAATGATACAAATCTGTAAAGCAGCACAGTTACCGACTTCCGGTAGTAAATTTGAGTTGCGCGACCGAATCATGTACGCCCTAGATCACCAGGGCAAACTCAATCCGGAAATCAGGAAAAAGCGATCAAAATCCAAGTTCGACTGGGCCAAATCGAAATTGACCCCCGATACTAAGATTACCGACAACATTACCTTCGGACAGAATTTAAGGCAATTCATGAAATCACAAATTGGCGACCATTTCTCGTTCAACACCGATTTCATGGCATGGGCCAAAACCAACGTTGGAAAAACTTTGGCCGATGCCGTTGTCCAGTGGACCTTACTAGAGGAAAGAAAGCAAGATCCCCACTTCAGAACCGATATCGCCGAACACAATATGTTCAATCAATACTTGCGAGATTTTTTGGACGACAATAAGGGACTTAACTTTGCCACCGCCAAAACCTGTTGGTTGCTTAAAAAGCAAATGCCGATGAAAGATGGCTTTGTTAGATATGAGCGATCAGATTTGGAATTGATTCATCAATCAAAGTAAAATATAGCATGAAGGTATCCGCCACCGTGGTAGTCATTCCCCTCAAGTCCTTGCTCCGTCGAAGCAACAGATAGAGTGGCACTGAAATTGGTCGGCTTCCGCCAAAATGATGATTTGATGCTGGTAATTTATTAGATCCCTCAAAAAACGATCGCTTTTAAACGCTGACAATGTAACGAATAATCGTGTTGCCTCTGTTGATGCCTCAAACTGTATATTATGCTAAGGAGATTGCTTAAAGATGCCAAAAGAGTAGATTGGAGATACGCGCTCGGAGAACTCGTATTGATCGTCATCAGTATACTGATCGCCTTATACATCAGCAACTGGAATGAAGAGCGCAAAGAGCGAGAATTCGAAGGAAAGATGCTGCTGGAAGTTGAAAAATCAATCGGCTCCGAGCTCGAAAGCCACTTGGCAAGCAGGATTCACCGAATACAAGAAATTGAGCGATCTACAGAAATTGTTTTAAAGTACCTCGATGATGAAATTCCCTTTTCCGATTCGTTACATCAACACTTCTGGCATTTGAACTGGAGATTAATCTTCGAATATCAACGCACGGCCTACGAAAGTTTGAAAGCCCGGGGCATCCACCAATTGCAAAGCGATACACTTCGGCAAATGATGATGGAATATTATGACAGTGATCATCCCTGGGTTGATTTTTTTGTACTGGACTTCAATACTTTTACAACCGATCGGATGAAACCTTACTGCGATGAAAACTTTGCCATTTTGAGAATCGATTCTGGTCAGGAGTATGAGCCATTAAATGTATTTACCCTGAAAGAGTCCATTGAATTTAAAAATCTCGTCATTGGAAAATATGGCAAAACCAGGGATGTTCGATTCCGGCTTCAAAGTCTATTTAGAAAAGGAGTCCGCCTTCGGAATGCGATAAGAGTCAACCTGAAAGTCGAACCGAATGTCCCTCAAAAGTAGAAAACCGATCAAAATGAAAAAAGAATTCGTCGTACAACGTAAAGTAAGATTCGGAGATTGTGATCCAGGCGGCATCCTCTATACTCCACGAATCGGTCACTTTATAGTCGAAGCCATCATCGATTTCATCTCGGCCTGTTTCGGTGCTCCTGCCGAACGCAGCATGTTCGAATTGGGCATTGCTCCTCCGGCACGCGCTTTTTCCGTAGAATTTTTGAAACCAATGGTATGGGATGATGAATTGATGATCCATGTGAGACTAAAAGAAATCCGCAATAGTGCCTTTGTATTTACACTCAACGGCTTCGTGAAAGAGGAAAAGGTCTTTTCTGCTGAATTCACGCAGGTTTGTGTGGACCCGGAATCAATGCGGCCAGTACCTGTCCCCGAAAAGATGCGGGAGGTATTGGAAGGTTTCGAAAGGTAGAATTGGAAAAGAGTAGCTACTTCTTCGCCTTCATGATCAAGTATCGAGGCAAACGATTTCGTCGCCGGAAAGTTTCTACCGAAACAAACCGGTCCGGAATCGGCTTCCCTTCACGAAGCGCCTCAATTGAAAAACCGGCCTCTTGAAAGATTGCAAAGTGACTTTCCACCGTCCTGTGGTATTTTCTGACAGTACCATCCACCCACTCATGTAATCTTTCTCCTTCGGTAAAGTACTCATCAACTAACCAGTGCTCTTTACGCCCCTCTGATCGGTATTTACCCATCGAAGAAGTCATGACCGGATGCTCTACTGAAAATACTAAATGGCCGCCTTTTCTCAACGTCCTGTACAACTTACGGGCTATCCCCGGCAGATCTTCGATATAATGAAGAACCAACCGGGAAATGATCCGATCGTAGGAGTGCGCCGGATAAAGCCAGTTTTCTACTTGTGCCACTTGAAATACAGCTTTTTCGTCTTCATAACTAGATTTTGCCAGTTCCACCATTCTAACAGAAGCGTCAAAGCCCGTATAGGATCGGCATCGGTGTTGTATACAATAGCCGGCCATCTCTCCGAAGCCACATCCTACATCAAGAACATCACAATCCCCAATATCGCTTAGCAATTCGAGAACGATTGGAGCTTCGATGATCCTATTCGGATGTTCAGGCTTGGATCGGTGATGTATATATTTGTCAAAGACTTGGTCTTCGTCGAAGAATTTACTTCCGTCGGAAATGCTCATGACTAATTTTTAGGATGGAATATCACTTTAGGTTAATTACAAGATTTTAGGGCACTAGATGAATTTTTTTCTACCAAATACATCAATAATCAGATCTGCGATGCAGGCAGCATTTTGATGATGTCCCGGATCAAAAAAACAAAAAACCGACTGAAATGATCCACCAAAAGCACGCTGTTTTCCTATTCATTCCGTTGTTCTTTTCGGCTGTAGCAAACATAACGATGACAACATCACAGAACAAGAGGTGCAGTTAAACCTGATGCCACTAGCGGTGGGCAACTCCTGGACATATGATTTTTATGCCTTCCTGAAAAACGGGACTGAACAGTATGATGGAACAGAAAGAGAATCCATCACGGGCAATACCTCCATTGCCGGAACAGATTTCTATATCTGGGAAGGAAGGGAGTTTGGTAAAAACTTCCGGAGGTTCGTTCGCCTTTCAAACGGAAATGTAGTCGACCACAACGGTAAGATGTATCTGTCCAACGTGAACTTTGATGCCGTTCTACACCTACCGTTCCTCTTTTCTCGAACGACGGTTACGCGAATTCAACATCGATTAATTGTTTAATTTTCTGAATTCGACTCCCAGTTTGACCCAGGCAGTCCCCAGGGGCACGATAGCTACCCCGAAAATAGCAATAAAGACAAAGATGAGAATGGGTTCACGGAATACCGGAACGCCCATTAATAGGAAAAAGGTGAGTAGTAGCGCCATACCTGCCATAATACCGATAAAAGTGGCTAGCAAGGCCCTGCGGCCCTTGATTAGGTTGCTGAGCGAAATGCTCTGCGCCTTAACTTGTGTGTTATTCTTTAACTGGTCCATAATCGTAGTTTCTGTTTAGTCCATCACACCATTTGTTCAGACTTGTTTTGATCAACAGTGAAGCTAATTAAATGGATGACAATAACCCTGCCGAACCAATCAATTTTCGATTAAGTGACTACTTTTAAAGACGAAAACGCTGTAAAGGACGAGTCAAGCAGGTAGGCCCGCCCCCACCCTTCAAGCTAATTTCAGCACCGGGGTATGTGAGGACTTCACAACCGGCCAATCGCAGTGCCCGCTCCGTTCGGGGATTCCCCTCCACCAAAAGACATTTCCTTGGTGCCAAGGCAAGGACATTACACCCCATGCTCTCGAATTCAGATGCCGGCACTTCCACCAATTCAAAACCTCGGTGTCTCAATTGATCCCTAAACTGAATGGGCATTAAAGGAGAATAGACCACGGCCAGATTCTCGTCGACCGGACTTAAGATCGACATCAGATGGAACACATCGCTAGGTCCTTTATAATGTGGTAAATGGGTGATGATCACTTCTATTCCAAAGGGTGTCAACAGCGCTTTCAGCTGTTCGATGCCAGCGTGACTGGTCCGATAAGAATGCCCTACTGCCAACGTTTTTTCATCTAACCAGGCAACATCACCACCTTCAATGGTACCGGGCGCTTCGATCCGACCCAAAATCGGAATATCAGCTCTTTCGAAAGCCCGTCCTTCGGCAGCGGGTTCGCCCCGACGTGCTTCTTTCCCCATATTGCAGAGAATCATTCCATGATTGGTGGCAATGGCAGCATCCCGGCAATAGATCGAATCGATGGTCACTTGCTCGTCAACACCCAAATAATGGACGATGGCACCATTGTCCCGCAAGGCATTTTCAAAGGCATTATATTCTATCTTGGCCTCTTGAAAAAGAGGTTGCCCCAGGTAGTTGAGTTCTTTCCATTGGCGTAGGAGCATTGCTCCGTCACCGAAAGCGTTCTCTACTGGTTTAATGAAGACAGAATGTAGTCTACCGACTTCCGACTGATAAGTTAAATTCATGATCGATGTTTAATCCATACATAGAATGGTATCCCGGCCATCAAAAGCAAAAACCCCCAGTAAACGCTCTCCTCACCGGAGCCGGCAACTGCCCAAAGCGAATAAAGGAAGCCGAGAATTGCCAAGGTAAGGTTGGTCCGACGTCGATTTCCAGGCCATTTTTTTTGCTCCAATGCCAATAATCCCAAAGTCGCTGCTGAAAACAAATATGGCACAAGGACCGTCAAGGTCGCCAATAAGATCATGAATTTGAAAGCTTCCACCATTCCTTTCGTGTAATTCATCAGCATTAGAAGGCTTATCAGCAAACTGGATATGATCAGGCCCATAGCCGGCACATTTTGGTCATTCATTCGCCCAAAGATCTGTGGAAACAATTGATCCTTGGCAGCAGCAGCTGGAATCTGCCCTTGCAAAAGGATCCAGCCATTTAATGCCCCAAAGGTCGAAATAACTACGCCGCCGGCAACCAAATAGCGAGCCCCTTCGCCCCATATTTTAGCCGCTGCATCGGCAAAGGGAGCATTGGAAGAAACCAGAACATCGGGGGGCAGGACACCAAACACGGCAATCGTCCCCAGGACGTATACTACGATGACCACCAAGGTTCCGTATATCGTTGCAAGAGGAATATTGCGTTTCGGGTTTTCCACGGAGTCTGCTGGTATGGTAGCCGATTCCATCCCCAAAAACGCATACAGGGTGAGCGCCGCAGTAGCAGTAATGGCTGAAAAATCCGATCCTCCACTACGATTGAAGGGAACAAAATGATTGGAATCTAAAAAAAATACTCCTACGAAAGCCACTAAAATCAACGGAACAAGTTTCAAAAGAGTAGTTACTAATTGAACCTTTCCGACTTGATGTACCCCACGTGTATTGACCCAGGTTAAGAACCAGACCGTTGCCAAAGCCACCCCACAAGCCAACAACGGCTGTGTTGCCAAAGTGGGAAAGAAAACGCTGAGATAGCTTACGAAGGCGACCGCAATGCCCGCATTCGAGCACCATATGGAAACCCAATATCCCCAAGCTACTAAGAAGCCGGCAAACGCCCCGAATCCTTCTCTCGCAAAACTATAAGGCCCTCCATTGCCCGCCTTTACCTTCTTGCTTAATCGACTGAATACAAAAGCTAATACCAGGGCTCCTGCCGCCGTAAAAACCCAACCTAAAATACTAACTCCTCCAAACTCAGCCAGGGCACTCGGCAGGAAAAAAACACCGGAACCGATCATATTGCCGACAACCAATGCCATGCACATCCATAAACCGAGTTTTTTGGTGCTTTTTCTTTTCATAGGAGTGAAGCTATTAAAATTGAGCGAAATAACCATATCTTCCCCTCATGCGACATTGTGCTTTTCTAACCATGGATAACCTTGAAGATTTTGTATGCGACGACGATCTTCTCTACGAACCAATGGCTGCATTGGGATGGCAAGTTCACCCGGTACCTTGGCGCACCGATAAAATGAACTGGCGCCAATTTGAAGCAGTTGTCATTCGATCGACATGGGATTACAACCACGCCCCTGATCTATTTCTCCAGACTTTGGAAGAGATAAAAAAGCAAGGTGTACGACTCGAGAATAATCTTTCCCTGGTCAAATGGAACCTTCGAAAGACCTATTTACGCGAACTACAATTCAAAGGCATTGCCATTGTTCCAACGGCTTGGGAATCGCAAATTACTCCACTTGCCATTCGCCAGAGTTTTGACCGTTGGCAGATCCGGGAATTAGTGATCAAACCGGTAGTTGGCGCCAACGCCAACGATACTTTTCGAATCAACAAGCAAATTACCCAAACCACCCTGGATGCCATTTACCGAACCTTTGCTAACCGCCAGTGCATGATTCAGCCATTCATGGACAATGTACTGCTCGAAGGAGAGTATTCGCTTTTCTATTTTGGTGCCGAATACAGCCACGCCATTCTAAAAACGCCGAAAAAAGACGATTTCCGGGTTCAGGAAGAACATGGGGGCATCATCGCATCGGTAGTGCCCGATCATCATTTACTTAACGTTGCCAACCAGACCATACAGGTTATTCAGCCGGCCCCTCTCTATGCCAGACTTGATTTTGTGCGATTGCCGGAAGGAACATTTGCCTTGATGGAATTAGAGTTAATAGAACCGTCTCTGTACTTACGTATGGACACCAATGCTCCGGAGCGCTTTGCCTGCAAATTCATCGAATGTCTGGACTGACGATATCGACTGCCAGCATCAGTCCTTCATTTTTCCATCTACCCCAAATACCGACGGATCTACCATGCTACCCAAACCCTGTTCGCGGAAGTGCAAACCTTGTCCTGGAGTTACCCGATAGGACCGAACGATGGACCACAACCGACGGTCCATGATAGGGCCGTGATTACAACCTTCCGTCTTTTTATGCTTAGAACCTGGTTTATTTTCCTTGGAAAACGGCCGAAAAGATGGGTTTTCAATTTGATGTCCAGTCCATTACCGCAGTTGTCCGGGATACACCTTATTGACCACACCGACCAAAGAGCGATTTAATGTTTGCATTTCTTCTTGGTAAAGATTCGGAGGTAGGGACGCAGTTCCTCTTTGACTTTCAATCCGTTGATAATTGGTCTTTAGAGCCATTACTTCATGTAGCAAAGCACTTCCTTCTTTGAGTTTCTTTTCCAGTAAATCAAATAGGTCTTTGATGCGATCCCCTTGAATCAAGGCTTTAAGTTCTGACCGCAACGCAGCCAATATCTTCAACTCCGGAATGCCATTTTTCAGTTCCTCCAGGGAAGAGAAATATCCCAAATGATCGACAACCGGAACGATGCCTTCCAAAAGGTGGCCCGATTTAGCCGATTCAAAGAAATTATATTCTTCCTGCTTACTCATGGAAATCCCTAAAGTCAACCGATCTGCTTCCTCCAATAAAATTTGCAGTTGCAAGTTTTCCCGAATCCGACTGCGCAGATTAAACAGCAATGCAGCCGCATCAATGGCAGCAGACTTTCCGTCCACCTTCAATTGGATAGCAATCCACGTACGCAAATCGTTGATGCTTTCGTTAAACGCCTGACCGGATTGCACCAGCACATCGCTGGCGAAGGCGAACAATGGCTCTGTGTATAGATTGATGATTTCGGTAGCAAATCTCATGGTAGACATCTTGCTCACAACACCACGTTTGATGCGGTCCAGATCTGTCTGTGACAGATTGAGTATGGTATCTTCCTCCAATAATTGAAAAACATTCTTCTTACTCATGACGCCCATTTTAACCGAGATTCGGGTCTTCGAAAATGTAAGATAATAATAAATCTCTTCTCAAAAACCCATAAATTGTGTTTTACAATAAAGTTATACACTAACAATTTTTCTGTGTTCTGTTCTGAAAACCACAGAAAAAAGTCTGATAATGTAAATGTGACAGGGGCTGTCTAAAGCGCCCTAGCCACTATTTGTTCTGTCTTGATTTGAAGGCTAAGAGAGATGACAACGGGTCTTGGTCTGATTTCTATTTCACTTCAGACGGACAGATCAAGTGAAAGTCACACTTTTCTTCACATTTTCTTCACATTTCTTTAGATCAAAATATCCTTGATGATTTCGCCGTGAACATCCGTTAATCTGAAAGGTCTTCCCTGGAACTGATAGACCAGACTTTCGTGATCCATTCCAAGCTGATGGAGAATGGTGGCTTGTAGGTCAAAAACGGAAACCCGTCCTTTAACACCACTGTATCCGATCTCATCCGTTTCTCCATGGGTAAAGCCCTTTTTTATACCACCGCCGGCCATCCAAACCGTAAAGGCATCCGGATGATGGTCCCGACCTTTATAAAGGAGTTCGGTGTTATTTCGATTTTCTTGCATCGGGGTGCGCCCGAATTCCCCTCCCCAAATCACCAACGTTTCATCCAGTAAACCCCGTTGTCTTAAGTCGGTGATCAATGCACTGACCGGTCGATCGGATTCCTGGCATTTGCGTTCCAGCCCCTCGGTCACAGAGGTATAGCGGGAAGTTCCGTGAGCATCCCACCCCCAATCATAGAGTTGCACAAATCGGACCCCACTTTCCACCAACTTTCTGGCTAGTAGTACATTATTGGCAAAAGAAGCCTTGCCAGGTTCCGTTCCGTACATTTTATGGATATAATCCGGTTCGTCATCAATGTTCATCACCCCCGGCACCGAAACCTGCATGCGAAAAGCCATTTCGTACTGGGCAATCCGAGTCAGGATCTCCGGATCCTGAAATTCCTGATGGGAAAGCTGATTGACTTCGTTAATGGCATCGATTGAGGCGCGACGCAAATTTCGTGTCACTCCCTTGGGATCCCCTAGAAACAATACGGGATCTCCTTTTGAACGACACTGCACTCCTTGATATACCGAGGGTAAAAACCCACTGCCCCATATCGATTTGCCGGCATCGGGGTCGTGCCCGCCGGAAGTCAGGACGACGAACCCGGGAAGGTTATCGTTTTCGGTGCCCAAGCCGTAAGTTACCCACGACCCCATACTGGGGCGACCCAAAGTAGGCCCCC
>JANQRV010000157.1 GCA_028284395.1 Saprospiraceae bacterium
AATGCCGCACTGAAGGATTATAGCCGCGCTACATGACTGAAGGAGAAAGCAGGCCAGCAGAAAAAGGGCTCAGAGAAATTTAGAAGCTATATTTGATGATCACTTACTTAAATCCGGGAAGAAGAGGTCGTTTTGTTTTCCGCCAATTCGCCTGTAATCGTATAACTCAGGGCTCGTCTGCAAATTGTTAGAAGAGCGGCAATTTTCATCTCAATCTGATCAAACAATTATCAGATTGAGATGAATGTCTTTCAAAGTTAGCAACCAGCCGTGCATGTGGTCTGCGAACAGGTAGTTGATCCTTTCTTAATATTCGCATAAAGATTGTGACAGGCCGTGGTAAAACCGATCATGCTGGACGCACAGCCGGACAGGGATACCGAACGCTCAAAACAAGGGTGCCCGGCAGAATGAGTCGCTCCGTAAGTAAGGGTACAGCCGGAGCTTACTGCTTCCTCATATTCAACGTAGTGCGTACAAGTTCCCGGGCTGCAGATGATGTTAACATAGGTATCATCCGTACAGCTGCACAGTGAGGGAGTATCCATCGACTTTTTCTTATTAAAGAATCTTTGGATTTCCTCCATAGCCAGCTCTTGAGCAATGACCTCCTCGGAAAAACCCCTTCCTCTCAAATACTCCGCAAGCTCCTCTTCCGTGTTGATGAACACCGGAGCAAGCTCATCTTCCCCTTCGTCGGTTAGAGCAGTTTCGGGAAGATCGGAGGTTGTGGGAGCCTCGGAGGGGGAAGAAGAAAAAACGAGAATGGCACAAATGATTAACAGCGGTAGTCCGCCTGAAAACACTAAAAATCCTTTTCTCATAATTTAGAAATTTATAGAGGGTGAAATAAAATGATTCGTATATAAGTGGGGTGATTTAAATCGATCACCCGTAAGGGTATACCAATGAAAATGCAAGGCACAAAAGTGTCGCTTCCGCCAGGCAGCAGCAGTTTTTGCTATTGAGCAATTTTCATGAAAAAATGAGGTCAAGGGGACCAAAATTCAATTAATGCAAAGCGGTCCCGAAACCAGGACTCATAGCTCCACCTGGAAATAGAACAAGCTTCCAATCAAGAAGCACAAACTTTTTTAACTGAGGGAAAAACCTAATGTGTTCAGCGATGGATTAGAAAAGAGAAGCAAAAACTAAAAAGTCGATTCAAAAATATGAGAATATGAACATGCATAAACATATCTACAATTTAATTAAAAAAAGAGAGACATATGTTAACTCATAGTAAATTAACAGTTGTTAATTCATAATCATCAATCGGTACCACACCTTTGAGGAGTAATACGCATCACCCCTAATCTTTCTTCGCATAAATCAACTTTTCAATCCCGCTTCTATACCACAACTTCACCCTACCCGCGGGGAAATTGATAGAAGTTTTGAAATGGGCTATAAAATCCGAGCTCAATAGCCCGTTCAGCGATTGACCGGAGGTATTCAGATTAAACTTTTTGAGGGGAAGAATAGCAATTTTCAAATTGGAGCAGTAGAACTGGTCAATGATCACATTTTTCAAAAAGCCTGTATTAACCAATTGGGGATGCTGAAAAACATCCAGCATTTTTACCGCTCTTCCCGGCGAGAAGCCCCCTTTTAGTGGTTTGAGGTACTTGGCATCCATGATATTGACTTCGGAGCCGGTATCCAAACCAAAGTCGAGGGAAACGCCTTCAATTTGCATCTCTATCACGGGGATACCGGCCTTAGTCCTGATCGGAAGCAACACATTGGCCGGCTGACCGGGATCAATTGGTGCTTCTTTGTGTTTGCCGGCAACCTTGGTCAACAAGATTTCCCGGTTGTCAAAATCAATGATCAATTGATAATTCCGAAAAACATAAGTACCGATGAGACCCATTATGGGTAGGTTTTTGGCCCTGGAGAGGTGCTCCAAAGACATGACTTCTGCGGTCAGGCTCCTCCATTTTAATTCACCAATTTGAAGATCGACGAAAGACTCTACCATTTTGACCGGCCTACCACTAATGCCGAGTGCCTTCCTCTTCCTCCCGGCAAAGACAGGGTCGTGATATTGATTGTTCAGTACCAGGTTGGACGTTCCCGTGTCCAAAATATAATTACCCATCTGATCATTCACTACCGCTTGAATGACGATTAACTTTCCAACCAATTGAAAGGGAAGAACGGTGCTGCCTTTCACCCGAAAGGTAAGAAGACTGAGGCCGCACATCAGAATTATCTTGTTGATCATTAGAGAAGGTTTTAGGATTGAGAAATCTTTGAAAACCTTCACCGGCGAAGACCCTACAAAAGTGCACTAAATCATCTGGAGCAGTTTCTTTCCCTGTTCCAAATCTTATTGTCAACTAACACTTGGCGGTATTTTTTTTCTGTTATTGTTCAGCCTCATGAATACACAACGCCATTTTGACTTGGTTGAAGTCGCATTCAGGAGAGGGTTGGAAAAAGAAGCGGGTGGTATGGGTCGTTATCAAGTTAAAATGGTATTAGCTCTTTTTCATTTTTCTTACGGCGCTGGGGGAAAGACCAAACTCTTCGGAAAAACTTGCCGAAAAATGGGCAAGATTCTTAAACCCTACCGCACCCGACACCTCCGACACATTCAAATCGGTGGATTCTAATAGAGCCTTAGCTTTCTCTAAGCGAATAGAACGGATAATCTGGGAAGTGGATTGACCGGTTAGTGCTTTGACTTTATTGTGCATCTGGGTTCGGCTAACGCCCATTTCTCTGAGTAATTGAGGGATACCGAAGGATTCGTCATCGATGTTATGCTCAATGATGGTGGTCATTTGTTGTAGGAACCGGTCTTCCTTGCGGAGGCTTTCATTTTCTTTGGTGAACACCGATTCTCTCCGCGGCCCTTTATCCCGGTCCTTGCCGCCATTAGCGTTCTGGAGTACTCGATTTAATTTCAACAGAAATTGTTCGGGGGCCACATCCATTTTGGTATCCCTGATCTTGATGACCAAATGGCCTTGCTCTGCGGAAAGATAGACACAAATATGTCCTTGTGCTTCCGCAAATTGGAGCACATTCATCAGGAGGTTTCCTATTATTTTGGCAAGATTGTCGGTATCGAAATCCATTAATAAAGTATCTGGTTGTGGTATTAAAAATGGATAGTGAGGTTAATTCACTTATTCGATTTTGAGAGTTTCTGCCAGTTCAATTTGCTTAATACAAGTAGGTATATAGCTTTATGTCAATCCAAAACCAATACCCATGCCAGTTTTATGAAAATTTGACTATCAATTCTTTACAGCAGTTTCTTCTTCGATTTGACTGTTCAGTTATGAACAATTGATGTGCGGTGATGGACAATAAACGATCACAGAATGCCATTGGCACCTCCATGTAATACACCAACTGTCGGAGGTACCAATTCCTCCATTTTAAAGCGTTTCATATATTAATACTATTATGTAGTATTACAAATATACACGAAATTGCCGATTAAAACAACATTGTAGTATTATTTAATTAACAATTTAAATGTTAGGTGCGGGGCCGGAATCATAACCTTATCTGATTTTCGAGGCTTTGTACTGGAAAACCCAAACCGAGGAACGCACTATTCCTCCTTCAAACTGTCCACCGGGTTAGCGACGGCAGCTTTGATCGCTTGGGTACTCACCGTCAAAAATGCAACGCCAATTGCCAATAATCCTATCAAAGCAAACAGCCACCAATCCATGTCAATGCGGTAGGCAAAATCCTGCAGCCATTTGCTCATTATCCACCAGGCGATGGGAACAGCAATGACTACCGACAGCATGACAAGCTTTAGAAAATCTTTGGAAATGATGCTCACAATATTGGAAATGGAAGCCCCGAGCACTTTGCGAATACCAATTTCTTTTGTTCGCTGTAATATATTGTGGCTAACCAAGCCAAACAAGCCCATACACGCAATGAATAAAGCAATAAGCGTAAAAATATTCAGGACGGTCCCAATTCGCTTTTCAGATCGATACAATTGATCATAGGATTCATCCATAATTCGATGCTCTATTGGAATTTGTGGTAGGATCGATTTCAAGGTCTTGTGAATATGGGCCACGGTATTGTCCAAATCGTCCATTTTTGCTTTGATTACAATATTGCCATAATAAAAGCTGTCATCTTTTGTCCGAAGAACCAGGTACAATGGTTCGATCGTCAAGTCAAAGGGCTGAAAATGAAAATCTTTGACAACACCGATCACCTGTCTGCCATTGAATGCTTTTCCGACCGCCGACTCCCAGCCCATTGCTTTGACTGCCGATTCATTCAAAATAATGCCGGTAGAATCGGTAGGATGCTCCGGTGAAAAATTCCGCCCTTCCACAAGGGCTATCTCAACGAGGTCGATGAAATCGTAATCTATGTAATTCCGAAAAAACCGAATCGATTGCTCATTATTGTTCCCTTCCCAGTTGTTTACCGGGCGTGCTGAAGACACGTTGAGCAGCATGTTTGCTGCGAAAGAAACCTTTTCAAGCTGCGGATGCTTTAGCAATTCGGTACGAATAATGGCCGTTTTTTCGTAAAAATCTACTTGTCGATAAGGCACATAAATCACCTGATCCCTATTATACCCCAGCTTCTTGTTTTGAATGTATTGGAGCTGCTGGTAGATTACCAAACTGCCTATCGCCAATACAATGACCGCCGTAAACTGTCCGACTACCAGCGTATTGCTCAAAAAAGCCCCATCTTTACGATTTTTAAACCACCCGCCCTTTAAAGCATTGACAGGAGTTATGACGGATGATAAAAGGGCAGGATATAAACCGGAAAGCCCTCCCAACAAAACGGCAGCAGACAGCATTCCGAGGAGTACGATACGATTGCTCCCCAGTGTGAAAGGAATCTGCTGATTCATTAATTGATTAAATGCCGGCAGTAGTAAGTAGGCTAATCCAATTGCCATTCCGAAACTAAAAAGTGTGATTAAAATCGACTCTGCCATAAACTGACTCACCAATTGTCCTCTTTTGGCGCCCAATACCTTCCGTGTCCCCACTTCTTTTACTCGCTTTGCAGATCCGGCAGTCGTCAGATTCATATAGTTAATCGAAGCCAAAAGCAATATGATAAAGGCAATAGAAGTAGAAAGATAGATATACCGGACATCGCTATTGGCACTTATTTCAAAGTTGATCTGCGAATGCAAATGAATCTCTTTTAAAGGCTGTAGGAAAAAGATTGGTTTGATCTGAGCTCCATGAAATTTGTTCTTTAAATACTTATGATCCAAGAGCGGCAATTTTGCTTCCAATTCTTTGTAGTCGTAGCCTTCGGGTAAGACAACGTAAGCACGGTAATTATTACTATTCCAGGCGCCTATGTCATTCTGATACCACGGTAAGTTTTTAAAAGAAGTAATGTAGTCAAATGTGAAGTGCTGGTTTTTCGGCATGTCCTCCACAATGCCTTTGATGGTAAGTAGACGATCGTTCTCAAATAGTAGCGTTTTACCGATGGGTGATTCCTCACCAAAGTATTTTTTCGCCAGTGATTCCGTAAGAATAATAGCATTTGGATCTTCCAAGGCCTCTTTCCCAACCCCTTCTTTAATGGGATAGGTAAATACATCAAAGACATACTCATCTGAAAATAACCCTCGCTCGTAGAAAACCTGCTCTTCGTTCGACAATAGCGCTTCACGTACTTGCAGTGTAGTCGCCGCCTGCACTTCCGGAAACTCTGCCTTTAATGTTGGTGCCAATGGCATGGGCGCCAATGCAAAACGGTCGGTGCCTCTGAAGTCATTTCCCTCCTGGATCTGAGCCACCCGATATATCTGATCGGCTTTTTCATGCTGAACATCATAGCTTAATTCATACTGAATGTATAGGGCGATAAGCATAAAGCAAGTCATCCCAATCGTCATTCCGGCAATATTAATGCCGGTATAAAATGACCTGCGTTTTAGATTTCTTAAAGAAACGATCAAATTGTGCTTGAACATAATCGGATTGCGATTTTTAAATCCTTTAAGGAAGATAAAGCCCAGCAGTAAATGCAGCGCATCTACCCAATACATGAACCTGGCTTTGAACTTATTCCTGGTAGAAATTCTGTCCTGATAAAGTTCTTGCAGATCACCTAAGAATTCTTCGTGAAACTGATCTTTTACAAATTTAGACAGCAGCCAATTGGCCAATTTCGGCACCTTATCTTTTTCATCTTTTTTCATGAAGTTCCCAGGTTAAAACGAGATTAATCTCCAAATCCTCCGGCGCACGTCCTGGGCGGGCTGCAACCGACGAATGCCTACTGCTCAAAACATCAGTTCTTCAAAACCGCCCAAACTTTTTCCGTCCATTAGTTACAAAATTGTATGTTATACAAAATAATAACTAATTTTCGGATTTGCAAATCTCCTCAGCCGGTTGCTCCTGCCAAAGGACCATGAAAAGCCTTACCCCGCCAAGGCCATTGTGGTTTAGAGATTCCCCAAAAAGCGTCCTGACCTGCTTATTCTATGGTTAATGCTCCGTTCATCAATGCACAACAACTGTTCAAAATCGAACAATCTAATTGTTAAAAACAGAGTTAAGCAACTGGTTTTGAATCAATAATGTTTTTTGGCATAGCGATTGACCCCTGGTTAAGCAGTCATGCATTCAACCAACTAAACGAGCTATGTTCAAGAACTATCTCATAATTGCCTGGCGCAATATGCTTCGGCAAAAGCTATACGCTTCGATCAATATCCTGGGGCTGGCGATTGGCTTGTCTATTTGTATCTTGATTTTTCTCTTCGTACGACATGAACTGTCTTATGATCGCTTTTATCCCGGTCCGGATCGAATTTACCGGGTTTACCAGGGCGATTCGGGACGTGATTTTTTGGGTAAAAAGTTCAGCGCCCGAACACCGGCCGGGCTGGCGTCGACCCTGACCGGCGAATTTCCCGAAGTCACCTATGCCACTACCGTCGAAAACCAGGCTGCCCTATTGAGTTTCCGTGAAGACAATCACTACGAAGAAGGTCTACTGGCCGATGGTCACTTTTTTGAAGTGTTTCCTCATTCTTTTGTATCGGGAGATCCGCAGAAGGCATTGGCAAGTCCGGAAAACATTGTACTGACGGAGTCGCTGGCAAAAAAGATCTTTGGAGATGAGAATCCACTGGGACAACCTTTGCTTTACCAGGACGGGAAACCGTACACCGTTACCGGGATCATAGAGGATATGCCCGCGAACAGTTCTCTGCAATTTTCCTTTATCCGAAGTATTCTGTCGTGGCCGGACTATGTTAGAGACCGAAATTTTGCGGAAAGATGGGGCAGCAATGCTGTCTACACTTTTTTTCGACTGGCGGAAGCAGCAGATGCATCGGCCCTGCAGGAAAAACTGCCGGCAATGTTGGATAAATACATTGGAGACGATACCGATTTCCCCTTCAAGATCAATTATTTTATTCAACCGCTGACCGAGCTTCACCTGGAAAACCGGGCCAGTCAGGACATCGGCCAAAAGGGAAATGCCGGTTATGTCCGGTTATTCACCCTGATTGCCGTTCTGGTGTTATTCCTGGCCGGGGTCAATTACATGAACCTGGCTATTGCCCGGATGATTGGCCGAGTAAGAGAAGTAGGACTCAGAAAATCGATTGGTGCTACGCGGCGTCAATTAGCCGGCCAGTTTTTAGGCGAATCCGTTTTGAGTGCTTTTTTGGCGCTGATATTGGCGTTAACCCTTGTTCATTATATCGTACCTTTTTTCGGTCGTATGCTGGAACGTCCAATTGAGCTGAACCTGATCGGCGACCCGTGGTTATTGCCCGGCTTGTTGCTGGTGGTAGTAATAGCGGGCACTTTATCGGGCAGCTACCCCGCACTCATTTTATCTTCACTAATGCCGGTTGACGCCCTGAAAGGAAAAACAACCCGCCGGCTTGCCGGTACAACAATCCAACGCTGGTTGATGATCGGACAATACGCCATATCCATCGCATTGCTTGTCGGCAGTCTGGTCATTTATCAGCAATTTCACTTTATTCAAAGCAAGGAGTTAGGTTATGGCAGGGAACACGTGCTTGTGGTGCCGATTCGCGATAATGTCATTCATGAAAAAATGAACCTGTTGAAGAGCGAATGGTTGGGGCAGCCCGGGATTATCTCGGCTACTGCCTCCAGTAGTTTGCCGACCAATGTGGATGCCAGCCGGATGATCAATTATGACTATGAAACCGGCGGCGATCAGGATGGAGCCTTGAGGGTTTACCGGGTCCGGGTCGATGAAAAATATCTGGAAGTTTTTGATATCGAGCTATTGGCCGGCCGTAATTTTTCGCCGGAACGGACCTCCGATACACAGACCAGTCGCATGATTAACGAAACGGCCGCGAAAGCACTAGGATGGACGGCGGAGGAAGCGATCGGCAAACATTTCGATGACCTGGGAGAACAACAGACCGTCATTGGGGTGATACGGGACATACACATGCACTCGATGCACCGGGAAATCGAACCACTTATGCTGACGCCCAGCCAGCAATTTCGGGGGTTTGTATCCATCAAAGTACAGCCGGACAACCTTCCGGAGACGCTTGCTTTTATCGAACAGAGTTTCAAGAAACATACGGCGTTTCCCTTTGAATACCAGTTTCTGGACAGCCATTTCGACCAGCTTTACAAGTCTGATCTGAAGTTAGGAGAAATGTTCGGGCTCTTTACCCTGTTGTCTATTTTGATCGCATCACTTGGCTTGTTCGGCCTGGCCGCCTTCGTTGCCGGCCAACAAACCAAAGAAATTGGGATTCGCAAAGTATTGGGAGCATCGGTTGGAAGTATTGTCCGAATGCTATCCGGTGACTTCCTGAAAATGGTTTTGATCGGTTTCTGTTTCGCGGCGCCGATTGCCTGGTACGGCATGAATCGCTGGCTTCAGGGATTTGCCTATCGGATCGAATTGCAATGGTGGGTGTTTCTACTGGCCGGCCTGGTCACGATGGTCGTTGCCATCCTTTCTGTCAGTTCTCAATCTTTGAGGGCGGCCTGGGCCAACCCGATCGATTCTTTACAAAATGAATAGCATCTCTTGCCCGTTTTATTGGTTTTCCATCGCTGCAAAAGCCAAGTTAACGACAGCAGAGAATAATTGCTTTCAAAACGGATGACCTCCTTCCGATCAGAAATTCTGCCTAAATGCGGGTATCTGATTTGGGAAGAGCACAGGTATTCGGTCGAAACGGATTCCGGGTTTTCTCATTTTGTTTTCGGATACCTCTCTAGCGGTTCTGTGATTACATCAGTATCTACTGATAGATTTGTAGGAGACCCCAAAAGCAAAGTGCTTTTGAGGCCTCTTTGAGGTTAATTGGGATATACAGGGGAGCTAACAAATTGTTCCATGAAGTAGAACAAGAGCAATGAGAGTAGCAGCAAAGATTACAGTAACGGCGATCAAAAAGCTACCTGGATAATTTCTAACTATTAGTTTAATTTTGCCAAAGTAGAATTCGACTGACTTTTCAGGAATCTTTGAAGACTCCAGTTCAGGTCGTTTTTCAATACGCAGGTGACTCTCCTGGTTAAGTTTCCGAGCTGCATTATCTTCCATCTGATCAAAATTAGGTTTGAAAGTGGTTGTATGGGGTTAGGGAAGTTTAGTCGACAAAAGTTACATTAGACAGCATTTTTTTTGGAAAAGATTTTTTTTGAAAAAAAGTTGAAAGAAAATGTAACGATTGGATTGGTAGCTGTCCCTAAAGAATTATAGGACCAAAGATTTTGGAATTCCGATTTGAGAACAAAAAAAACATATCAAGACATAGAACTAATCAGCATGATTAGGACGGGGCGGAAAACTATTGAGTTTGAGCGGGCAGTGATATTCTTAGAGCGGAAACTGAGAAAGATTGTAAGAAAAGTATACAACAGCTTTCCGGTTCTGAGTGAGCGGAATCTAATCAGTCCAGATGAAATCTTGGATGATACCTTATTGGATATCATTCAAGACATTGAACGCAATAAATTCAATGGAAAATGTAGCCTGAGTACTTATGCTCATAAGATCGCTAAGCATCGGTGCTTAAGGGAGAAGTCTAAATTGGTAAATATAAATGGTAAATATAAAGGCTTAGGGAACTTCAAGTCTTCCGAATTGGAATTAGTAAAGTCAGAAATAGGTTTAGTCTCGAAGAGAGATGTTGAAGATAACGAACTGGAAATTTTGGCAGTATTAAAAGAAGGCTTATCGGAAACGCTTTTTACCACCTTCAAAAAAGTTGTTTGGGAAAACAAGGGTTATACCGAAATATCAAAAGAAGAGGACGTTACAGTGGGAACTTTAAAAACGAGAATTTCTCGCGCTTGGGATATAATTCGTAACCAATTAGGCAAAAGAATTGAAGAAATTATTTCTTAGTTATGAAGTACTTAGACGAAATACCCCAAATGATAAGATTCCTTCTCGGGCAGCTCTCGGAAGCAGATAAAGATGCATTTGAAAGAAGGTTAAGAAGTGATGAGCAATTTCGCAATGATCTCCATTTGCTGCGAGTATTGAGGGAAAAGATTGATATAATGGAAGACCGGGAACAGTTGAGGAACAGAATAGACGAAATCAGAAATTCTCGTGTAGGGAGGAAGAATTGGAAGCTCTTTTCCTTATTGATCTTGGTAATCTTAGCATTTTTTGGAGTTTCCTTTTATTGGAATTCGGACGACTCCGAGATTTCGAAGGTTGGCCGCAGAACAACCGGCAACACAACCAAATTGACCGAAGTACAATTCATAAGTGATTATCTAATAGATCGTCAAAGGGGCCCTTCTAAAGATGAGGATAGAGGAACTCCGGGAATGAAGTGGCCTGATAGAAACACCGTACCTCTAAAAAAAGTTGATCCCAAAAGAAGTGTGTTTAATCCTGTAGGGGCAGAAAAAAAAGTTCGACTGACTCCTTTGCCAACCCTAATTCTTACTAGGCAAACGCTCCATTCATTAGAAAAAATGAAAGCAGATTCCATGCCTGTCGCATCGTTAAAGGTTGACAAAAATCTTAAGCTACAAAGTTGTATCGCTAAAGCAAAGGAATTTGTCGAGAATGAGTACTTTGATGAAGCCGAAGAAATGCTCACAATCGGCCTAAATGTGTTCAATGCCCCATCTGAAATAAAAAGTGAACAGTTGGCACAGCTTTCAGCAATTTTTGTCAAAACCGGTAATTTCCAGAAGGCCGTTACATATGGAGAAATTCTTTTGACGAAAGCAAATCCTTCAAAATTCGATTTTGATCCGAAGTATTTGGATTCACTTGAAGGACTACTGATCGCTTATTCAAAGTTGAGAAGGTATAAGGAGGCGTTTATCTTATACGAAGATTTACTCAGAAATCAAGCCAGCAACTTCGACGATATTAATCCCAATTATATTCAATACCTTGAGCGTTTTGCTGCACTTTTTCAGGAGATCGGAAGGTATGAGAATGCGTATACGCTCTACAAAAAGGCCTTGGTATTGAGAAAGAAAATCAATGGTTCTGAATTTCGAGACCTGGCTATGGCTTATAATAACCTTGGTAGCTTATTTAACCAAAAGGGCAACTTTGATCGGGCAGTTCAATACTTCGACAAGGCACTTAGAGTCTTGGAATTCTCTGATAGGCAAGTTGGAAAGAACACCACTTTTACAGCAGATGTCGTGAAAAACCTTAATTTAATAGGTAAAGCCTCCTATCAAGATTATCGTAGAACCTCTAATCTCAATTCTTTATATCAAGGAAGAGTATACATGCAGCGGGCCATTGCAACGTTGGACTACCAGCAATTTCAAAATAGAGGTAATGACATCAGGGAAATGTATAGAGATCGAAAAGGTTTTGACATTTATCACGATGCCATCCACATTAATTACTCATTAGCTGAAATAACTGGAAACTCTGACTTCTTGGAAGAGTGTTTTGCTTTATCAGAACGCTCCAAATCACATATTGAATATTTGGAAGCTCAGGAGTCGGGAGCAATTTCATCGATGATTTTTCCCAACACATTGTTGGAAAAAGAACATAAACTCCGGATGGACGTGATACAATGTGAAGGGAGCAAAATGAACAGCTTTACAAATGGACTGTCTAAGAATAGTTTAGGAGGTTTTACCATTGCCGACAAATGCTTTAGTCTTAAACAGAAATACAAAAGTTTAAAGCAAAAACTGACTGTAGAGCCTTCTAATAACCAAAACCTGAGATTTACGCTGGGCGCCACTTCCATCAAGCAAATACAAGAAGAAGTGCTAAACCGGGAAGAAACACTTATGGAATATTTTGTCGGTGACAGCGCGATTTTTGTATTTATCATTAAACCAGATTCGTATGAAGTCTCCAAGATTTCGAGGGACTTCTTGTTGGACTCTCTGGTATTGAAAATGAGAGAAGGAATCGTTGGAAATCAAAATCGATCTCCAAATGCAAGGACCATGAGGGGATCCCAAAGCTATCTACAAGAGTACGTCCAATCAGCTATTGAGCTATACGATCATTTAATTTCCCCCGTAGAACATCTACTATCTAAGTCAGTGATTATAGTTCCTGACGGCATTTTGAGACATCTTCCCTTTGATGCTTTGCTAACAGGCCCCGTTTCTCATCTGCAAAATTTTGGAGCATATCCTTATCTGTTGAAAAAGCATGTGGTTAGTTATGCCCATTCAGCGGGAATGTTAGTGGAAATGAGGAAAGGACAAGTGAAGGCAAAAGCGGGGAAACAACTTCTTGCATTGGCACCATTTTTTGATGAAGAATATCTCATAAAGCCGATTAAGGCCTCTGGTTCATTAAACTCTGTACCATCTAACAAAATATCATCCAGACTCGCTGGAAGGCGGTTCGAAGCATTACCCGCTAGTCGAGAAGAGGTCAAAAACGTAGCACAGATTTTCAAAGGCAAATCTCTTACGGGTGACAAGGCTACCAAGGACGCCTTTATTAAAACAGCGAAAAATTACCGGATTCTTCATTTATCCACGCATGGTGTGATTTATGACCAGGTTGGAGAAAGCTCTCACATTGCATTTGCTTCAATCTCCGAAGATACTGCTGAAAAAGATATTCTTACCGTTGAAGAGATCTACAACTTAAAATTAAATGCTGATTTGGTAGTATTAAGTGCATGCGAGACCGGACTGGAAAGAATAAAAAAGGGAGAGGGTGTCTTATCGTTAGCACGAGGGTTTGCCTACGCCGGAGCCAGAAGTGTCATTACTAGTCTTTGGCAAACCAACGATCGGTCATCAAAAGAAATGATGATAAATTTCTATCAATCACTATCCCTGGGTTATTCCAAAGATGCCGCACTCCATAATGCCAAGTTAAGATTTATACAAAAAAATGATCGGATCATGAGTCATCCATACTTTTGGGCAGGATTCTGTTTGCTAGGGTCTATGGCGGCTTTATGATCAAAAAACCCCTCGGTTGTTTTACAACAAGTAAGAGGTATTTTGCATCAGTTCCCCTAAAGATAAAACACAGGCTTTTTTAAAGAAGGATCTTTTTCATCCTTTCAAAAGATTACTTTGGAGGGAATTTGATGCTGGACTATGAATCGTAATTTGTTCCTCCTTTTAACCGTCTCAACAGCAATTTGCCCGTTCTGTGGAATATTTTAATAAATACATTAGCAGTTTCCCAAGCCAAACTTTGATCTCATTTAAGTTAAGATCCCCGTCTTAAATAAGAAAATATCGTATATTATATATATATTTTCGTATCTTGGCACTGCCATTTTCATCCTACCACAATACTTCAAACAACACATAAGATTTGCCTACTGTTTTACAGGGCATATAAGACTCTTCAGGAAAAGTAACCTCAAGCTAAGTGACTATGGTTATTTACTAAAATTACTACAGTAAGATGAAGATTATCAACATTCTGGAAAATGGAACGGCCATCAATCTGGGCGTATGGAATGCCACCGTTTCTATCGCCAAGTACGCTCAGGATGAATTCGGAATCCGTTCGGAAGTCTGGTTTCCGGCTGCCAAGGACACCTTGAGCCACGAATACGCCCATTTGGTACCTTTGCCCTCCAAGAGGCTGGCATATCTACGGTCAAAACTGGCGTCCGAATCTCTTTCTAAGGAAGAGACCATCATAGTAACGCACGGGAGTTGGCGGTTCCCGACAATTTGGGGAAGCACCCTGAAACAGCTTGGATTTCCCTGGATTTACGTACCACACGGTATGTTGAATCCCTACGGGATGAGTAGAAAAGCCTGGTTGAAATGGCCCTATTTTCTTGCTCTGGAAAAGCGATTGGTGCAAAAGGCAGACTGTGTGCGCGCTGTAGGTTTTCGGGAGCATGAAGAGTTGAAAGATATGTTTGGAACAAGGGTGCCGGTCAATCACGTACCACTTGGGGTCCCTTGCTCCGGATTGGATTGGTCCTTAAAAACCCGATCCCCAAAATACGTCCTGTTTATGGCCCGGTTACATCCCGGCAAGGGCGTCATCCCTTTGGTCGAAGCCTGGATGCAATCCTCCCTTTTCAATCACCGGGATTTCGAATTGATCATTGCCGGCCCCGATCAGGGAGATCTGTCTCAGTTGAAAACACAATTACGGGGAGACCGGCGAGGAAACATCCGGTACATCGGACCAATCTACGGGCCGGAAAAGGAAGCATGGCTGGCAAAGTCAACATTTTTTGTAGGGCCGAGCAAGAGTGAAACCTTCCCAACGACCATTATCGAAACGATGGTAAAAGGCATGATCCCAGTGGTTACGGCGGAGTCGAATTTACCGGAAATCTTTCCCCGGCAACTGGGCATCAGGATCTCGCCGGATGTTCGCGGCATATTGGTTGGTCTTGAACAACTACCAGCCTTGTCGGCCGACACTTTGGATCGGATGCAGCAGTCGGCAGTAACCTATGTCCATGAAAGGTTCAGTATTAAACGGATTGCCGGGCAGTTGAGTGATCTATATTCCTGCTATTGTTCTTAAGAACTGACCATGGCACCCAACGGTCGGGATACTAATACCCAACATTAGGTAGGCACTAGCAAAACTTAGGTAAATACCGGTATTTCCTACACCCTAGCTCCCTATTTAGATTTAGTCTAGTTAAATTTACACAATAACAAAAACAAGACTTTGTCATTTTACGCATGTCTTTGAATTATACAACGTTTCTCCAACTATCCGGCTGTTTTGCGATACTTCCATTGTTGTTGTTTTCTTCGGGCAAGGTCATGGGCCAGCAGGTACAGCGTGGTTCCATTGAGGGAACAGTGGCCATAGCGGATCAAACCGATTTTCCGCTGGCTTCGGTTTTAATTCTCGAAAATGCGGTCGGAACGACTACGGATGAAAAGGGATATTTTCGTTTTGCGGGCATAGCTCCGGGCACCTACCAAATTCAGGTCAGTTATCTGGGATACAAGACGGTCACACAAAAAATAAAGGTGGAAGCCGGCATGGTTGCTAAAGCCGATTTTTCTTTGACGGAAGACATGGCCGAACTGGAAGAAGTGGTGGTGACCGGCAAATCGGAAAGTACGCGGTTGTCCGAAAATCCGATCCAGATCTCCTCCATCGACGTGGTGAAGTTGCAGAGCGAATCCGCTGATGTAGTCTCGGTTCTTGATCGTACGGCTGGCGTGAGGGTCAGACAATCCGGAGGATTGGGTAGTAGTACCTCCATTCAACTGAATGGACTGACGGGCCAGGCAGTAAGAACCTATCTCGACGGAATTCCGCTGGAGTTGTTCGGGGGCAGTATTCAGATCAATAACATTCCGGTGAATTCAGTAGAAAGAATGGATGTCTATAAGGGGGTCATGCCAATCGATGTAGGAACGGACGCCCTTGCCGGTGGGATCAACGTCATTAGTCGGCAAGTCGATCGCGACTTCCTTGATGTCTCCTACCAGGTAGGATCGTTTAATACCCACATCGGTACCCTCAACGCCACCAAAAAACTTTCGGAACATCTCGTGTTTTCTTTTTCCGGATTTTACAACTACTCCGATAACAATTACAACATCCGCGCCAATCAAAGAACGCCGGACTTCAAAGAAGTGGAGGTAGAGGTCGAGCGGTTTCACAGCGCTCATCAATCCTCCATGGCCTCCGCCAACCTCGGCCTTATTAACGTGAGATGGGCGGACAAGTTGAGCTACGGAATCAGCTACAATCAGCGATTTGACGAGATCCAGCATGGAGTCCGGATCGGCAATAA
>JANQRV010000180.1 GCA_028284395.1 Saprospiraceae bacterium
TTGAATACCATTTTCTAATCGCATTAAACATACTGCTACACTCAATTTATTGATTTCTTTCACTTTTTTGTTTATTGTTCAATGTACGATATTCTAAAACCAAATATCATGAGTGCGTACATTTATGAAAACCGGAATACGAAATCATTCTACAGTATGGCTTGGATCGCATTTGCCGTTTCCTTTATTGGTATGGGATTGGGCTTGATGTACCTCCAGGCTGATCTAGCCATGAAAGGGTTTTTAGCTATGTCGTACTTATTCAGCATCACTTCCTGTTTTACCGTGGCCAAAGTAGTAAGGGATCGGCATGAGGCGGAAAAATTCATCAATAAAGTAGAAAGTGCCAAAACGGAGAAATTTCTAAATGAAAATCGCTCGGCTGTTGCCGATGTTTAGGATAGCACCGTATGAAACCAAAATACCTGACTAAAGTAGGCGACTTGGTTGTCAATGATGCTCATCCAAATAAGTTGTTCATGACGAGGAGCAGGTCCAAATTGACTCGGCAGCTTTTGTTGAAGTTGGGCGGGGTCGGTTTGGTTTCCATCGCAGCTCTAATCGAAATATTGATAAACTTGCGGAACGGTGATGCGATTTCTGGTTTCAACATATTCTTGATGGCAGTTGCCGTTTTGGGAGCCATCGGTCCGGTTTTGCTTCAGCTCGTCAGGCGCGATCTTTTTACGATCAATACTGTTACCGGGGAATTTAAGAAAAACGAAAAGCGGTTGCTGGAGTTCGGAGAAATTGAATACATTACCATTGAGTCAACAAAAGGGCAAAAAAGTGATCGCTACAGCTTGTCGATTTCGGGTAAAGAGGACCACCAATTGGTCACCGATACACTAAACCGGTCAGAGGCAGATGAATTGGCAGCAAAATTGGCTCGGTATCTTCGCAAAGAAGTCATCGAAAAGTAGAAAGAACAGTAATGTCATATCGTATTGATCATGAGTTTCTTACCCGCACTCTGGTGCAATTGGTTAGGACAAATTCTATCAACCCGAATTTAATTGATAGCGGACCGGGAGAGCAAGAGATTGCACGTTATATTTTCCAGTTGCTTACCCAAATGGGGATTGAAGCTGAAATAGAAGAGGTTCAACCGGGTCGCCCCAATGTTATTGGTGTACTCAAGGGTAGGGGAGGAGGTCGATCACTAATGCTGAATGCACACATGGATACGGTCGGTGTAGATGGGATGAAGGCTCCCTT
Organism: Saprospiraceae bacterium; assembly: GCA_028284395.1. Taxonomy (GTDB): domain Bacteria; phylum Bacteroidota; class Bacteroidia; order Chitinophagales; family Saprospiraceae; genus JANQRV01. The sequence goes on from JANQRV010000180.1 coordinate 1,219, forward strand.
TTCGGGCAGGGTCGAAGGAGGTAGGTTGTTCGGTCGGGGGGCACAGGATATGAAAGGAAGTATTGCTGCAATGCTTGCTGTGGCCAAGGCCCTAGCGGAGTATCAGCTAAGCTTGGACGGCGACCTCATTTTTGCCTTTGTTGCCGACGAAGAATACGCCAGCATTGGCACGGAAGCAGTAATAAGAAAATATCGTACGGATGCCGCCATTGTTACAGAGCCTACCGATCTAGGTATTTGTACCGCTCATAAAGGTTTCGGCATATTCGAGATCAAAACGAGGGGCAAAGCCGCACATGGTGGCCGCTACCAGGAGGGGATGGATGCGAATGCCCTGATGGGGCCAGTCTTGGTTGCGCTGTCTGATCTAAGTCGGAAGTTATTGAAGCGGAGAGGTCATCCCTTATTGGGGACTTCGTCTATGCATATTCCTTTGATTAAAGGGGGGAGCGAGTTATTTATTTACGCAGCGGAGTGCCAGGTTATGGTAGAATGGCGCACGATTCCGGGCGAAACTTCCGAACAGATCTTGGAACTTTTACAGCTAACGGTCAAGGAGGCCGCTCTTGCGGAGTCAGCTCCGTCGGTTGCCTTAAAGATGTGGCGGGAACCTTTTGAGGTGCCCAAAACTGCAAAAATTGTAGTAGATCTAGCTGAAAGCTTGACCAGCGTTTTGCAGCAGCCTCCAAATTATATGGCACACCATTGGTGGGAAGACTCCGCATTACTGGATCAAGCTGGCATAGAAACAGTGGTAATCGGCCCGGTGGGTGCAGGAATTCATACGGAATTAGAATGGGTGGATTTACAATCCGTTGCGGATCTTGCTTCCACTTTGATCGAAACTGCCATTCGGTATTGTAACTCCTAAAAACTATCCTCGTCCGATGAAAGGCATCTGATTGGCCATGATAGTCATAAAGGGTACATTTGCATTTAAAGGTAATTCAGCCATGTACAGGACGGCTTGCGCAACATGCTCGACATCGATCGTAGGTTCGACGGCCATCGAGCCATTGGCCTGAGGAACCCCTTTTTGCATCCTTCCGGTCATGTTGGTTGAAGCATTGCCAATATCAATTTGACCGCATGCAATGTTGTAAGGGCGTCCATCCAGGGAGGTCGATCTGGTCAAGCCGGTGATCGCATGTTTGGTGGCGGTGTAAGGTGCTGAATGGGGCCGTGGAACATGGGCGGAAATCGACCCGTTATTGATGATCCGCCCACCAGAAGGAGTTTGGTTTTTCATAACCCGGAATGCTTCCTGCGTACAGAGGAAAGGACCGGTCAGGTTTGTATCAATCACAGTTTTCCATTGCTCATAAGTCAATTCTTCCAATGGAATACCGGGAACATTCACTCCGGCATTGTTAAATAGTAGGTCGAGTCTGCCGAAGGTCTGGACTGTTTCGGCAAATAGATGGCGGACAGCAGCAGGGTCGGTAACATCGGTGGGCACGATTAGTGCCCGGTCGGCGTACATGTCAGCTTCTTCCTTGGTCTGTTGCAAAGGAGCTGTTCGGCGTCCACAAAGGGTTACGTGGTAACCGGCTTTCAAAAATGCAAGAGCGACACTTTTTCCAATGCCCGTTCCTGCTCCCGTGATAATGGCAACTCTGGATGTCTTCTTCATTCGTTTGAATCAGTGGTTATCTTTGCGGGTGTGGGTCATCGGTCATCTCCATTTTTTCCGACTTTTCAACAACATTTACACCAAAATTATTCAAAAGGATGTAGACAAAGATCAGCAAAATAATGGTGATGATTATCCAGTCACTTCGGCGAACCACCGGTTTTTTCTTCGGAGCCGGTCCAGGTGACGGGGGAGGTGCATTTTTAGCCATGGCAATGAGTTTTTGTCTTAAAAATCTACCTTGAACCGTAGATTTATCCTTCGTGAAGTTAAGAAATTTGGGATAGCATATTGTTGATTGAAAATGGTTTTTATCCAAGTGTTTCCGGCTTGATTTTGGACTTGCATGAGATTGAACACTTCAAGGCTCATCCATGCATTACGAGTGAATCGCAAAGGGTGATTTGGTTTGACGGACTTACGTGCTTCGTTCCATATTAACAGTGAGAAGCCAATGTCTACTCGATGATAGGCTTCAAATCGATAAGTGTTCCGGAATATTCGGTTATTGCCCAACAAGCCAAAGGGAAGACCAGACCCAACGGTAAAATTCAAATGCATCTTGAAATTCTCATTCCGTGGAAGGTAATCTTGGAAGAAAACAGAAAGATTCATAAAACGATCAGTCGGACGGGCGACGTCATCGACTGGAGTGGCTTCTTCTTGACCGATTTCTCGTTCCAGGTGTTGAATGCCATTGAGGCTTTCTCGAGTTCTTAGAAAGGATAGGTTGATCCATGATTCTGCTCCCGGGACAAACTCACCATTCAAGCGTAGGTCGATACCGGTTGCGTAGCCGGTAGCATCATTTTGACCCGAATACCGAATCCGGACATTTTCGATTTCATAAGAAACGAGGTCCCACATTGACTTATAAAATGCTTCGGTGATGAATCGAAACTTTTTAGGGTTTCGGCGCCCAAGGTAGAAATCGACCGTGAATCCCCCTACTATATGGGCGGACTTTTGAGCCAAAAGGTCCGTGTTGACCGAACCGTCAAACCCTCGAAGTTCTCGATAGAATGGCGGCTGGAAATACAACCCTCCCGCTAATCGGTAAGAAATATCTGTCTTCCCTTTCAGTGGTTTATACAACAATTGGGCACGTGGAGAAATAATCAATTCATCATTTAGGTCCCAGTATTGAGCACGAACCCCTGCGGAGATTTTAAGTTCTCCTTTGCTTTCGTTTCGGAAAGAGAAAGTATTTTGCAGGTATGCAGAAATTCTATTGGAATTTAGTTCATTTTGGGTTTTAAGGACGGAATAAAGCAAGACTTGACTGGTGTCGTAATTGAGTGAGTAGCCAGCTGAATCCAAACGTTCCCATTCATTGATCAGGTCATCTATCTGTTCATTTTGGAATTTGACGCTCCACTGCAAGAAATGGCTGCTGGTTACCTCAATGTTATCATGGTCATTTTGCAATTCGACCCCACCTTTGTGCTGAACATTGGTAACGGTTGCGTTGAAGAAGTTTCTTACAAATTGCTGTTGGGTTCCGGTTCCCAATTCGGCTAGGACTTCGCCAAAATTGTCGCTGCCCAAGTCCGACTCTATTTGTCGCAGACTGTAGTCCCCAATGATATCGAATCGTTCATTTTCATCACTCCGGTAAGTGGAAGCCAGTAGCTTTAGGAAGAAGGGGTTGCGCTCGCGATCCGGAAGATAGGTCAGTGAAACACCTCCCAGCATAGTGGTGAAATCATCTACTTCCTGTCCTTCGAATACACTAAAAAGTTCTAATGCAAAGTTGATCAACCCGAAAGCTGTGCTACGTTCCGTTGGAATAAATTGGTAGACACTTCGATTGATATTACCAAGAAAGCCGAGCTGCAGATCTCGGGAGATGTCGTAGGTGAGATAGGTCTGATAATCACTGAAATTTGGGGTATACTCCCCTTTGGTATCTAAAGATCCCAATAGATACTGTGTAGTCTTGTATCTCGCCCCGGCGAGATATCGAAATTTTCTGAAGCGATCTTTTCCCACGTTGAAACTCCCTTCAATGTGAGCAGAACCTCCCAAGAAACTCATCCCTGCTGAGGCCCTTAAGCTATCTGGACGTTTGTATTTGATGTCCAATACTGACGACATTTTGTCGCCGTATTTTGCATCAAAACCGCCAGAAGAGAAAGAAAGGTCCCGGATGAGATCAATGTTGGGAAAGGTGAGGCCCTCTTGTTGACCCGCTCGGATCAATTGGGGGCGATAAATTTCAAAATCATTGACGTACACGAGATTTTCGTCGTAATTGCCACCCCGAACATTGTATTGGGAACTAAGTTCACCACCGGTTCCACCACTGGTTCCCAGCGCGATATGTGGCAGCAGGCTTTCGAAATTGCCGGAAGTAGAAGGGACTAATTTTAGTTGTTCTACATCTTCCTTAATCATGCCTGCCTCTTCAAGCTTACTCTCCCGGACAACGACTTCAATGTCGGATTCTGCAGGAGGTAGTGCTACATCGATTTGCCTGCTACTGCCAGAAGGCAGTCCCGCTACTTGCACTTCGGTTTCCTTATATCCAATGCGTGTGAAGGCAATGACTACATCCTGATTAGCGGGAATTTCGATGCGATACCTACCATTGGTGCTGGATTCAGTAGCTGTACTGGTTCCTTTGATATAAATTGTTGCCAGGTCGACCGGAGCATCGGTAGAAGCATCCGTGACTATTCCGGTAATCACGGCATTATTTGAAGTTTGACCGGCCAGGGAAAAGGCAAGGCCAAAGGTGAATATCCAACTTGCCAACCATTTATTCATCCTCATTACTTTAATGGTGTTAAACCCAATGCTCTCAATATCGTAATCTCCTTTACCCCTAAGCGAATTTCGTTTCTAAATTGTCGCTGATTTGCTTAAATTTTTCGATGGTACGAATCGGATCTTCAGCCTTGAAAATGCTGCTTCCAGCAACCAGGATATCTGCTCCTGCTTGTAAAATCACTTCAGCGTTGTGCAGACCCACTCCACCGTCGATTTCAATGACAGTTTTTGTGTTCTTGGTAGTGATCAGGCTTTTAAGTTTCCGTACTCGGGGAATGGTCTGATAGATGAATTGCTGGCCTCCAAACCCCGGATTTACTGACATAATGAGCGCTATATCAAGATCCTCTAGGATGTCCTCTAGACTCGTTATGGGGGTGTGGGGATTTAACGCCACTCCTGCTTTTGCTCCAGTTGATTTGATTTGATGAACCACGCGATGGAGATGTGGACAAGCCTCGTAATGAACCGTGATGTGGTCTGCGCCACTTTCTCGGAATTGTTCGATGTAGCGACCGGGGTCTTCAATCATCAAGTGAACGTCCAGTGGTTTTTTGCAAAGCTTACGTACGGCTTGGACTACCATCATCCCAAAAGAGATATTGGGAACAAATTGTCCGTCCATAATATCGAGGTGTAACCAATCGGCACTGCTGTTATTTATTAGATCGATTTCTTCGGCGAGTCGCGTGAAATCTGCCGCAAGAAGAGAGGGTGCAATTATATTTCTTGAAATCATACGGCGAAAATAGAGCCGACGAAGTTTATTTCTTAATATTTTAGGTAAAATAATTCAAGGTAGGCTGAAAATACTGGCGTTTACCCTTAAAATTTCTTATTTTTGCAAATAAAAAAACCGGATGGGATCACCAACCGGTTTCACAAAGAGCTTTGAGAGGCTATCTACATACCAAAAA
>JANQRV010000142.1 GCA_028284395.1 Saprospiraceae bacterium
AAATGACGCCATCCGCCGTGAAAACGCGCCGGATTAAAAGGCCGCTCAGGGGCCGGACCTAAATAAAGGTCGTAATCTACACCGGTGGGTACCGGCGCATTGGGCTTCTTGATCGGACCGAGACCATAATTGAAATTAGCCCAGATATTGGTTTTTCGGATGTGGCCCAGTTTACCGGATTTCATATAATCCATGACTTCGTGCCACACTTCGCCACTTCGCTGTTGTTGTCCCACTTGAACGATTCGTTGGTATCGTCTGGCTGCTTTGACAATGAGTTCACATTCCGCAATGGAATTGGCCAATGGTTTTTCGACATAAACGTGCTTACCGGCTTCACAGGCGTAGACCGTTTGCAGGCAATGCCAATGATCCGGCGTAGCAATGATGACGGCGTCTACTTCTTTTTGCTCCAGCAGCTTTCGAAAATCCCGGTACAACAACGGCTTTTGCCCGTAGTCTTTTTCTAGGATAGAAGCCTTTTCTGCTAACACATTTTCATCTACATCGCACAAAGCGGTGCAATTGATGGCACCGAGATCGAGGTGTTGTCGCAAAACGCGAAAACCCCGCCCACGGCAGCCGATCAGGCCCAAGTTAATTTGATCATTAGGTGATGTGCCCGGTTGGTGCGCTTTGAGTAGACTGGGCATGCCGGTTGTAAGGAGGGAAGCAGTTGCTATTTTGCTACTTGTTTTTAAGAAGGTTCGTCTGGAAGAATTCATAGCTTGAGTTCGTTTGTTGATGTGCTGTTAATATCCAAAAATTCTGGAGGGCTTACAACTTTATTCCTGGCTTTAGAATACCTTACATCCATTAAAATCACAGAAACATGCCGGGAAGACTTAACCATTCAAAACCGTCACTCAACGAATCCCTACACCATCTGGAAGTTTTGAAACGGGGAACGTTCTTCTTGGAGGCTGGTCAATGTTGTGTTAAAATTGGCCAACTCCAAAAAGGAGTCCTGCGGGGCTTCGTGCAGGACAAAAATGGCGATGAAATTACAACCCATTTTTACCAGGAAGGGGATATGGTCGTTGCAAGTTTTCTTCCCAATATGAATAGTTCCGTGACGATCCAAGCCTTGGAAGATTGCCAATTGTCGGTGGCTAATTATGAGGAAGTCATGTTGCAGGTCAACAAGAACCTGGAAATAACCGCGGTCATCAACCGTGAATTTCAGAAACTACACAAACAATTACAATCGAGATTGGTGTCCTTATTGAATCGGAGTGCATTGGAGAAATACGAAATCTTTCTGTCGGATTACCCGGGATTGCTAAACCGTATCCCTCACTACTTCATCGCTCAGTATTTGGGAATTACTCCTACGCAATTGAGCAGAGTGCGCAAGCAATTTATCAACAAATGTAAATGAGAAGCACCGAATGGCCTCCTAACTTTGTGTTTTCTTAACCCTCGCAAGTAACCGTTGCGAATATCCTGTTGATTATGAACAAAGGTAATTTCAAATCCGAAAGAGTATCCAAAACCGCATCTTTCATCGTCGAGGCGACCATCGAAAAGGTCTTTCCCCTCTTCGACGCCTTTGAAGAAAGAAAGTGGGTTCCTGGTTGGGCACCAACGCTGATCTATCCTGATAAGGAAATAATTGAAGAAGGGACGACCTTCAAAACCAAGGGGCCTGGCAATGGTGCCGAAGCGGAGTTTCTCTGGATAGTGATTAAATTTGATCCGGTGGCGCACCTAGTTCAATATTTAGTATCGACCAGCAATCGTTTTTGGACGATACTGGTCAAATGTGAAGACCTAGACAATGGAAAGAAGACGAATACCACAGTGACCTACTCCTACACCGGATTGAATGAAGCCGGAAATGAACTGAATAAGAGTAGTCTGGGGAAAATGTATGAGCGGGACCTGCAGGATTGGGGAGAGGCTATTGATCGCTATTTGGAAGTTTGAGGTTGGAAGTTGCACCAACTTTTCTAGAACAAATACAAAAGGATGGAAAGATCGTATCGTGTTATTCCAAAGAAAAAAGGAGCTGGTTCCAACCAGCTCCGGCGGAGTTAGGGAGATATTTATGGATCTAAAGGAAAATTTCCACTACTTACTTACCCAATCGGATCGTTAGAAAGTGATCGACATTTTGAAAAGGCAAGTTAACTCTTCGAAGTGCCACTCTCAGATCGTCGCCAGACTTGAATTCCATGAATTGATTGGCAATGCTGGGCGTTGCCGAGAAGGCGGCCATAAAATCGCGATGCTTCTGTAAATCATACTCGAACCATTCCAATCCGCTGAACGAATAGGCTGGGGTAGGGGACAAATGGCTCAATGCTTTATTCCCACAAGGGGTTTCCACAACAGCGTGACTGATTCCGCTGCTTAAATAAATGGTTTCTTCGTGTTGGAGACAACCGGTCTCATCAAAGTCTTTGATCACGATCCGGTTGGAATATTCCAATTCTACGTGGTACCAGACCGAGGCGGAGTTGTATTCGAGTCTGAAGGAAATGGCGTCGGCGTTCTGGTGAAATCGATCGACATAGCGCAGTATGGTGGCCGGCAACCGCTCTTCACCGATGAGTAAGCTCGACTTCTGCCACCGTCCATCTTCGTCAAAATATACTTTCTTCGTACCTAAGGGACTTTCAAATGAAGCCAGATAACCATTGGATTTTTGTTCCCAGAATGCGGCTTCAACTTGTGGATATAGATCGGCGAATTGTTGCTTTGCCGATGGGGGTATATTGCCCTCCATGTGGAGGTGAATAAAAACAAAAATCGCGGAAAGGAAAAACGGCAGTAATGTTCTCATAACGATCTATATTTTGTCCTTTAATAGTGTTGCTATTATTTAGACAAGTAAATGTATCTTTTGTTCGTAATGAAAGAGATAATAGTTGAACTGAGGGGTAGAAAAGTAGTATAATCGATATTCTTTGAATCACAGTAATTTTTTATTATTATTGTTTATCAATAAAAAAAAACTGTTTTACAATGAATATTTTTTCTTTTAAAATAATTGGGAAGGCTGTAGTTTTTTTTGAAGCACTAATGGTCATGCTGACCATATTGGGCATTGTAATGGTGCTTACGATGGGAGAAAACATGGATTTTGGTATTTCAAACCTTACGCTGGTGCCAGATGATGCCGATCTTTTAAACAACTATACGGACATTCGGCTCCAGCTAAAAGACGATCCGGCGTTGCAGCCTCAGCTCCTCATTACGGAAACAAAAATTAAGGTAGAAAACACATCGCTGTTTCAATTTCCAATCATAGTATTACTCTTGTTTTTGGGAGCGTTTAGTTTTACGGTTTTGGAACAGCTTAGGAGAATGGTCAAGACGGTTGAAGAAGGAAATCCTTTCGTTACGAGCAATGTCAGGAAGATACAGGTACTGGCCGTATTATTTATGCTGGTTCCCGTCTTATCCAAAATACTATTGGAGATGATGGACGCCTGGATTCGCGCTACCTTTGAGTTTGAAGGCCTGGTCTTGCAGGAATCTTCCATGTCCGCTTATCCCTGGATATTTACCGGTTTTTTGTTCCTCACAATTGGCAAAATCATTAGTGAGGGAATCGCATTAAGAGAAGAGCAAGAATTAACGATTTGATCCGATGGCAATAGTAGTAAACCTCGATGTAATGATGGCCAAACGCAAGATTCGTTCGAAGGAATTGGCCGCCCAGCTTGGCATCACCCAGGCCAATCTCTCCATCCTGAAAACTGGCAAGGCCAGGGCGATTAGATTTTCTACATTGAATGCGCTGTGTGAACTGTTGGACTGTCAACCTGGCGATCTATTGGAGTTTCAACCAAAAGAATAGGGTGTCATGATGGTTTTCCAAGAGTCTTAGTTGTATCTACGACAAAATCGGTATACCACGAAAAGCGCTTTTGAATAATTTCCTCCTTAGTGGAGCGAATGTATTCCAGAAATGCCTTGGCGATCGGAGATAACTTTTTCTTTTTTAACCAAACCAAACGCCAGTGAGTTACCATGGGAAGACCTTTGGAAGGAATGATGTACAGTTGGTTGTTCAACAATTCGTTTTTGATGCCAATCAGAGGAAGGACGGAATAGCCCAATCCGGCAATTACTGCTTGTTTAACAGCTTCATTGGATGTCAGTTCGATGCTTTTTCGGTCGGCGCGCTTTCTGAAATAACGGTCCATAGCGCTTCGGGTTGCCGAACCCTTCTCCCGGAAAATCAAAGGCCGGTTTTTCTGAACCTCTCGTTTACTATTGACTAGGAACAGCTTGTTTTCCAAAAGTAGTTCTTCATAAACCTCCGTCTCCTCGGGAAGAACCGACACCAAGGCAAAATCGATCTTATTGTCTTGCAGGTTTTTGACGACCATCGACTTATTGGATACATCCAGGGTTAGGTCAATGCCCGGATAGGTGTGCATAAAGGTGCTGAGAAAATATGGAATGACATATTTTCCCGTTGAAGCGGAAGAGATGCGCAGGTTGCCAGCGATTAGGCCGCCGTAATCTTTGGTCATGTATTTGATCGCATCGGCTTCTTTCAATACATTCTCTGCTAATTCGGCGATCGACCTTCCAAAATCTGTAATGTGCAGCGTTTTACCAATCAATTCTGTCAGCGGAATGTCAAATTGATTTTGAAAATTTTTCAACTGAATGGAAAGAGCGGGCTGAGTCATGTGCATTTCCTCGGCCGCACGGGTAATACTACCCTGTCGTACGACTCCTAGAAATATTCTTAATTGATGTAATGTATAATTCATTTGTAAATATATTTTTATATAGATTTTTTTCTACTTATTGAATATTCTTGAAGACAATTGATTTTGGAGCGAATACCGGTTCTCGATCGCGAGACCAAAATATCCCGGAAAAGGTTCAAAAATAATACATAAAAAATGTTTATGCATTACATAAACATTATAAATTTTCTTTAACCAAAAGAAGCCTGCATATTTGTGCAAAAAAAGATGGCACACCAATTCAACAATATGAATCAGGAAGTTACTACAAGGCAAAATTTTCGCATCCAGGACAAGCAGGGCACTGCTCAAAAGCAGACGACAACGCACTCAAAACACTTAAGCGAATCCATTGGCATTGTTACGCTACTCGGAGCGTGGATCCTGCTGAGTCTGGCAAATAACGGATTGTTCCTGAAAGAAGCGCTGCTTTGTTCGGCCATCATTTGCTTCCTGTTATTTTTTCATGCGGCAGATCGGGATGGTCTGTCTACGGATGGTAAATAATCTTTTCTAATCATAAAATTCGTATAGTTATGACTTCAGTCGATTTAGTTCAAAAATTGAGATTGCTTTTCGGAAAGTTTACACCATCACAGGCCCGTGATTTGGTAAATAATATGGTTGACGAACAGATCAATCAGCACAAGCTGCAACATTTGTCAAAATGGATCGGAAATAACAACATCAGTTCTAAAAAACTCGATGAAACGATCAATCAACTAAATGAAACGAAAAAGGAATTACTCGGTGCGATCGATCAAGCCCAAGCAGAAGGGATGAATGTCAGACTTGATGGCAGTGTAGACATCACCTTCACTAAGTAGGCTGGACGAATTTACATTCATCAATTTTGTACAAACTTTCCTTTCTTTTTAATTCAAAAAATACCCTAAATATTCAAAGGAGATTGGGGTGAATCGGCCTCAAATCATTTTCATGTGACCAGAAAATGACAAGTCTTTGTAATATCGTAAATATACTTATATGATTACGCACGCATCATTAGAAGATACTAAACAAATGGGGACCAGCCAGGTAACCAAGATCGCCGTGGCCAGTGGAGATGGAATCGGACCCGAGATTATGGAGGCCACCCTGCGGATCCTTAAAGCGGCTGGAGCCCAGATTGAGCCCGAGTTCATCGATCTGGGAGAAAAGGTTTACCGCGCAGGTAATACTGCCGGCATCAATAAGCAAGCCTGGGAAGTGATCCGGCGCAATAAGGTCATTTTGAAGGCACCCATCACCACTCCTCAGGGCAAGGGGTATAAGAGTCTTAATGTGACCTTACGCAAATCGCTGGGACTCTTTGCCAATGTTCGTCCGGTCAGTACCCTCAGACCATTCATTGCCGCCGGACCATCGAAAATGGACGTAGTGATCATCCGAGAGAATGAAGAGGATCTCTACGCTGGTATCGAACATCAGCAGACTCAGGATGTCGTGCAGTGCCTGAAGCTGATCACCCGGCCCGGCTGTGAAAAAATAGTCCAGTATGCCTTTGAGTATGCCCGTTTACAAGGACGTAAGAAAGTTACCTGCATGGTCAAGGACAACATCATGAAATTGACCGATGGACTTTTCCACCAGGTATTCAGGGAAATTGCTCAGGAGTATCCTGAAATTAAAAACGAAACCCAGATCATCGATATAGGATCGGCACGGCTTGCAGCTTACCCGGAGCGGTATGATGTCGTGGTTACTTCTAACCTTTACGGCGACATCATCTCCGATATTGCTGCCGAAGTAGCTGGTTCGGTGGGATTGGCGGGCTCCGCC
>JANQRV010000245.1 GCA_028284395.1 Saprospiraceae bacterium
GCTTTACCTGATACTCTGATTCTACTATATCGATCCAACTTTTTATTCCTTTGATCAATTCCGATTTAGTCACGCCATCCATTACTTCTACATCTAATACCGGAGGAAGGTCTCCATCCCGGATATCAGTCATACCAATGAAATTTTGGGCTTGCTCATCGGCTGGCAACGAAGGCCTGAAAAAGTGGTAAGCACCTCGCTTGATGCCAACCCTCTTCATTTCTTCCCAATTGAAACAATATCGATTATCGTGAAAGGTAAGTCCCTCAGTAGCTTTCACAAACGCGAATCGTATCTCCTGGTCGAAAACGGTGTCCCAGTTGATAATGTTTTGATAATGAGAGACATCAATGCCATGGATTTCGTATCGTTCTAGTCGAATTGTATCGTGTTCACAGCAAAACAGCACAAATACTAAGAAGATTATGATTGCATTTTTCATACGCACAATAGTCCACAAGTGATATAATTTCCCTATTTCTATTACATTGGCAATGAAGAATTAAAGTTGTTTACCGGTTGGATTATCGATGACAGTATAATATTTGGTATAATTGTTAATTTGTAATATCGGTAAAAAAGGGGAGTTATGCTGTCAACGAACGCCTTTTAATATTTTTGTAACAAAATAGATTATGAATTTACGTCAACTGTTCTTGGATCATGTCGGTCAAACCAGTCTTTCTCCTATGATGTTGGAAGTGGTATCAGCAGAAGGAATGTACCTGTACGGCCCGGATGGAAAAGCATATCTTGATTTGATCGCCGGTATTGGTGTCAGTAGTCTTGGACATCGGCATCCTGTGGTCTCTAAAGCAGTGAAGGAGCAGCTAGATAAATACTGGCACACATTGGTTTATGGAGAGTTTGTTCTGAATCCCCAGGTTCGATTGGCACAGTTGCTTGCTGATCAGTTGCCTGACCCGCTTGAATCAGTCTATTTTGTCAATTCCGGTAGCGAGGCATGTGAAGGAGCGATGAAACTGGCAAAGAGATATACCGGAAGAGCAGAAATCATAAGTTGTAAATATGCTTATCATGGCAGTACTCAAGGAGCGGCTAGTCTCATGTGGCCTACCACATTTAGTCAGGCTTTTTATCCCTTATTACCGGGTATTCAACACATTGATTTCAATTGTTTGGCCTGCCTGGAGCAAATTAGTGAAGAAACTGCAGCGGTTATTGTAGAAACTGTGCAGGCTGAATGGGGGGTACGAAAACCGATTCCTGGTTATTTAACCGCGCTAAAGCAGAGGTGTGAGGAGGTTGGCGCGCTTCTGATCCTAGATGAGGTGCAAGCGGGTTTCGGTCGAACGGGAAGCTTGTTCGCTTTCGAGCAATTCGAAGTGGTTCCGGATATACTGATGTTGGCCAAGGGAATGGGAGGAGGAATGCCGATTGGTGCTTTTATTTCTTCAACCGAGATCATGGATGTGCTGGCTTATAGTCCTCCTTTGGGCCACATTACAACATTTGGTGGTCATCCGGTGAATTGTGCAGCAGGTCTTGCTGTGTTGGAGGTTTTAACTACCACTAATCTGGTAGCAGAAGTCAGGTCCAAAGAACTGCTTTTCCGGGATTTGCTAACTCATCCATACATTCGTGATGTGAGAAGTGCGGGCCTGTTAATGGCGGTTGAACTGGATGATTTCAACGTCATTCAACAAGTTATTAAGAAATGTTTGGATCGAGGGGTGGTCACAGATTGGTTTCTGTTTAATGAACGATCCTTGAGAATTGCGCCGCCGTTGATCATAGAGAGAAATGAAATCGAAAAATCTTGCCAAATAATTTTGGAAGCTATTTCCGAAGTGTACGCATCATAGCTCTTTTCGGAGTCTAGCCACCGGAATGTTCAATTGTTCTCTATATTTAGCAACAGTCCGACGAGCGATATTGTAGCCCTTTTCTTTGAGCATATCTTTCAGCTTTTCATCCGAAAGAGGTTTCCTTTTACTTTCATTATCAATAATATCCGACAATATCTTTTTCACCTCGAGAGTAGAAACTTCTTCGCCATTTTGATTTTGTAGAGATTCGGAAAAAAAGGACTTTAATCGTTTTGTTCCGAATTCTGTTTGAACGAATTTACTATTGGCAACTCTCGAAACTGTGGATATATCTAACCCGGTGATGTCTGCAATATCCTTAAGAATCATAGGTCGAAGCTTCCGCTGATCACCTGTTAGGAAAAAATCATATTGATATTGAAGAATGGCATACATAGTTTTGTACATGGTTTGCTGGCGCTGCCTGATGGCATCGATGAACCATTTAGCAGAATCGATCTTTTGCTTGATGAACATTACTGCTTCCTTTTCCCTGCGTTCTGCCCTTCGTCCTTTCGTTTTCTTCTTGTAAGTAATCAACATATCTTTGTAATGGTCATTGATGCGAAGATCCGGAGCGTTACGCGAATTTAAGGTCAATTCCAACTCTCCATCTCGATTGAAAATGAGGAAATCCGGGACAATGTATTGATTGGCGTTTCGATCGCCGACAATATGTCCGCTAGCCGGTTTTGGATTCAACTTTAAAATGACCTCAATGGCATGTTTCAAGGACAGTTCCGTAACCCCTAATTGTTTTTGGAGTTTCTGATAGTGTTTTTTTGCAAATTTGTCGAAGTGTTTTTCGATGATCAATGCTGCTAGATCGAGCATTTCCAATTCCTCGTCATCAAGTTCTTCTGATTGTCTTTTTTGTTCGATCTGAATGGATAGGCACTCCTGAAGATTACGAGCCCCGACTCCGGCAGGGTCAAATTTTTGGATGGCGTCCAACATTTTTATGATCTCATCTTCTGTGGCAAAGATATTCTGGGCAAACATGAGATCATCTATAATAGAAGTGGGGTCTCTCCGTAGGTAACCATCTTCATCTATACTGCCCACGATCTGTTTGGCTATGATTTCCTCCCTTTCGTTTTCAAAGTTTAACAGTCCAAGTTGCCTTTCCAGGTGTTCATGAAAAGAATTTTCAACTGCTACCGGAATGGTTTTATCTTCATCTTCTGTCACATAATTGTCCGCCTTTAACTTGTAGGTAGCCGGATCATCTTCTATGTAGTCATTGAGATAATCATCTAATTCAAAGGTGTCTTCTCTGACTGGTTCATCAGTTTCTCCCTCATTGTAGGTGTCAGCATCTTGCGCTTGGTCCTCCTGGTTTCCCATCTCCATTAAGTCGTCCCGTTCTTCACCTTCATCGAGTGCCGGGTTAGCTTCCAATTCCTCTTTGATCCTTTGCTCGAGATTAGCAGTAGGAATTTGCAGCAATTTCATCAATTGAATTTGCTGGGGGGAAAGCTTTTGTAGCATTTTTTGACTCAGACTCTGCTTCAGCATCTTCACATATAGTTTACTACTAAGTATTTGTTCGAAAACAACGATCTAAGCCTAGATTTTTGGTGCAAGCTTTTGCTATTTTTATAGCTTAATTCAAAAAATGTTAGATTGCATTTCGAACAACTCCAATTGCAGTTTTTAGCATTTTCCTAATTAGTGCAATATAAGTTTTTTTAAATTTATACGGAACGCAATCAGTTTTGGATCACAATTTTGCTCACAATTCTGAAGAAAGATTCAAGGCGTTCACTATCGCGTCAAAGATAATTGAATTTTAAGATATTTGGATTTGCACTAATGTGTTGTAGTGACGGGCATTTTTCGTTGTTACAGTTATTTTCTTCATCTGATTGAGATATGGAAATTAGAGATAGAAGGCTATTAGAATTAAGAAATGCTATGAAGCAAAACGGCATTTCAGTCTACCTTATATCAAGCAGTGACCCTCACCAAAGTGAGTACCTAGCTGATTTTTGGAAGATAAGGGAATGGTTATCTGGATTTACAGGGTCCTCAGGAATACTGGCTATTTCCGAAGAGCATGCGGGGCTCTGGACAGATTCAAGATATTTTCTTCAAGCAGCAGACGAACTCTCCGGATGTGAATTTGTGCTACATAAAGCTGAAAAAAGTTTGTTGCTTTCGGTAATCGATTGGTTGCAGGTCAACCTGCCGGATAACGCTACTTTGGGGTTAAACGGGCAATTGTTTTCGGTAAGGGAATTAGAACTCATTCAAAAGAAGCTCCAACATAAGGGATTGGTCATCAAGACCAAACTGCATTTGGTGGACCCCATTTGGAAAGACAGACCAAGTTTACCCGCAGATCCGATTTTTGAGTTAGGAACCCAATATTCGGGCCAATCTAGGCAGCAAAAGATTATGGCTTTGCGAAAGGAAATGCGTGAAACTGGCGGCAGCTACTATTTTTGTTCTACGCTAGATGATATTGCTTGGCTGTTAAATTTAAGGGGAAATGATATTGCTTTTAATCCTGTTTTTTTTGCCTATCTCCTGGTTGGACTTGATGATATCTGGCTGTTTGTTGACGACTCTAAATTAGCTGAACCTTTGCTCGCCACTTTAGAAAAAGATAAAATCTCGATCATGCCTTATCGATCAGTCGATCATTTTTTGAAAGAAGAGTTTGAATGGAAAGGTGTAATGTTCCACAAAAGTACGATTAATGGTTCCCTTACTCATCTTTTACCAGAGCAGAATATCTACTGGTCTGAGAATCTAATCCAATCGGCAAAAGCAGAAAAAAACGAGGTTGAAATCAATAATATCCGGAAAGCAATGGTTAAAGATGGCATTGCTTTGACCCGTTTGTTTCGTTGGATAGAAAGGGAAATTGTTGGAAGGGCTCCTACAGAATATGAAGTCGGGGAAGAATTGGTTCGACAAAGGTCGGATCAAGGCAACTACTTTGGAGAGAGCTTTCCGGCCATTGTGGGGTACGGTCCGAATGGTGCAATTGTACACTATCGACCGGACGCGCAAAAAAGCGCTCAACTTTCTGCTAATGGCACTCTGTTGTTGGATTCCGGCGGACAATACCTCGAAGGGACAACAGATATTACCAGAACCGTTGCTTTAGGTAAACCCTCTGAAAAGCAGAGAGAACACTTTACCCTAGTCTTAAAGGGGCATATTGCTTTAGCATCTATTAAGTTCCCCATAGGTATAAAGGGAATGCACCTGGATGCATTAGCACGTGCAGCATTGTGGAAAGAAGGTCTCAATTACGGCCATGGCACGGGGCATGGAGTTGGTTATTTTCTGAATGTACATGAAGGACCTCAGGGAATCTCAATCTTTCCCGGAAGAGGAGATGTTGTATTGAAGTCAGGCATGATAACATCTAATGAACCAGGATTTTATTTGGAAGGGGCCTACGGGATTCGAATTGAAAACTTAATTCTATGCCGCACTTACAAAGAGACAGACTTCGGATCTTTTCTGGAATTTGAAACGTTATCTTTATTTCCGATCGATCGATCAATGATAATTTCGTCTTTACTAAGTGAGGAAGAGAAGAACTGGCTGAACAATTATCACCAAAAGGTTTTTCAAAGGATTTCTCCGCATTTAGATACCGAAGAAAGTCATTGGTTGGCACAAAAATGCAAATTGATTGAATAATTTGATGGAAAACACTTTATCAAAAAAGGATATACGAAAACTAGACCTTGTCGAACTGGGTGAAATTTTTGAGCAAATTGGAGAGCCCAACTTTCGGGCGAAGCAAACTTTTGAATGGCTTTGGAAAAAGGGAGCGGGCTCATTTGAGGAGATGACCAATCTTTCCAAAAAGCTCCGTACAATACTGGATAGACATTTTGTGATCAATTCAATTCGTGAGGACACCACCCAATACAGTCTTGATGGGACGATCAAGACCCGGTTCCAGCTATTTGATGGCCACCTAATAGAATCGGTGCTTATTCCAGTACCGATCGATCGCAGGTATACGGTATGTGTGTCTTCACAGGTAGGGTGTAGTCTTACCTGCAAATTTTGTGCAACTGGCAAAATGAAGCGGGAACGGAATTTAGAACCGGGGGAAATATACGACCAAGTAGTAGCAGTGAATCGGCAATGCGAGTCCTCTTTTCAGCATCCAATTACCAACATCGTATATATGGGAATGGGAGAACCATTACTAGCCTATAAAAATGTCTTAAAAAGCATTGAATACCTCACGGGACCAGAGGGGCTCAACATGTCTCCCAAAAGAATTACGGTAAGTACCGCTGGGATTGCCAAAATGATTCGAAAACTTGCTGATGATCAGGTAAAATTCAATTTGGCTTTATCTTTACATGCGGCTGACGATGAGAAAAGAGACCGAATCATGCCCATTAACGAGCAAAATAACCTAGCGGCCCTGATGGACGCCTTGACTTACTTTCATCAACGCACTGGCAATAAGATTAGCTATGAATATATTGCATTCGATGGCTTTAATGATTCTCTTGAAGATGCGAAGAAACTGGCAGCTCTCTGTACAAGATTTCCCGTTAAGATAAATATCATCGAATACAATCCAGTTGAAGGAGTTGTATTGACCAAAGCGCGCACGGCAAAAGTAGATGCATTTGCGCAGTATCTTCGAAGAAAAAATGTTATGGTAACCGTGAGAAGGAGTAGAGGGAAGGATATTGATGCGGCCTGTGGTCAATTGGCGAACCGTTAAGCTTTATCGTGTTAATGAGATCTTTACAATGACCCCATTAACAAGTACTTGCACAACCAAGTAAGCAGGTTAACCAATTGAATTGTAAAATTTATCTGAGGCTATTTTTTTGCTGGCCCAGGCCCGACCGAAGTAGTATAGCTGTAGCTAAATGACTAAGGAAGAACGCAGGCCAGTGGGAAAAGAGGCCAGAGAAAATTATAAGTTCATTTGATCATTCGCTTATACTGCGGATGGTTTCAATTCAATATTAAAATTGACGAGGTTGACGAAGCGATTGATTCTTTTCTGGACCGCTTCATCCGTCAGTTTTTTGAGTTTTGCTACACTGAATTCCTCCACACAAAACGACGCCATCGCAGATCCATAAATCACTGCCCTTTTCATATTTTCAAAAGAAGTATCGTTGCTTTTCGCTAAGTATCCCATAAATCCCCCGGCAAAGGTATCACCGGCGCCCGTTGGGTCAAATACTTCGGCTAGTGGAAGTGCCGGTGCAAAAAATATTGAATCGCTTTCGGCATTCTGGTCATGGTTATAAAACAATAAAGCACCATGTTCGCCTTTTTTGATAATCAAGTAATTGGGGCCCATACCATGAATGGCGGTAGCTGCTTTTACCAAGGAGTGTTCGCCGGTTAACTGCCGAGCTTCTTCATCATTGATGATCAGGACGTCAATCATCCCCAGAACGCGCTTTAAATCTTCAAGGGCACTGTCGATCCAAAAATTCATGGTATCTAGGGCAATGAGCTTTGGTCGATTCTCAAGCTGTTCGATGACCTGAATCTGAATCGCGGGCGTTAAATTTCCCAGCATTAAGAAGTCGGGCTTCCGGTAACTGTTTGGTAGAATTGGCTCAAAATCAGCCAGGACATTTAATTGTGTGTCCAATGTATCTCTACTATTTAAGTCGTCATGATATTTACCAGCCCAGAAGAAAGACTTCTCTCCCTCTTTGATTTGTAAGCCTTCTAAGTCTACTCCCCTCGATTGCAAATAATCTAACTCATCTTTTGGAAAGTCATCTCCTACTACGGAAACGATTTGTACATCTTTATGGAAGTAAGATGCCGCCAAGGCAATATAAGTTGCCGCACCACCGATTGCCCGCTCTACTCTTCCAAAGGGAGTTTCTATATCATCAAATGCAACTGTTCCAATAGTCAATAAGCTCATAAAATTTTTATTTATTTTCCACAAATATTGCACTTTTCTACATTATATAATAAATTTGCAACCGCTCTTGGAAAGGATTCCAATTTTTTTCCAAGATATGCCTCAGTAGCTCAGCTGGTTAGAGCGGCGGACTGTTAATCCGTAGGTCGTAGGTTCGAGCCCTACCTGAGGCGCGAAAGGCAGCAAATTTGCTGCCTTTTCTATTTGCTCGCATTCTTATGCCAATTGTATACGAATTTTTTTTGTGAAAGTTGATAGTTGTCTTCTCATACCACTAACTTTATTACATGGCAGAAACCAAGAATACTGACCGAACAGAAATCAATGAGTTAGGAGAATTCGGCCTCATTGATCACCTCACTCAAGACTTTCCTTTAAAGAATAAATCTTCAATTGTAGGCGTTGGCGACGACGCCGCCGTCATTAACAATGGGAAAAATCTCACTGTTGTCTCCACCGATATGTTGGTGGAAGGCATCCATTTTGACCTGATGTATTCACCGCTAAAGCACCTCGGTTATAAGGCTGTAGTGGTCAATTTATCGGATATTTATGCAATGAATGCTACTCCGAAGCAGGTAACAGTATCATTGGCCCTTTCGAGTCGGTTTTCAGTAGAAGCACTGGAGGAACTCTATGACGGAATCCGTACTGCCTGCAAAAAATACGGAGTGGATCTGGTTGGTGGAGATACCACTTCTTCTAACAAAGGTCTTATCATTAGTATTACCGCAATTGGCCAGGCCCAGGCATCTCGGATCACTTATCGAAATACTGCTAAAGTAGGCGATTTAATCTGCATTACGGGCGATGTTGGTGCGGCCTACCTAGGGTTGCAGATTCTCGAACGGGAAAAGCAGCTCTATATGTCTAACCCTGGTATTCAACCCGATTTGGAAGATCAAGCTTATTTAGTGGGCAAGCAACTAAAGCCAGAAGCCAGAAAGGATATGATCGATTTGTTCGCTAAAAACAATTTGGTGCCTACTGCCATGATTGATGTTTCGGATGGTGTAGCTTCAGAAATTTTTCATATCTGTAAACAGTCTGGTGTCGGAGCCTTTGTAGAGGAAAGCGGAGTGCCAATTCATCCGGATGCTCAAATGATGGCAATAAAATTTAACCTCGATCCGATTACCTGCGCATTGAGTGGTGGAGAAGACTATGAGCTCCTATTTACCATAAATCCTAAAGATGTCGAGAAGGTAAAATATCTGCCAGATATTTACATCATGGGAGAAATTACACCTGCAGAAGATGGTGTCAAACTACACACTACTGGTGGGAATATTCACAACATCACGGCCCAAGGCTGGGAACATTTTGGAAAAGAACCCTCTCAATAATTTTCGCGTCATGTTGAATCGTATTTTCCTTTTTTTTCTCCTTGCTATTTTAATAGCTGCATGCAATTCTGATGAAACCAGTGGCGATAAGCAAAAGACCAAAGAGAAACAAATGAATGCACCAGTTGCCGTTCCTAAATTCGAAAGAGACTCTGCCTATAGTTATGTAGCTAAGCAAGTTGCTTTTGGCCCTCGTAACCCAAACTCAGCTGGCCACGATGCTTGCCGTGAATGGTTGGTAAAAACCTTTAAGAGATTCGGTGCAAAAGTTATTGAGCAAAAATTTCAAGACGAAGCTTATACCGGCGAACAACTGAATGGGACGAATATTATTGCTCAATATAATCCGGAATCAACCAATCGGATTCTATTGGCTGCTCATTGGGATACCAGACCCATGGCAGACTCTCCACTAAGTGTGTCTAGGCACAACGAACCCATCCTGGGAGCAGATGATGGTGGAAGTGGAGTAGCGGTCTTACTGGAAGTTGCCAGAAATCTTCAAAATATTCCGATTGACCTAGGAGTAGATATCATTTTGTTTGATATGGAAGATTATGGAGACAGTAGAGAAGGTGGCACGGAAGAGGAAAAGAAGGCAGCCGAAGACAGTTTTTGCCTTGGATCGCAGTATTGGTCTGAAAATCAACATGCCAGTGGGTTTAAATATGGCATTCTCCTGGACATGGTTGGAGCCAAAAATGCTCGTTTCCCTAAAGAAGGGTGGTCGATGAGGTTTGCTCGCCCTCTGGTCGAAAAGGTATGGGAGCTCGCTGAAAGAATGGGATACGGCAACTATTTTGCGAATGTACAGCTAGAAGGTGGCGGTGGGCTTATAGATGATCACTATTATGTGAATACGATGGCTAAAATACCTATGATAGACATCATTAATCTGCCTCCTAACCCCAGGAATAAGAGTTTTGGCGACCATTGGCATACACATAATGACAATATGGAAGTGATCAATAAACGAACCTTAGGGGCAGTTGGTCAAGTTTTGCTAGCGGTCATCATCCGACAAGCTAACGGAAACTTTTTGTAGTATCTCTTTTCTCTTCCTCCCAATCGATGAATTCTTCATCTTCATCAGTTGTTTCTCCTTCGTCATATTCGGGAATGTCTCTCCATTCGATGGGCTCTTCCACAAGTTCTACAATGCCAAACTTTTCCTCCAGTGCTAACTGGATTTCACGTTTCTTTCTACTACTGCGCTCGAAATCCTGCTTGATATCCTTTTTCGCACTTTTGATCTCATATTCATTGATGTCACCATAAATATTGTAATACAAATTGAAGAAGCCTCTTTTCCTAGCCTTAAGAGGTTTTAATTTTGGGTTATGCCGTTTGAACTTATTGGCTAGAATCTGACCTGCATTGACCTTTATGTTATAATAGATTTCATTATTGTAGGTGTGTTCACCATTGATCGTTAAGTTCATTGCATTGCTTTGAATGAACATGACAGGGATGACCAAACGATTACGACGATACTCGAGGAAATTTTGCAAATTTGAGAACTTAATTCTCATGAGGTCTTGAATTTTTACCACCGATGAAAATTGCTTTAACATCTTGAAGTTATTAAGCTCCCCATTTACAATGCCAATCCCGGCAAGAACTCTCATTCGATCTTGCATAAAACGGCCTTCTCCATCCCAAAAAGCATCGATGGCGATCTTTGCATTTAGTTTTCCATTTATATTTTTATCGATGAGTACTTCTTGACCAAAATTATCGGTTTGTGTAAAGAATTGTCGGGCATTGACTTGGTCACAGATCATTTTGGCAGTAAGCCTGGGCTCGTCCTCAAAGAACACCTGGGCTTCCAGATTGAGTTCGCCATCCATTGCCATGGCGGATCCGGTGATGTCCATTTCATTATTGATGAATTCGATTTTTCCCGAAAAATCCTTCGCTCTGATCTTGTTGTAATTAAAGTCGTCGATCACCGCATTGAAACTACCCTTTAGAAAGTCTGTGAACTTTTCCCTTTGCTGGATCCGAGCTTCTTTCATAGAATCAACGGCAGCAGTTGGAATATCATTGGAAGTAGAATCGATGGCATTTAGTGCAAATAACCGATCAAGGTCGATAGATTTTGCTTTTAGGTCAGCATCAAATTCAAGTTCCGCCCTTTTGGAGTTGACAGAATCAGCAAAGAAGACCGGAAGCGCATTATACGCTGATCCTCTAAAGGCCAGATCGTTGCCAGCTCCCTTGAAAATCAAATTGTCGATCTTTAAAAAACTATTATTTAGACTAAAAGAACCGCTTTCAAAAATTAGTTTTTCGCCATTGTAGGTTAGACTTGCATCCAGAAACTCAATATCCCCCCTACTCTCTACCTTTGAAAGTCGGCTAGGACTGCGAAGGTCATTTAGTAATCCCTCAATCGATAGATCTTTAACAACTATCTCACCGCTACCCTTACTTATCTTTTTATTGCCGAGTAGGCCGTAAACGGCCGCCATCGGTATAACGCCATCCAGGGAAAAATCTATGTTTGGCCGATTAAAATTTTCATAAAGCAGATGTGCCTCTACACGATCTTTACCAAAATACCCTACCAGGTTCTCCAATTCTAATATAGATGTAGAGTTGTCCTGGCGCCTACCATTATCAAATCGTAAAGACAGCGTCACATCTTCAAAATTCTTTCCGAGTTCAGGTGATCTGATTTCTCCTTTACTCAATTGAATAGCAGCTTTTATGGCGGGCTGGTTTTTTCCGTCCGTAATCCCTTTAGCAGATCCTTCTACAAGCAAATTTCCACGGCTCTTTAGATTACCTAATCCCTTAATCATTTCATCAGGTAACAATTGCATGAGTGATGCAATATCGCCACCGTCATTTTTGAATGCTAAATCTAGGTGTGTAGAAACCCCTTGTTGCTCTACGGAGCCATTTAATACAAAGGTATTCTTTCCAAGGGTCAGGGCGACTTCTTTTAATTCGTAAAGCCCTTTTTCTAGATCTACATCTACTTCGGCTTCGTAAGCTGCATCCTTTCCTACCAGATAATTTTCGTTACCGACAACAATCTTTTGAGTTAAGAGTTGAGCCTTACTTTTGAGAGAAAACTGGCTGTTTGAGAATGCCCCGGTAAAATTGGCATTATCGACCCAAAGAATGGCTTCTTGCTCAGATGATCGATCCAAATAAATGACGTCGATATTTTTCAAGATGGCCTTATTCACGCTGACCTCGGTATTACTTTTGTTCTCTTCAGATTCAGCTGTGTTTGTTTTTGCTATATTGTAATTACCCTCTCCATTACGATCAATTAGCAAGCTTATGGTACCATCGCTCAATGTAACCGAACGTACATCTACCTTTGACCTAATAAGGGGAAACAATCCAAGTTTGACGGATAGTTTTTCTGCTTCTACTAAAGCTTTTCCCTCATTATCCTTTAAAAGGACTTTCCGCAAATTGGCACTCAAATTAGGAAAGCTTTGAATGAGGCTAAGATCAAATTTTTCCACAACCAACTCCGAATCAATCTGCTTATTCACCTCGGTGACAATCCTCTCACCGATCTTATTTCCGAATAAACTGGTAGCTATAATGGAAAGCATTACGACCAACAACATTATTACAGCAAAAAGGATTATAAGTCGTCTGAAGAATTTTTTCATTTTTTATGGCGTTGTACAAGAGGTTCAGAAATTGAACCAAATAAAGACGAAATTTATTATTAATAATGGTCTCAATTTAAAATTTTGAGTATGAGAAAATATATTCTACTGACCTTTTTCTTGGCCTATATGTCATCGGTTTTTGCTCAAGCAGATGGGATGTCTTTCACGAACGGAAATTGGGGTGAAATACTGGCAATTGCTCAAAAAGAAAATAAGATTATTTTTTTGGATGCTTATACTTCTTGGTGTGGCCCTTGTAAATTGATGGCCAGAGAGGTTTTTCCCCGGAAAGAAGTGGGCGATTTTTACAATGCCAATTTTATCAATGTACAGATTGATATGGAAAAGGGAGAGGGACTGGAATTAGCAAGAAAATACAATGTAGCGGCTTATCCAACCTTGCTATACATTGCTGCTAGCGGAACTCTTTTGCATCGAGCAGTGGGTTTTCTTCAGGCAGAGCAACTCATTGAAATGGGAGAAAACGCGCTCAATCCTGAAAAACGTTTTTCAGCGATGGATGAGCGGTTTAGAAACGGGGATCGCGATCCCCGTTTTTTGAAAGATTATTTATATGCTAGTTACCAAGCAATGCATGGGAACCACGGAGAGGTAGCCGATGTCTATATGGAAACCCAGGATAAATGGGATACACCAGAGAATTTGGAAATTATATTCTTGTTTGCGGATAAGGCACATGGCAAGTTGTTTGACTATCTGCTTGAAAACAAGGCCTTGTTTGAAAAAACCTTTAACAAAGAGGTAATGCTCCGAAAGATTCAGGGTTTAATCCTAACCGATGCTTTCAAAGATAAAACCAAAACTGAAGATGAATCCATTGAAGAAGTAGCTCGGCTGTACCGGAAAGCTTTTCCGGATGTAGCACCTAAACTGACCGCTAATTTTAAGATGAACTATTACCAACAATTGGGTAATTTAAAGAAATTTGCCGACACTGCCGTTGAGTTTTATGATGCATACTCTTCCGATGACTATTTGGAATTAAATAACGTGGCCTGGACTTTTTATGAGGCTATTGATGATAAAGAGATGTTAAAGAAAGCCTTAGGTTGGGCACGAAAATCTGTAAAATTGAAAGGGCAGTATTTCAACATGGATACAGTGGCCGCATTATATCATAAGTTGGGCAAAAAAGGAAAAGCCAAAAAAGCAGCCCTGAGGGCCATCGCTAGAGGAAAAGAAGATCAAGAAGATGTGAGTGGAACAGAACTTCTACTCAAAGAAATAATGAGATAAAACATAAGAGTAAATAGTAAGGCCTTTCAAAACTTCTGTCGTTTTAAAAGGCCTTCACGAAATCTGTTTATATAGATTGTTACGCTTGGTTAACGCCCTGTACTAGCAGGGAAATCTCATTCTTTAATACTTCAATGAATCCTTTCTGGATTTTAAACAAATACTCCTTTCCACTTTGCGTTTCCGTTTTGATCGCACCGCTTTCTTCATCATAGACTTCATGTTCACCCTCGGCAGTCAAAATCGTGATCACACCTTCATCAAGTGATGATACAATCGGAGCATGATTTTTAAGCACTTGGAATTGGCCCATGGTACCGGGAACTTTAACAGAAGTAATTTTTCCCTCAAAAATCTTTTTGTCAGGAGTCAATACTGTTATGTGCATCATTTCTTGATATTGAGTTGTATGGTGAAACTTACGCTGCTTCTTCAATCATTTTCTTTCCAGCCTCAATCACCTCGTCAATGGTACCTTTGAGGTTAAAGGCAGCTTCCGGATATTCATCCACTTCACCATTCAGAATCATCTTGAACCCTCTAATGGTTTCATCGATTGGTACCAAAGCACCTGGAATACCTGTAAACTGTTCTGCAACGTGGAATGGTTGAGAAAGGAATCGCTGTACACGACGAGCTCTGTGCACTGCAGTTTTATCTTCATCAGAAAGTTCCTCCATACCCAAAATAGCAATGATATCCTGCAATTCTTTGTAGCGTTGTAATATCTGCATTACTTGCTGGGCAGTATCATAGTGTTCATCACCGATGATATTGGGATCCAAAATTCGAGAAGTCGAATCGAGCGGATCGATTGCGGGATAAATTGCCTGTGCTGCCAACTTCCGGCTTAGTACAGTTGTTGCATCCAGGTGAGAGAATGTCGTTGCAGGAGCTGGGTCAGTCAGGTCATCTGCAGGAACGTATACCGCCTGTACTGATGTAATCGAACCTCTCTTTGTAGAGGTGATCCGTTCTTGCATCAATCCCATTTCCGTTGCTAGAGTGGGCTGGTATCCTACGGCAGAAGGCATCCGGCCCAACAAAGCGGATACTTCGGAACCTGCCTGAGTAAATCGAAAGATATTGTCAATAAAGAAAAGGATATCTCTTCCTCCGGTCGGATCCTCAAGGTCGCCATCGCGATAGTATTCCGCAACTGTCAAACCCGCTAGGGCAACCCGAGCGCGCGCTCCAGGAGGTTCGTTCATCTGTCCAAATACAAGAGTGGCTTTGGAGTCACTTAACTCCTTCATATCTACTTTCGACAAATCCCATCCACCAGCTTCCATACTTTCCTCAAAAGCATGACCGTATTTTATTACTCCAGATTCGATCATTTCTCGCAAAAGATCGTTTCCTTCCCTGGTCCGCTCACCTACTCCCGCAAATACCGAGATTCCATCATACCCTTTTGCGATATTGTTAATCAATTCCATGATCAACACCGTTTTTCCTACTCCCGCTCCACCAAATAATCCTACTTTTCCACCTTTCATATAGGGTTCGATGAGGTCAATAACTTTGATACCAGTGTAGAGTACTTCCTTTTCTGTTGTCAGGTCTTCGTAAGTAGGAGGTTTGCGGTGAATCGGATAAGCGGTTTCATCCTTTTCGAGTTGATTGATTCCGTCAATCGTTTGGCCGATTACATTCAGCAAGCGTCCTTTGATTTGATCACCCACCGGCATTGCAATCGGTCTTCCTGTATCTTCGACTGCAGTCCCTCTGGTAAGACCATCAGTTGAATCCATTGCAATTGCTCTCACGCTATCTTCACCTAAATGCTGCTGTACTTCCAGCACTAAGATATCACCGTTGGGTCTTTTGATCTCCAATGCATTTAGAATCTCTGGTAATTCCGCTCCTTCACCGGAGAAGCTAACGTCGATAACAGGACCGATAATTTGTTTAATTTGACCTATATTAGCCATACGAAAAGGAAATTTATATCTAATAATAGATAGGTTCTTTAAAATCGCTGCAAAGTTATGTTTTTGAATTGATTTTCAAAAGAAAAGTAGTTTCAGTTTTTGTAAAAAGTTCCTGACAATCAGTTCTCTTTGGGTAAGAATATTTTCCTTTTGACTCCAGGCGGAAGGAAAAGTGGTAAATGGGAATTCTTGTGAAATCATCTTTTGATTGACTTGGTGCTTAAGTAATAAAATATCATCATTTGCCAATATGAACCACCTGTGTCCCATCCTTCTTTAATTTCAATATTGATGCCGGTTTTTAATGCAGGGCAATTCTTGAGCTCTTGCTTAGATTCTATTCTGAGACAATCCGATGGAAATTGGGAATTGATTGCCGTTGATGATTACTCAACGGATATGAGTTTGTCAACCTTGCGTTCTTATGCCAGTAGAGATCACCGCATTCAAGTGTTGCAAAATACTAATAAGGGGATTGTCCCAGCGCTACGAAAAGCTTTTACCAATAGCCGCGGAGGCCTGGTCACCAGAATGGATGCAGATGATATGATGGCACCGGAAAAATTGGCTGTACTTCGAAAAATCCTGTCCCGTTTCGGGCAAGGTCATGTAGCCACAGGGTTGGTCAAGTATTTCTCAGAAGAAGGCCTTGGTGACGGCTATAAGCGGTATGAAAGTTGGTTAAACAAGTTATCAAGCAGGGAGGAAAATTATCTGGATATATATCGGGAATGTGTAATTCCTTCGCCCAACTGGATGGTTTTTCGAGATGATTTACGACGGATTGGAGGCTTCGATGCAGAGGTATACCCGGAGGATTATGACCTTTGCTTCCGTTTCTATAAAGAGGGGCTTCGCGTAAAATCTTCCTTGAAGACATTACACTACTGGAGAGATCACCATGGAAGAACTTCGCGCAATGATGTTAAATACAGTAATCAAAGCTATTTTGATTTAAAGGTACCGTACTTTCTGGAACTAGAGTTAAATCCCCTTCAAAATCTGGTTTTATGGGGTGCCGGACGAAAAGGAAAGCGAATTGCAGAACTGTTGGTAGGCAATGGCCAACAATTCAAATGGATATGTAATAATCCCAGAAAAGTAGATCAGATAATATCAGGTACCAGGTTAGAGCACGTTTCTGTCCTTGATAAGGTGGAAAAAAATCAAGTTATTATTGCGGTCTCGAACCCTACTGAACAAAAGAAGATAGAGTCTTATTGCGCCGGCCGCGGGTGGGTGAAAGGTAGCCATTATTTCTTTTTCTGCTAGATGGCGAATCTAGTGAAATCTCATGCGAATATAGTCGTAAATTCTACTTACTTTAAGGTGAGTTGTCGACGGACCCGTACGTACATAGAAGGCGTCGTCGTATTTTTCCTTCACATAGGCAGGTAAGGTAGCTGCATCGCAGTCAATCCGAAGCACGTGTTCTTTGTCAATTTGTTCGATTTCAAATTTTAAAAACTCAATATAAAGCGGTCCTATGTACTCCTTAACCAATCTCGTTAAATGAAGTAACATTTTATCGTAATTTTCGAATCTGTCTTGGCCAATTCCTACAATTTCCTTGTCATCTCTTACCCCAATTAGCAAAGTACCTCCTTTCGTGTTCAAGAAGGCGGCTAGTGCCTTCAAGACTGCATGTTCAATTAATTTATCCTTGTGTTCTTTCTCCATGTTCCAGCGTAGGGAGGTCTTAAATTCGACAATATCGTTTTCCCCCTGTTCGATTAGTTCCTTGGTGGATATTTGTTCGCGGGATCGCAGATAATTAGTTACCCTGATGGCTAAGGCCCGGGTAATTTTAAGAGCTGTTTCCGGGCTAATGAACGCTGCATCAAAAAGTTTGTGACCATTAAATGCTAGCAATGTCGAGTTTTCCATAGCCCTTATCGTACCCGTTCGAACATTTTCATTGATGACGGCGATTTCGCCGAAAATATCGCCCGGTTTAAACGTTTTGATACGTCCACCTCGAAGGTTTAAAATGAAAAGTCCTTTTTCTACCAAATAAAAGTACCTTGCCGCATCCTCAATGGAAAAGACCGTTTGATTCACGACGTATTCTTGCCTTTCCATGATGTTAAGCAATTCGTCGAGCTCCTGGGTGCTTAGAAAAGGGAAATTATCCTGTGAGCAAATTAACTTTCTGATCGCATCTTCTAAAACCATGCGAAGCATCTTTTGATTCAGAATGAAGATACTGAACTTTGGTGAGGAAACAATTTAATCCAGAATGAATTCATCTCCCAAATCAGGAATTTGGATATCTTCAAAGCCGTAGGTATTCAGCAATTGCTTGAATTTCATCTGCTTTTCGTAGGTGCCATGAACTAAAAACAATTTCCTAACGCTTTCCCTCTGGCCTTTTAGAAAGTCCAACATTTCCAGTTTATCTGCGTGGGCCGAAAAGGAATCCATTACTTCAACTTTGGCATTCACAGATTTCCATCGACCAAATAACTTAATTTTATCCACACCATTGCGAAGCATGCCACCTGGTGTGTTGGGAGAACAATAGCCCACGATCAAGATTGCATTTCGATCCTCTTCGATGCAGTGAAAAAGGTGATGTTTGACTCTCCCTGCATTCATCATTCCGGAAGAGCTGATGATGATACATGGTTCATCAGACGTGTTCAATTCTTTTGATCTTTCTCTTTTTTTGATGTAGGAAAGGCTGTTGAATCCGAAAGGGTTGTCGTCGATTAAAAGGTATTCATTTAGTTCGTTGTCGAAGCACTCCGGATGGGTCCCAAAGATAGTAGTTGCATTTACCGCCAAAGGACTATCAACATAGACGGGAACTTTGGGGAGGAGACCCTCCGTTTCTAATTGATCGAGCAGATAAACAAGCTCCTGTGTACGACCAATGCTAAAGGCGGGAATTAATAACTTGCCTTTGCGCTCAATACAGGTCCGTTTAATGATCTCTAGGAATCGTGTCTTTTCACTTGGGGCAGCAGTGTGAACCCGATCGCCGTAAGTGGATTCACAAATCAGGTAATCCACTGTAGGCATTGGCACTGGATCACGCAAGATGGGTCTGGCCGGTCTTCCGATGTCTCCCGAAAATCCAAACATGATTTCTTTATTTCCTTCTTGGATCTTCAAAGTAATACTGGCACTTCCCAGAATGTGTCCGGCGTCCGTAAAAAAACACTGTACTTTGCTATGATCAATTTCAAACCATCGATTGTAGCTACAACCTGTAAATTGATTCAAGGTTGATTTTACATCCGTTCGACCGTACAAAGCCTCTCGATATTCTTCCCGGTTTTGCTTTTCTTTTAGCTTCTTCTTATCGTACGCAGCATCTCTTTCCTGAATTTTTGCACTGTCCAACAGCATTATTGCACAGAGAGAGCGGGTAGCATGTGTACAGTATATTGGTCCTTTGAAGCCGTCCTTCACTAGTTTGGGCAGCCTTCCAGTATGATCTATGTGTGCATGAGAGAGGATCACACAATCCAATTTCGACGGATCAAAAAGCCAGTTTTCATTGAAGTTTTTCATTTCCTCAGCCCTACCCTGATATAATCCACAGTCCAATAGAATCGTATACCCGTCGTCTAATGTAATCAGGTGGGCGCTACCAGTAATCTCTTGTGCTGCTCCACAAAATTTTATTTTCATCTCTTGTCATATTGTTGAGTAACCTGCGGAAAGGCTGAATTCACAGCTTCAGCTACATTGATACTCCAAATGAAATAACAAGATAATTCGATTGTGATTAAAAAGGCTAGATTTTGTTGGTTTAATTCCCCATTACACGGTCTCAACGGCTTACCTTTAAACCACCGTGGTTTAATCTGGCAACTATTTCTCCATTGTTTTTTCCTTTCTTCCAGTTGCCTTTTACAGTATGTCGAGTACTATTCTCTTCTTCAAAAGATATCTGCAGTTCGGGTGGGTAGCTAATTCCAGCATAGTCGGCCTCTGCATCAAGGGTAAAGGTCGCATCCGGGTGTATGCGTAAACCAAAGCTGGCACTCTCGCCAAAGAGACTTACCGAAGAAAAAGAAGGCGCTAGTAGATCTACCCTGGTGTCGCCTTTCACAACATCCATTTCCAAGCGATCATTAATCCGTCCGATACTAAAGTCAGTGTTTCGTGATTGCACAGTCATTTCCGTAGCTTCCTCAACAATGATTTCATCATATTGTCCAGTATTGAAAAGCGAATTTACTTCATTAATGGTATAATCGTCATACTTTGTCTTGCATCGTACCCGACCTGCCTTATTGATCGTAACTTTAGATTTATCACTTTTAATCTCTATGCCTTTCACTTGATCGATGGCGATCTTAGAGTCACTTAACTCTGCATAAGCATCATTAATTTTCCCGATCGATCCATTTACGTAATCGAAGAGAAAGAAAGAACGGTCGCCCACAGCCTCAATATCTACGCTACCAAGTTTCAGCATAATATCGGCAGAACCTTCAATTCTTTTCATCGTAATGTCGCCATGATGAAGGTTAATGAGAATGTTAGATGTCACAGGGGTGTAAACCTTGAAATTGATAGAATAATCAGCCTTCCCTCCTGATCTTGGTTGCCACCAATTAGTTTGTTTAGCCCTAATCTCCGTATTGGCAGTGACTCTTTCCGAATTTTCGGTAAAGTGAACCTCAATCCGATCCAGGACTTGTCGAGCGGCGGCTTCTGAGTATGCCTTCGCGACAATCTTCACGTCTATCCTGGTGAAATTTTCTTCCCACGACACGACGTCGATTTTTCCATACTTACTAGAGATCTTTACCGAACCCTGAGTACCGGTATTGAATTCCCTAATCAGTGTTTTTGAGAAATCCCTTTGGGCAGAAGCAAAAGAAGAAACAAGAAGGAAGAAGAAAAAGAGGGACAGAGAAATGTAATTTCTATATCGTAAACCTGTCATTGTCTGTCGAATTAAGATGCCCTTCCCTTTGATACTGTTCAAGTACGCGTTCAAGAATTTTTATTTTCATTTTGTAGCTTTCGATTAAGTTGTCTAGTATTTCTTTTTCCAGTCCTTTCGGTGCATCAATCAATTCTAGCTTTAGCTCCTCCATGGCCTTGTCAACTTCGTCTAAATCATCGTGTATTTCCGGCTCGTAATCATAGCTGACCAATTGCTGATACTTCTTCTGAAATTCCTGGTCATAGTATTTCTCCAATTTAGGTAATTCCGGAGCAATTTCAATTAATTGCTCGACAGCAACGCTTTGGTGACTACCCGGACCAGCAGTATAATTACCAATTAGGAATCCAGTAGAAAGAAGTACTGTAACGGCGGCGGCAATAGCGAGTACCTTTCTAAAAGACAATTTCCGAATAGGAGAAACCTCTAAAGATAGTTCCACTTTATTCCAAATCTCGACACTGGGATCAAAATGATCAAATTCCTGTCGATGCGTTTTTATGAACGATTCCAATCTGTCTTCATGCATAATTTGTGTTTTTTGAACCGATCAATTCTTTTAGTTTTCTTTTGGCCCGACTGTATTGGGACTTCGAAGTAGTTTCACTTACCCCGAGAATCTCAGAAATTTCACGATGATCATAGCCTTCGATGGCATATAATGTAAAAACCACCCGATAGCCATCCGGCAAACGCGAGAGAGCTTCCATGACGGCCTTAACGGAGTATTCAGGTTCAACACTCTCGTCAATGCCTATTTCGACTATATTACCATGGCCTTCCCTAATCTCTTCAAAATACAGTCGTTTGCGTTTTAAAAAATTAATGCAATTATTAACAACGATTCTCTTGATCCACGCCCCAATTGAAGATTGATACTTAAAAGTACCAAGTTTGCTAAATACATCTACAAAAGAGTTCTGCAGCAAATCTTCGGCATCCATTTCATTCTTCACCATACGCAAGCATACGTTATACATTGACTTTGAATATAGCCGGTATAACTCGAACTGGGCGTTTCGATTGTTTTGTTTGCACAGTTCAACAATATCGCGATGCGTGCTGGCGTAGTCCAAGATTAGGGTTTTGTCTTTGTGAAAGACAAAGATACAAGAGAATGGTTGCAGTAAGAAAACTAACCCAAGACTTATTCCATTAATTTTCTTGTAGGAATTTCTAACTTTTCAACTTTTTGAGAGCCGATTTAGCTTCAGCATGATCAGGATCGAAATTCAAAACTTGCTCGTAGTTGGCTTTTGCATCCTCTTTTTTACCTAAAAGTTCGTTGGCAAGCCCTCTGTAGAAGTACGCTTTCACATGAGTCGGGCGAACTTTAGTTGTGATGTCAAACAAATTCAATGCTTTCTGAATGGAATCCAATTCCAAATAAAGCATCCCTCGATTAAAATAAGCAGCTTCGTATTGTGGGTCGATTCGACTGATCGATTTGTAGCATTCGATCGCATCCCTAATTTTATCATTGTTTTGTAAGTGAGTAGCCTTGGCATGCAAAACAGTTGCATCTTCTGGTGCCATTTCGATCGCACTGTCAAAATACTGGGTTGCTATTGGATTTTCAAATTCATCAAAAATCTGTCCGAGATTAATCCACGCATCGACTAGTTCAGGGTCATTCTCTACCGCCTTTTGAAAATAGGGAACTGCATCTTCCTTCTTTCCAAGATCTTTCAAATTCATCGCGTACCAAAAGAAAGCCTCTGCGTTTTGTGCGTCTCTCTCAAAGACTTTACCTAAGGTATTCATAGAATCTTGGTGCTTCCGAAGAATCAACTGATATTCAGCTAACTTGAGCCTCGAAGGCAAGTGGTCCGGAAAGAGCTCGACTGCTTTTTCCATCGTCTTCAAAGCATTTAAAGACTGATAGTAATTGAGGTAGAGCTCGGCCAGAGCATAATAATTGATCAGTTTAAGACTATCTAACTCAATGGCTTTTTCAAGATCAGCAATGGCTTCATCAAAACCTTCATTTTGGCCATAAATCCGCGCTCTTTCAGCGTAAAGCTCGGCATTTTGAGGGTCTTTGGAAATCTCTTGAGTTAGGCCATCGATCGCCGGGTTGCCAGTCAACAACAATTCCTGCTCTTGTTTACCGGAATCAGAGGTGCAAGCAAAACCGCTAGCGATCATAAGCACGAGAATGATACGAAACAGAAAAACCTTCATTACGAGGAAATTGAAAAAAATTAAACGCCGTAAGGGGCACATAACGTGGCGAAACTCCTTACAAATCAAATCCGGAATATAAACTTTTTTAGGTAGCAGGATATTACATTTATCCTAACTGGTTTTATTAAAACGGACCAAAAAGCATTAAAATCATGCGAAAATGGACAAAACTGAACAATTCTATTTCAATACTTCTTTTGTTCCCAATTGGATTTCTGAATGGACAGATGATCATAGAAGGTTTACTGCAATTCGGAACAACATCCAATGAAGTTGCCACCGATTGTCTATTT
The DNA here is from genome assembly GCA_028284395.1 of Saprospiraceae bacterium. Classification (GTDB taxonomy): domain Bacteria; phylum Bacteroidota; class Bacteroidia; order Chitinophagales; family Saprospiraceae; genus JANQRV01. Next base: position 23,296 of record JANQRV010000245.1, read on the forward strand.
ACTGCAAAAGATGAGTTAGTAATTGCTGCCGGGTTTAACGAAACATTTCCTCTTCCTACATCCAGTCTGAATGCAGCTGGCCGAAACGATGCAGTACTCATTAACTATGATTTCATCCACCAGGTGCCCAACTGGTTTATACATTTAAATAGTCCGCTTGATGACAAGATCTCAGCCATGGAAGCAGACAAGGATGGTCATGTTTTCATCGCAGGCTCGTACGGTTTGTCTCTACAGCTGGGGACCTATCACTTAAGTAATGAATTCAATAGCAAAGGACTTTACATCGCCAAGATTTCGAGAGAAGGATCAGTTCTCTGGGCATTCCCTATCAATGGCAATGGCGTTCAAGAAATCAATGACCTCGCAATTGATGGAAATGGAAATGTATATGCAACGGGCCACTTTAGTGGAGGCATACATTTCGGAAACACAACCCTGGAAGCCTCCGGGAATCAAGATCTATTTTTCAGCAAATTCAATCCTAATGGAACGTTAGAATGGGTTGGGAATGCCGGCGGTACAGGAAAAACACAAGCACGTCGGATTATTTCACTTCCCGATAACTCCTGCGTCATTGCCGGTATTTTTGATGGACAAATCAGAACAGACACCGATACTGTCACTGCCAATACGAAGGACCGAGATGTTTTCCTCCTACACAGCGATGGTACCGGACAGCTTAACTGGTTAACCAAAGCCGGAGGAGTATTTGACGATGAGCTGCAAGATCTTGCTTTGGGCCCAAACGGAAATCTCCACTTATTTGGTCATTTCATTGGTGTTCTGACGCTTAATGACAGCCTTAGCATTCAAAGCCAGACACGAAATCAGGATTTGTTTCTGTTAAAATATAACTTACTCGGACAGGCCCTGGAAGCACATACCTTTGGGGGCAGTAATGTCCAACAGGCCGCAGACATAACCTTTTTGAAAGACCAGATACTGCTGACCGGAGTTTATCAGGGGCCATGGCAGGCTGGCAACACAAAATTCCAATCTTCTGCTACGTTCAGCGGATTCATTTTAAAATTAGACCCAGCGTTAAAACCTAAGTCCGGGATAGACCTCCCGATGCAAGAAGGTATGCTCTTTCCGGAAAGACTCTGCCTGAACAATGCCGAACAAGTTTTGATTTGGACTTCCATTTCGGGCACCTTAGCAGTGAACCAAAAGCAATTTGCATCGGAAGGGGGATTCGATGCTCTATTGCTACAACTTCAGGAAAAAAAGCTTACCGAGGTTCAAAAAGCTGCCGTCGGCAAACTCATCCGTATTTTCCCAAACCCCAGCAACGGAGTGCTGAGTATTGAAAGTGATTACAACATTCAAAAAATGATATTAGTAAATCCTTCTGGGAAAGTGATTAAGATGTGGCCGAGGTTTCAAACAAAAATTACTGTGAATAATGTTCCTAAAGGAGTTTATTTCTTAAAGCTTTACACTCGCTCGGGCTTAAGAGTAGAGCGTTTAGATTTGCAATAATAATCAATCCTTCAAAGGTTCACGGCTCAATCAGCTACTTCCAACTTTGTCTCATCAGGGAGTTGATCGTATTGATCGAGGTTCAGATCCCTGATTAGATTGATCAACTTATAGCCATATTTGGGGTCCGTTGCGTAGCCTGCTTTTTTTAAACCATGAGCCCAGTTCTTGTAATCTGAAACTTCCAGGTCGAATAAGAAACGATACCTTGGTTTTTCGAGAAGTTTGCTATGGGCTGCGAAGCTCGCTTCAGGCGAATCGAATTTGCGAAAGAAATCCTTATGAGAGTCATCCTCAAAATTGCTGCAATGCCCCCTTTTACAAGTCTTGGAAAAGCATTTAAGACCAAAGTGATTGTTATTTTTCAAAGCCAATTTGCTTTCTCCGACATTACTTTCCAATAAACCTTGAGCCAAAGTTATACTGGCTGGAATCCCGTGCTTTTTCATTTCCACCTGTGCTACTTCTAAGTATTTTTCAATGTATTGCTTTTGCTTGAGGCGCTTGATGGCTTTTGCTCGGGCTCTATCGTTAGTGGCAAAATCTCCTTCCGTGTAGATCAAATTCGAGTAGGTGTTACCCCAATTCGCTTCGTCACCATTATTTTTTTCGTTCTTTCCCAAAAGGGAGGTGTTCATTGGCTTTCCAGCTTTTGGTAGTTCCTCGGTTACCGCAAGTGGAATGAAATTGGAGAATCGAACTTGATTTTTGTGTGCCGACCCAATAAACGCAATAATCAAGGCAACTTCAATCCAGTGGATTAAGAACTCATGAATCATGGATTTAATCCGATCCAAAAACCACCTTTTAAGTTGAAATAGCGAATGGGGAATAAAGCCCTTTGCTCTCGAATTTTGTCCCATTTTCTCTAATTAAAACAATCAATGAAACAAAAATAACAAAAAGTTTTAAATAATTGCAATTAAAAAATTAATTGTTTTAAAATTTATCAAGTCTTGTACCAACCTTTCTAGAGGCTGCTACGTCCCTACTTACAATAGACATTATTCTGAAATGGTTTTATGAGCTAAAAAGGAAGGATTTTAATTTTGATCAAGGCATTCAAAAACGTCTCATCCTCTGTGGCTGTAAGCTTTTTGATAACGTAGAGCATAATTAAAAGGCGCTTTTTTAGCCGTACAAATTATTTGGGAATAATGTCTAATGTAAATTTGTAAAATTATGCGGATTTTATTCTTTGCCGGTTTGTTGATCCTGACTAGCCAAATAGTTGGCTTTGGTCAGCAAAGATATGCCCATGTCAACCTGGGGAATTTGATCGCTGCTATGTCGGAGACCGAAAAAGCCAACGAATCATTGAAGTCTTTTCAAGAAGGCTTGATTGCTGAAAGGGATCGATTAGCCGAAGAATTGCAGGTAAGATACAGCAAGTATATGGAGGATAAAGAACAGGGTAGGTTAGCTCCTAAAAGTGAAGTGGTCATTCAGGAGGAAATAGAGCGCGATCGAAATGAGTTATATCAACTTGAGCAGAGTCTTTCGGGTCAAATTGCCGCTAAGAGAGAAGAATTGTTAAAGCCCATTTTTGAGAAGGCGCAAGAAGCTATCCGGAGGGTGGCTGAAGAACAAGGGTACTTGATGGTGTTTGATACGAGTGCTGTTTTGAATGGCATCCTCTTTACACAAGATTCGGACGATATCCTATCTCTGGTGAAATCCAAACTTGGCATATAGGTGTCATGCTACCAAAGTTATTGTTTTGCATCTATCAATTTTTCAATCGAAGACAAATCTATTGTCCCGATGATCACACCATCTTTACGGACTGGTAAGACTGTTACATCTGCTTCTCTCATTTTTTGCAGGACTTGAAGCATGGGAGTCGTTTCCTGTACTTCCCCGGGAACTTTTTGCATAACGGTATCTAGCTTGAACTTGATACCTTTCTTTTTGAGATGTTTGTTGTATTGATCGATATCAACAGCTCCAATGGTAGTGAGTTCTTCATTTTGAAGCAACAAGTATCGTGGAGCTGTACCTGGAGGCAGTTCGATTTCCTGCGATGTTGGAAGTGTCATAATGAGAAAGTCCTCGTTGATGCAATCACCTGCCTGATACTGATTCAATCTAGTTTCCCATTTCACAGATCGATATTCACTTTCGGCCATGACGAATACAAATAGGCCGATGAAGATCATGATTGGGTCCAGCTCTTGGAAGAATATCATCCATAGGAAAAGTGCCGCAACCAGAATTTGACCAACGTAGGAGGCTACTCGAGTGGCAGTTAATCTCGACATTTTCAAGGACAAGAGAGCACGAAAAATCCGCCCTCCATCTAATGGGAACGCTGGAATCATATTGAAAAGTCCCAGGATTAAATTAATTCCAATGTTGAAGGCAAATAGTCGGTCGATTTGGGAAAATCTGATGGGAAAGACATTGGAGTCGGGATTCATGACGTATCGGGCCATGAGATTTAGTTTTCCTACATTCTCGGCGGGATTGAGAAGCAGGTAAATCCCGATAAGCAGGATGCTGATTACAAAATTTACCAGGGGGCCGGCGAGAGCAACCCAAAACTCCTGGATGGGCTTGGCAGGCATTCGATCTAACCTGGCGACCCCGCCAATGGGCGACAAAATTATGTCCAATGTTTTAACACCAAATCTTCTGGCGGTCAGTGCGTGTCCGAATTCATGAAGTACGACAAATAAGAATAACGCCAGGATAATGAGGCTCTGCCAAACTATATATTGCCATTGTAAGTTTCCAGATTGTTCATAGACCAGATAGATGATCCAAAATAGAATGAGAGCGAAGGTCCAATGTATTCGAACCGGTATTCCCGTTATCTTTGCAATCTGGACAGCACCTCTCATCTGATTTTCGGTCAGTTATGTTAACTTATACTATGTCCTTTAATGCAGCCAGAAGCATATTGACATGATTCTTGCTGCTGCTTTGCCCCATTAGGCCGATTCGCCACAGTTTTCCGGCAAATTTGCCGAGACCACCACCGATCTCGATATTATACTCATGGAGAAGCCTTTGCCGAATCTTTACGTCGTCTAAGTGATCTGGGATCGTTACTGCATTGAGCATTGGCAATCGAAACTCTTCCTGAACGGGATAATGAATCCCCATTTCCTGCAGTCCGTCTCGCAGTAGTTTATGATTCGATAGATGTCTTTGGAATCTGTTTTGCAGGCCTTCTTCCAGGACCAACCGGTAGGCTTCCCTAAGGGCAAACATAGCTGAAACTGGAGCTGTGTGATGATAAGCCCTCTTTGCTCCTGCCCAATAGTTCTTGACCATGGTTAAGTCTAGAAACCAGCTTTGCACTTTAGTATTCCTGTTTTCGAGCACTCGTACAGCATCATCGCTAAAAGAGATAGGTGATAAGCCAGGGGGGGCACTTAGGCATTTTTGAGTTCCGGAGTAAATTGCATCGATCTGCCATTCATCTACTTTCACTTCAGTACCGCAATAGGAAGTAACGGCATCTACTACAAACAGCGCTCCTGCTTCCTTGACCAGATTCCCGATTTCTTGTAATGGTTGAAGTACGCCGGTCGAAGTTTCTGCATGAACGATGGCAAGTAGTTTTGGTTGACAAGTTGAAAGTGCCTTTTCAATTTGTTCTGTAGTGATCGGTTCTCCCCAAGGGGCTTCAACTTTTACTACCTTTGCTCCACACCTTTCCACAATATCAGCCATCCGGTTTCCGAAAACGCCATTGATGCAGATCACGGCTTCGTCACCTGGTTCAAGTAAATTGACCAGGCAGGTTTCCATGCCGGCGCTTCCGGGAGCGGAGACGACAAAAGTTAATTCATTTTGCGTTTGAAAGGTGTGTTGAACCATGTACTTAATATCGTCCATGATTTCGATGAATTCGGGATCCAAATGTCCCACCAACGGCGTTGACATTGCTTTTAGGACTCTTGGGTGGACATCGCTTGGCCCGGGTCCCATCAAATATCGGCGGGAAGTATCCAGTTCTTTATTCCAGGTCATTGTAAGTATATTTTGAACTGCAAATGTACTTACAAATATTTTTATTTTCCGCTAACTATTTTTCTAGAGATGACAATCTTCTGCACTTCGGAGGTTCCCTCGTAGATCTGAGTGATTTTCGCGTCGCGCATAAGTCGTTCGACATGGTATTCCTTGACAAAACCATAGCCCCCATGGATTTGAACCGCTTCGACCGTTTGCCTCATCGCTACGTCTGAAGCATACAATTTTGCCATGGAGCTCGCTAAATCATAATCTCTTCCTTGGTCTTTCAACCAAGCGGACTTATACACCAATAGACGGGCAGCTTCGATCTGGGTAGCCATTTCTGCAAGTTTGAAACCAATTGCTTGGTGTTGATGGATAGGCTTCCCAAAAGCTTCCCGCTCTTTTGAATAGGCCAATGCCAATTCGTAAGCGCCAGCAGCAATTCCAAGTGCTTGGGATGCAATTCCAATTCTTCCACCTGACAGCACTTTCATGGCAAATTTAAATCCAAAACCTTCTGCGCCGATACGATTTTCTTTCGGAACTCTTACATCGCTGTACATAATGGTGTGAGTATCGGATGACCGGATTCCTAATTTATCTTCCTTGGCTCCAATAGTAACTCCTTTCCAATCCGATTCTACGATAAAGGCATTGATGCCGCGATGCTTTAGTTCTGGGTTGGTTTGCGCGATAACCAGATGTACTTTGGAGGTACCTCCACTGGTAATCCAGTTTTTTGTGCCGTTAAGGAGATAGTATTCTCCCTGATCTGTTGCAGTTGTTCGCTGGTGGGTGGCGTCACTTCCTGCCTCGGGCTCTGACAAGCAAAAAGAGCCGATCCACTCGCCGGTGCAAAGTTTGGTTAAGTATTTTTGTTTCTGTACTTCCGTTCCGAAGGTTTCTATGCCCCAGCAGACTAAGGAATTATTGACGGACATTATGACTGAGCACGAATTATCAATTTTGGATATTTCTTCCATTGCCAGGACGTAGCTCAATGAGTCCATTCCGCCACCCCCATATTCGGGAGAAACCATCATGCCCATGAATCCTAACTCTGACATTTTCTTTATCTGCTCGTGCGGATAGGTCATTGTGCTATCACGCGCTATTACTCCTGGCTTCAGTTCCATTTGGGCAAAATCTCTTGCGGCTTCCTTGACGGCCAGCTGTTCTTCGGTTAGGTTCAACATTTTTTCTTTTTTGACAATTTTTCGAAATAAGGAATGCTTCGGAAATTCCCGACAACTAAGTTGAAAACTAGCAAGCAGTTTTCCTGCTTCTCCAAATTTCAGTTGTAAAGTTAAGCTATTTTTGATTCTTAGCGAATTTTCGCTACAGAGATTTCGTAGTTTTCAGGCTTGGTATTCAGCATGAAGGGAGGTGTTTCTTGGAAATGGTTGACTTTTCTTAAAGACGCTGTATATTGGCTCCAAGCGCTCTTAGCCGCAAGTCTATATTTTCGTAGCCACGGTCAATCTGATGGATGTTATGGATAATGCTCTCTCCGGTCGCAGAAAGAGCTGCTATGAGTAGGGCAACTCCCGCACGGATATCAGGCGATGTCATTTGAATCCCGCGCAGTGCATGTTTGCGCCCCAGGCCGATTACCGTGGCCCGGTGTGGGTCGCATAAGATTATCTGAGCCCCCATGTCGATCAGTTTATCCACAAAAAAAAGTCTGCTTTCAAACATTTTCTGATGTACTAAAATGCTGCCTTTTGCTTGTGTGGCTACAACGAGTATGATGCTCATTAGATCGGGCGTGAAACCGGGCCAGGGAGCATCGTAGATGGTCATAATGGAGCCATCGATGAATGTTTGAATTTCGTAGTGCTCTTGAGCGGGAATTAAAATGTCATCTCCCCTCTTCTCCAATTGAATACCCAGCTTTCGAAAGACCTCAGGAATGATACCGAGTTCAGGATAAGATACTTCCTTGATGAGAATTTGTGATTGGGTCATGGCAGCCAAACCGATGAAACTACCGATTTCAATCATATCCGGCAGCAGTCGATGTGCTGTGCCTGATAAGCTCTCCACTCCTTCAATTGTTAGCAGGTTGGATTTGATCCCACTGATTTTGGCCCCCATCCCATTCAGCATTTTGCAGAGCTGCTGAACATAGGGCTCGCAGGCGGCATTGTAAATCTCTGTCCTTCCCTCCGCTAGCACTGCTGCCATGACTACATTTGCCGTACCGGTGACGGAAATCTCATCCATCAATATAGAAGTACCCTTTAGACCTTTTGTTTCAACAGTGTAGGCATTGGTGATAGAATCGTAATTGAAATTGGCCCCTAGTTTCTGTAGACCTTTGAAGTGGGTATCAAGCCTGCGACGGCCAATTTTGTCACCACCTGGCTTGGGAAGAAATGCTTTGCGAAATCTTGCCAATAAAGGAGCAATTAGCATGACGGAGCCCCTTATTCTGCTTGCATTCTTTTGAAATTGAGGAGAGGTGAGATATTCTAAGTCAATCTCAGCAGCTTTAAGGGTATACTGGTTTTTGTCATGCCTTTGTATATGGACACCCAGACCATCAAGCAAAGCAATCAATTTTTGAACGTCCAGAATGTCGGGAACATTAGAGATGGAAACAGCTTCTGAAGTAAGCAAACAGGCAGATATAACTTGTAGTGCTTCATTCTTGGCTCCCTGGGGGGTGATTTCACCGTGAAGTTGTTGTCCCCCGGTAACCTTGAAAGCGTTCATCTCCATGCTTATTTTTATTTCCTTCTTCTGCCTTTCCCTCTGTTTCGGTAGTTATTACTATCTCTTCCATTATTGCTATCTCTTCCACTACCGGTATTCCCCCTCTTTCTCTTCCTGTTGGAATTTGTCAGATTGTCCAATGAGGTATTATCATTGATCTTTAACTGATGATCCGAAAGAGATTCTAAATCTGCTTTGATCACTTCATCACTCACATAGTGTTCTCGATTCCAAGTACGATAGGCCAACTTCATGTAAGAACCAATGACCGTCACAAAGCCTTCTCTCTTTGCGGGGTCCTCCATGGTTAAAGCTTTTTGAATCAGTTTTTGCACGTTGCTCCCGTAGTGGCGAAATTTAGCATCGGATTTTGGATAGGTGACTGCTTCCGGTCTTTTGATTGCATCTTCGGGCTTGGGAGTTTCTGGCAATGGAGCTTTGATATCAATATCGTATTCCGCGATTCGGAACAGGTGTTTCCACAACTTTTCCTTATTGTCTTCAATGCTCTTATTTTGGGGGTTCATTTGCATCATTAGTTTCACAACTTTTTCTGCAAATGCTTGCCGCTCATCACTGTCCTCAATGGTCTTTATATGCTGTACCAGTTTTTGGATATTTCTTCCATACTCTGGCATAATCAACAAAGACCTGGAGGAATTATACACCATGTCGTGTTCATTAGACATCTTAACGTATTTAATTGAATCTGTTATAAAAACAAGTTAATGCCTCTTTTATTGTCAAAAGAAGCATTAACGACTTTACTTTCCTAGTAGTTGACTGATTATTCTACAGTAACCGATTTTGCCAAGTTTCTTGGTTGATCCACATTACATTCCCTCATAATTGCAATGTGATAAGATAATAGTTGCAACGGAATAACAGATAAAAGCGGAGTGAAAGGCTCCATGGTCTCAGGAATCTCAATTGTAGCATCTGCGACCTGACTGATTTCACTGTCTCCCTTTGTTACGATGGCAATAACGTATCCTTTTCTGGCCTTTACCTCCTGTATATTGCTCAAGACTTTTTCGTAGGCACTCTTGTTCGTAGCAATTACAATAACTGGCATTTCTTCGTCAATGAGGGCAATTGGGCCGTGTTTCATTTCGGCGGCTGGATATCCTTCTGCGTGAATATACGAGATTTCTTTGAGTTTTAAGGCTCCTTCGAGAGCAACTGGGAAATTATATCCTCTTCCCAGGTACAATGCATTAGGTTTGTCTTGAATCTCTGCTGCAATGTATTTGATGTGGTCGTTGGTCTTAAGAACCTCCTCAACCTTGGCAGGAATGTTAGCCAACTCCGTAATATATTGGCGGTATTGGGACTCCGAAATTGTGCCTCTCTTATGCCCTATACTTAGCGCCATCATAGTCAGTAGGGTCACTTGCCCAGTAAAAGCTTTGGTAGACGCCACTCCAATTTCCGGGCCAGCATGAATATAGGAGCCTGCATCGGTCATTCTGGCAATGGAGGAACCAACGGAGTTAACAATACCATAATTTAAGGCACCTCTTTCCCTTGAAAGTTCCAACGCAGCTAAAGTATCAGCTGTTTCTCCAGATTGGGAAATGGCAATGATGACATCTTTGTCCGTTATGATAGGGTTGCGGTACCTTAGTTCGGAAGCATACTCAACTTCGACTGGGATTCTAGCTAATTCTTCAAATAAATATTCTCCAATTAGTCCCGCATGCCAAGAAGTACCACATGCTGCAATGATAAATCTTTGTGCGTTAACAATCCGATTACTATACTCTTCCAAGCCCCCCAAATGTATCCATCCATCTTCTTTATTCAGACGACCCCTCATACAATCAGAGATTGTTTTCGGTTGCTCGTAAATTTCTTTTAACATGAAATAGTCATATCCCCCTTTTTCAAGGTTTTCTATTTTCATATCAATTTCGTGGATCGTCGGAGTCTGAACTTCATTGTTTACCGTTTTTACCTGGATGCCATTGTAACGATCGATCGAGACAATTTCGTTGTCATTAATGTAAATGACTTTGTTGGTGTACTCGATCATTGGAGTGGCATCCGATGCAAGAAAATATTCACCTTCTCCAATTCCAACGACAAGTGGACTGGCTTTGCGCGCAGCAACTAGTTTGTTAGGGTTTCTTTTGTCAAGAACTACGATGGCGTAGGCACCTACGACCCGAGTTAAGGCAATTCTCACTGCTTCCTCCAAAGGCAATTGATCTTTTTCCTGTATTTCTTCAATGAAGTGGATGAGCACTTCGGTGTCGGTATCACTTGTGAACACATGACCTTCTTTTTCCAAGGCTTCTTTTAGAAGCGCATAATTCTCAATGATGCCATTGTGAACGATGGTCAGCTGGCTGTTGCCTGAGGTATGGGGATGTGCATTTACATCGTTAGGCACACCATGAGTCGCCCAACGCGTATGGCCAATACCGACTGTTGAAGATTTTGGAAGCTCCTCTGCGAAATCGATCAATTCCTGGACTTTACCTTTTTTCTTGTAGACCATGAGTTGACCATTCGCAAGCGCTACTCCGGCGCTGTCATAACCCCGATATTCGAGTCTTTGTAACCCCTTAATGAGAATGGGGTAGGCCTCCTTCGGGCCGATGTAAGCTACTATTCCACACATAATTTTGACAGTTGAATATTTAGTATAATGAACGCATTAAAATTACTTCCTTGTGAAAGTGAGGTTGAGCACCATCGGGAATGAAGGGTGGTTTGCACCATAAATAATCGATCGATTGGCCCTTTCGGCCGACGAAATAGAACTAATCAATAGTTCACTCTCCAAGCCTCCATCAATCATTTGTTGAAATGCAGCAGTGATATTTACTTTATAAACGTTGTCCGATGGTGATAGGTTTCCTCCAAAACTTTCTTCAATTTGTCTTTGTGTTTGTGTGACGATCGTGAGGTCTTCAATCGGACTGATTGTTTGATCCGTATTTACTTGAAATAAAATCAGTTGTTCAATGGGGGGGAATTGAGTGATGTCATCGTTGTCTAGTTCAGCTACGGATAATATAAGTTCAGCCTTATTAACAAGAACGTTGTTGAGATCACGAATATAAGGAAAAATTATCTTTGTTTGTAGTCCTCCCATTCCCTGAATAAAATTTGTGTCTCTCCCGGAAGTCGAATTATCCAGAAAGCTTTCAACGAATGCACCGGAAACATTGTTCTCAAGCGTGACATTGCGGACTGAAGAATTCCCAGACCGAAGGTGGAAAATCTTCTGTTCGTCATCTTGAGTATAATAGAGGTAAATTCCTGAATAAACTGAGTTATCGGGACGCAGCGCGAAACTGAGTACTCCACTGGTATTAATTGTGGGATTAATTCGAATTCCTTTAAAGAATTCCAGAAGATCCGGATCGCTCGCAAAAGTGGTAGAGTCTTGGCTCAAAATCTCATTACCAAACTCATTAGATAAACTTACCGCTAAGTGTGGAATGGAAACAGTATCTCCTGAAGCTGAAACAAAAGGACGAGGACTCAAGTCTGGGATAAATGTCTCGTTGGCTATTGCAGTTGGGTCAGTCGCAAAGTTGGCATTCGAAAACAGAGTTTGATCGTTCGGAATGTCTTCGATAACCCTGAGGACTTCGATGCCAAATTCTTCATTGATGTTAATCTCTTCATCCCCGTATCCGTATATTCCGGAAGAATCATAGGGTAAGATTAAAAGAATACTATCTAGAGTAGCACCAGAGAAATCGGTGTTTACTGTTCTCAAAAGAGGTTGCAGATATATACTGGAAGATGCGACACCAAAAAGTGGGTCCTCAAAATTTCCAAATAAGTAACTACCCAGTTGACCAGCAAATGGGGAATTGAAGGAAAATGGGTTATAGGGACTAAAGGTCGGGATGCTATCACCTGGAATGGTGAGGGAATTCATGGAGACCGTATCTGTAAATTGAATATCTACTTTGATATCATCTAATAAGTCAGCTCCAATTAAAGTTGGATCACTGCAGGATGAAAATGCAAAAAGCTTACAGACCAATATATATACCACCAGCTTATGCAAAGCCAGAATCCTTTTCATAAGAAAAATTTCTTTGAGAATGTGAATAATGGTAAACAACAAATAACCATATCAGCAACGATAGATTGCTAACATGGAAAGATCAGAGATTGATTTTTCAAGAATGTATTATTGCTAATTCGTTCGTCGATAGAATTCTAGTAGCAAGTTGTTTAACGAGCGGCGGTATTATTCTGCAACTTCCGTTTCAGCAAGCATCTGGCTATAAAAGTCCATATATCCCGATAGGAAGTTCTCTTCCGCTGAATATTGTAATACTGGCTTACCTGGGTCCTGCAAAGCAGCTTGAACCGAATCACTTACTTCCTCACTTCCTTGGATGACTCCATCGGCAAAGGCAATTCCGCCTTCATAAAGAGAGATCCTGTCTCCATCCTTGAAGGCACTTAAATCATCTTCGTTGAGATTGTTGATCGAAGCTTTTGTGATGAAATTATCATCGAAGGTATGCTCAAGATTATCCTTATAAACTGAAAAAACTACCTTCGAACCTTGGAATAATGGTTCGTTCTTGTAAGCAACCTTCAGATAGAAAGGAATGAGGCTGGTCATCCAACCGTGGCAATGAATAATGTCCGGTGGCCATCCAAATTTCTTAACAGTTTCAATCACTCCTTTACAAAAGAAAACCATTCTATCCTGGTTGTCTTCAAAGGGGACATCGTCATCTGAAGTAAAAATATGCTTTCTTTTGAAGAAGTCTTCATTGTCTAGGAAATACACTTGCATTCTCGCTTCCGGCAAGGATGCGACCTTGATGATCAATGGAAAGTCATCATCATCAACAATAATGTTCATTCCCGATAGCCGCACTACTTCATGCAACCGGTGTCTACGTTCATTGATAGTTCCATATCTTGGCATCAAGATCCTGATCTCCATGCCATTTTCTTGGATATATTGGGGCAATTTACGAGCAATTTCGCCAATCTCAGAAAGAATAGTATAAGGCTTCATTTCCTGCGTAACAATCAACACTTTCTTTTTACTCATAGATGCTTGGTTGTAGAGAACGAAGATGGTTCGATTAGATAAATTTTTAAAACGATTTGCAAAATTAGAAAAAAACTGCGACTTTTCCTATTTGCTAGTAAGCATCTTATTAGAGTGTCCAATCTCCTTTTTCCAACTGTTTAGTCCTCAATTTTAATCTATTACGAACAGATCTCGCGTTTACGTTTAAATTGGTTTGTCAAATAGGACATCACTAACTGAGAATAATTGAATCTGCAAAAATTTTGACCAATGCACTTATTCAGGACGGTTGAAAAAATCAAGTACCATCTCGTTCAACAGAGAAAGCAAGGTTTGAGCATAGGGTTCGTACCAACTATGGGTGCCCTTCATCAAGGACATCTTTCCTTGGTGAAAGCATCCTTGGAAAGAAATGACCTCACTGTCAGCAGTATTTTTGTCAACCCAACGCAATTTAACGAACAAAAAGATCTTGAAAAATATCCCCGAACTACCTCTAAAGATATCGACAAGCTTTTGAGGGTTGGTTGTCACGTCATTTTTTTTCCGGAGGTAGAGGAGATTTATCCGCCAGGTACAACAATTAAGTTGCCATTTACCTTTGAAAATAGCTCTCTGACTAAAGTGATGGAAGGAAGATTCAGACCTGGACACTTCGACGGAGTTGCTCAGGTAGTGTATCGGCTGCTGGATATTGTTGAACCCCATCGGTTGTACATGGGACAAAAGGACTATCAACAAGTACAGGTGGTCCAGAGTATGATCGACCAAGCGGGCTTAACCATTGATCTGGAAGTTTGTCCCATCATTCGAGAAAAAGATGGACTTGCAATGAGCTCGAGAAACAGAAGGTTGGATGAAACTCTAAGGCCAAAAGCAGGTATCATACATCAAACATTGAATTGGACAAAGGAAACTATTCAAAGCTATTCTTTAGTTGAGTTAAAAGCCAGGGCCCTAAAGATGCTGACCATCGACGGGTTTAATCCCGAATATTTGGAAATTGTAGACAGCAATACATTACAACCTATTACTGATTATTCTGCTCATAACGAAATAGTAGTTTGCACAGCAGTTTGGGTCGGACAGGTGCGGTTAATTGACAATTTAGTGATCAAGTTTTAGTTATTTAATACCTCTATAAATTGAGTAAAACGATAAAGAACCTGTTAAAGCTTCTGGCTTTTTTTGGAGTTGGTATTTTTATTTTTTATATGGTTTACCAGAAACAGGAGCAAGCCTTTCAGGCTGATTGTGCTATTAAAAGCATCCCTACTGAAGATTGCAGTTACGTGCAGAAATTGGTGAACGATTTTACCGGTGCTAACTACTGGTGGGTGTTTTTGTCCATGTTTCTCTATATGGTGAGTAATGTGAACCGAGCCATTCGTTGGAAAATGCTGCTGAAGCCGCTGGGATATCGACCTCGGTTTATTAATGCCTTTATGGCAGTGATTATTGGATACTTTGGCAATCTGGGGTTCCCGCGGATTGGAGAGCTAATGCGGCCTGGCATTCTGGCGCAATACGAAAAAATAAACTTCGAAAAAGCAGTAGGAACGGTAGTAGTTAGTCGTATTGTTGATGTGGTCATGATGCTTATTACAGTATTGTTGGCACTGATATTGGTCTCCGATCAGTTATGGCCATTTATTGAAGAAAATATGAAGGATGGTAGTGCTCCCCTGATAAAACCTCAACTTTTATACGGTGTTAGTGCCCTTGTAGTAATTGTCGGAATTGTGATTTATTTCTTTCGGAAGCAGATTCTGGCAATGAAATTGGCCCAGAAGATAATTGGGATTGTGAAGGGTTTTGTGGAAGGGATCAAGTCTGTTGGACAAGTTGAAAAACCCTTTTGGTTCATTTTCCACAGCGTGAGTATCTGGGTTATGTATTTTTTAATGGTTTATGTCTGCTTTTTTGCATTTGCACCAACTGCTCACCTTTCAGCTGAAGCCGGATTGGTGGTTTTTGTCTTCGGTGCTTTTGGGTTCATTATTCCATCACCAGGTGGAATGGGGACTTATCACTTTTTGGCACAAACGGCCTTGATGCTTTACGGTGTCAGTGGAGATGATGGATTTTCATACGCCAATATTGCATTCATCTCTATTCAAATTGGATGTAATGTTATCTTTGGAATTATTAGTTTGGTACTGTTCCCGATATTAAATAGACACTATACGCCAAGCCATAATGAAGATGAACAATGATTATTTGGAACAAATTCAGAGCAAGATCCAGACATTTGAGCAAATCAGTTCGACTGTGATGGAGTGGCGTCGCCAAGATTTAGAGATCGTCTTTACCAATGGTTGTTTTGATCTGCTGCATTATGGCCACATCCATTACCTTGCACAAGCCCGCGGGATGGGTGATAGGTTGATTGTCGGTCTGAATTCGGCAGCTTCTGTAAAGCGTTTGAAAGGGGCGCATCGACCAATCAATGATGAACAAACACGACAATATTTGTTGGCTTCCATCCAATTTGTAGATGCGATCGTTGTTTTTGAGGAAGACACCCCTTACAACTTAATCACAATCGTAAAACCCGATGTATTGGTAAAAGGAGGTGATTGGCAACCACATCAGATTGTGGGATCAGATATTGTTCAGGATAAAGGAGGAAAGGTGCTGAGCTTGCCGTATATCAATGGATACTCAACTACTGCTATCGAGAAAAAGATTATTCTATCGAATCAATCGTAATTAAATGACTTCAATTAAAGAGGTAATTCGTTGTTTAGAAGAAATTGCACCTCTGAATTACCAGGAATCTTATGATAATGCCGGGCTTATAGTAGGAAATGCCTCCCAGGCAGTTAGTGGTGTCTTGGTTTGCCTGGATTCGACAGAAGATGTTGTGAAGGAAGCCGTCGAAAAAGGATGTAATCTTGTCGTAGCGCATCACCCTATAATCTTTCGTGGGCTCAAGAAACTTTCCGGTCAAAGCTATGTTGAAAGAACTGTTATCCGGGCAATCAAGGAAAATGTTGCGCTTTATGCTATTCACACCAACCTCGACAATGTTTTTTACGAAGGGGTAAACGAGAAGATTGCCCAAATATTAGGGCTAATCAACAACCATATACTTCATCCTAAGGCAGATTTGAATCATCGTGATGCTCCGGTTGGTGCCGGAGTGGTCGGGCAATTAACGGTACCATTATCTGAAATGGAATTCTTGAAATTATTGAAATCCACCATGAGATGCGGTTGTGTGAAACATACTCAACTGTTGAATAAGCCTGTCAAAAAAGTAGCGGTTTGTGGGGGCAGCGGGAGCTTCTTGCTCAATCAGGCCATTAAGCAAAATGCAGATGTGTTTGTAAGTTCTGATTTTAAATATCATGAGTTCTTTGATGCTGATCAAAAAATTGTGATTGCTGATATTGGACATTTTGAAAGTGAGCAGTTTACTATAGATTTGATCGCTGGCATTTTGTCTGAAAAATTTAGTACATTTGCGGTTCGTTCGACTGAAATCTACACCAATCCTATAAATTATTATTAATTGCAATCCCCTTTTTTAACAAAAATTCAGGATTTAAATCATGGCAGCAGAATTAAGTGTTGAAGAAAAATTGAAACAATTGTATCAACTGCAAAGAGTTGATTCACAACTGGATGAATTGGATATTCTCAAAGGGGAATTACCAATGGAGGTCAGTGATTTAGAGGATGAGATCGCGGGACTGGAAACACGACAGAAAAGATTGGAAGGGCGCGTTAAGGAGCTGGATGATGAAGTATCAAAACACTTAGCCAACATTAAGGAAGCCGAAAATCTCATATTGAAATATGAGAAACAAATGGATAATGTAAAGAACAATCGCGAATACGATGCTTTGACCAAAGAATTAGAATTACAGAAATTGGAGATTCAATTGTCTGAAAAGAAAATCGGTCAGGCAAAAGGTGAAGCAGAGAAGAAAAATGAAACGCTGGCTGCTACTGTCGAAAGAACAGAGTCCAAAGTAAAAGACTTGGAAACGAAGAAGGTAGAATTGAAACAGATCATCGAAAAGACGGAGAAAGAAGAGGACAAACTTCGTAAGCAAAGTGAAAAAGCTCGTAAAAAAATTGAAGATAGACTGATCAAAGCTTATGATAAAGTACGAACCTCTTATAGAAATGGTTTGGCTGTGGTCAATGTGGAGAGAAATGCCTGTGGCGGATGCTTCAATTACATTCCCCCTCAACTACAATTAGAGATCAGTCAGCACAAAAAGATAATTGTTTGTGAACATTGTGGTCGCATTCTGATTGATGATAGTACTTTGGTGCCCGCGGAACAATCCGCTTAGGCTGAGATCATTTGCCCGAAATTCCCACGGGCAAATGAAAATCATTATCAAAACAAGACAGTACGATATTTAAATCATGGTTCATTGAAGATCAACGGATTCAAATGCCAAGGATAAAGTATTGGTTGCCTATTTTTATGATCAGTTTTCCCGCTCTGATTTTGGCAAAGGGAAATTTTCACTTCAACTATTCACCCGCTGCGAAACAAGCTTATGAATTTGTACTAAGCTTCAGATTTGATGAGGCCATCGCTACCCTAGATAAACTTAGAACCAATGATCCCTATAATTTGGTAGTACACCACATCGAAAATTATATCGATCTTTTTGTCATCTATACGGGAGAAGGTGGTAAATCACTCAGGGAGTTCAAAACCGACCGGTCCTATCGTCTTTCTCAAGTCAAATTGGGAGACCAGCAATCTCCTTACTACCTGTATGTACAATCGGAAATTCGCCTTCATTCTGCTCTGATCAGATGGAAGTATGCCGACTACCTGGGGGCTTTTCAGGACATAACTAAAGCATATCGTCTATTAAAAAGGAATCAGAAGTTGTTCCCCCGTTTTCTTGCTAATCAAAAGGATCTTGGTCTTATTCATACTATTATCGGTACTATTCCAAGTAATTACAAATGGGGAGTCAAACTGATCAGCGGACTCGACGGTACAATTGATCAAGGGATGCGGGAAATCAGGGCGGTGCTGGATTTTGCGGAGGAAAAAGATTTTGTCTTTAAACAAGAGACGCAAATTCTGTACGCATTATTGATGCTGTACATTCAAAATGAAAAAGAAGCGGCCTGGCAACTACTTCAGGAGTTTGATTTAAGACCGAAAGAGAGTTCACTACATTGCTATATAATGGCAAATGTGGCTATGTTAACCGGTAAAAATGACTTAGCGATTCAATTGCTCAACAACAAACCTACAGGTGGAAAATTCTTTGCTTTTAATCAATTGGAATACATGGAAGGTTTGGCAAGACTCCGTCATCTTGAACCCGGATCTGAATTGAACTTCAAGAGATTTCTAGCCAATTACAAAGGCAAGATATTGATTAAATCTGCCCTTCAAAAATTAGCATGGCTAGAAGTTGTCAAAGGTAACAAAGCAGCCTATTCGAAGCTGATAAAGGAGTGTTTGAAAAAAGGGACAGCAGAAACTGAAGAAGACAAGCAGGCAGTGACCGAGGCCGAATCCGGTATGATGCCCCATAGTAAATTGTTGAAAGCCCGACTGTTGTATGATGGGGGCTATTTCCAAGAGGCCAATAAAGTAATTCGCAGCATAAATGGTCGCCAATTGAACAACCAAAGGGAAAGGTTAGAATGGACCTATAGAAGAGGCCGAATTTCGCAAGGTCTTAAACATAATATGCAGGCCATTGAATCCTATATGAAAACAATCGAATCGGGGGCAGATCAGCCTTACTATTACGCTTGCAATGCTGCACTGCAAGTGGGATTGATTTACGAGCAGTTAGGAAATGTGGAAAAAGCTAGAAAGCACTTCAACCTATGTCTGGATATTAAACCACGAGAGTACAAAACTAGCCTACATCATCAGGCAAAATCCGGTCTTAAGCGTTTGAAGGAAAAAAAACGGTAACAGCGCCTAAGGTAAATCCGTTCGGTGAAGAAGAGGTAATTGCCCGGTATACGCTCTAGCGATATTTTCACTTGTAAAAACCTGATCGGTATCACCTACTCCGACCAACCTCTGGTTGATTAGAACTACTTTGTTGAAGTAACTTGGGACCGTAGAAAGGTCGTGATGAATGACCATAATGGTTTTCCCTGCCGCCGACAACTGTTTGAGTTTATCGATAATGCTTTCCTCAGTGGTAATATCGACACCGACAAAGGGCTCATCAAGAAGTAGGATATCCGCTTGCTGGCAAAGTGCCCTGGCGAGAAACACCCTTTGTTGTTGCCCTCCGGAAAGCTCGCCGATCTGACGATCCATCAAAGATAATATACCCATTTCATCCATAGCTTTGCGAGCTATTTCCCTGTCTTCGCTGGAGAGGCGTTGGAGTATTGTTTTGTGGGGATAGCGTCCCATTAAGACGATGTCCATCACAGTCGCTGGAAAGGTCCAGTCGACTTCACTTTTCTGTGGGACGTAAACGATGTTTTTCCGGACCTTTTCGAAGGGCTGACCATCAACCAGGATAATGCCTGAGTTAATTTCGACTAATCCTAGTATTGCCTTGAACAGCGTCGACTTGCCAGCGCCATTTTGACCAATGATGCCATAAAGTCCACCTTCCTCAATTTCCAGGTGAATATTGATGAGAACTCTTTTTCGGTCATAGGAAACGGAAAGGCCTTTTACGGATATAACATTCTTTTTCATATCTAATCATGCTATTTGACCATTCTGAAAACCAGGAAGAACCCTCCCAAGAGAAGTACGCCTAATAAAATGGCGAATAAGCCAGTAGAACTGGGTTTAGAATAAGAATTAACTTCGTCTTCTTTAGATGATTTCCGCGCCATCGTTAGTCCATTTACGATGGTATTGGTATTGTATTCAAGCATGTCCAGGTAAGTAGGTGCTGGACTGTCCTTTTCACCAATGGAATCTGCGTAAAGTTTTCCACCAATCACGATATTATTGTCCTTTGCCAACAACTCTAAATCCTTTGGATTAACGGTACTTTCAATGAATACGGCGGGTATGTTTGAAGATTTGATTACTTTATTTAGACGGATAATATCCGAAGTCTGAATGTCGGCGTCGGTCGAAGTGCCGAGTATGGATTCGACCCGAATGCCGTATTCGTTGGCATAATATCTAAAAGCATCATGTGATGTAATGAGGATCCTCTTTTCTTCAGGAATTGTTGAGATTTTTTGGTGGATCGATTCATCGAGGTCTGCTAACTGTTGGCGATATACACCGAAATTAAACTCAAACATTTCTTGATGTTCCGGGACCAACCGAGCTAAAGCATTCTTTATGTTTTCAATGTAAGTCAGTCCTTTTTTGGCCGACATCCAGGCATGAGGATCAGTAGAATTAGCGTATTGAATACTTTGAATGGGATCGATGCCCTCTGTAATCAGAGCAATTTCTGCTTCAGAGCCGGAGTTTTCAATTAACTCATTGAGCCAGCCTTCAAAAGTTAAACCATTTTTTATTATCAGATCCGCCGATTGGACCAACCTGGCATCGGCCGGAGTTGGTTCGTGGGTATGTGGATCAGCCCCAATGGGTACAATTGATTTGACCACGACCTCTCCCCCACCGATATTCTCAGCCATATCTGCAAATATTGATGCCGTAGCTACCACTAAGGGCTTTTCTTGGCAAAAAATGCCAATAGGTACCAAGATTAGAACTATAAGTGTAAAATTCCTCATAATGTCGATACAATAATGTTGATCAGAGATTCAATAGTTTTCTTTTTCTTGTACAAAGAGGTTCTGACTGACCTTTTTTGAAATGGTTTTTTCGGTCTGGTTATTGATCTTAACCTTGGCTGATTCATCGTATTCGAACTTTTCCAACATGGTAATCTCGGAACCGAGCGTGAGATCCATTTTTTCAAGGTATTTAAGAAAAGAGGGGGTATGTTCTTGAACACCGACAATTATTCCGGTTTTCCCTTCTTCAAGCGCAAGAAGCTGAAATTGTTTACGGTGAGTGAAATTGCCATCTGCATCCGGAATCGGATCTCCATGAGGGTCAAATTTTGGAAAACCTAGAAATTCATCCAACTTCTCAACCAATTCGGAAGATTTTATGTGCTCTAACTCTTCGGCAATGTCATGGACCTGATCCCATGAAAAATTGAGTTTTTCCCAAAGGAAAACTTCCCAAAGACGGTGCTTCCGGATTAAGTGTGTGGCAACCTTCCTTCCCTGTGGCATCAAAGTTACTCCCTTATATTTTTCATAATTGATAAGGTTTTTTTCAGAAAGCCGTTTTAGCATATCCGTAACCGAGGCAGCACTAGTGTCCAGAATGTGCGATATGGCATTGGTAGAAGCTGGTTTCACCGAATTCTCGCAGATCTTGAAAATTGCTTTTAGGTAATTCTCTTCGGTATGGGAGATGTTCATCATGACAAGCAAGGTTATGTCACAAATATAATATTTTTAGACTAATCTAAAAAAATATTTAGTTTTTATAAAAAATATTGATAACGATAGCAATACAGCCTCACGCGAAACTACAAACGGCAGGAAGGTTAGAATACGCTAAAATAAGTCCCAAAAATATCGTGGGCGGCTGATAACGACCAGGGTGTCGTTAAGGGTTTGGAGAAAATACCATAAAGCAATTCCCAATACTGGTAGGTAAGCCCAAATTCCTATTATCTGGATCCAGATAAACAAGCTGAGGATGGTGACGCTGCTAATCATCAGGTAACCTAATTTAGCAGTATAGCGGTAGACCAGATAGAGATGAACGGCACTACTTATTTGCCATAAAACCAAAAAAATGAGAAGGTACTTGGCCCACTGAAAATTGGTGATAACCGCAAGGTTCAATATCAAACCGATCAGCAGTATGGCCTGGCCAACTAAGTCAATTTTCATTCTTGATCTCGGAATCATAACAATTCAGTTTCTCTATCGACAAATAAAAGTATGAATTAGTTTCATATTTTTCAATAAATTTTGAAACCTCAATTGTAAAATCTTTCTATTTTTGCTGCAAAAAGTATGTCTGAGAGTCTAACTATAAACCAAATTAGTAAGGTTATAAGGGAACGGCGGTCTATTTTTCCGCCAAGTTATGTTAAAAAAGAGATTCCAGAACAGACGATTCAAGAAATTTTGGAAAATGCGAATTGGGCTCCAACACATAAGTATACCGAACCATGGCGGTTTAAGGTATTCAGGGGGCCGGCGTTACAGCGATTGGGCCAATATCTTGGAGATTGGTATAAAAAGAATACTCCAGAGGGAAAGTATTCGGAAAAGAAACACCAGAAAACTATTGAAAAGTCAATGAAATCCGCTTGTGTAATTGCAATTTGCATGGAGAGGGACCAGGACGAGCGGGTGCCAGAATGGGAGGAAATAGCATCTGTAGCCTGTGCGGTACAAAATATGTGGCTTACTTGCTCTGCGTTAAAAATCGGAGCCTATTGGAGTTCTCCTCGAAGTATTCTGGAAGCAAAAGAATTCTTGGGTTTGGGTGAAAATGAAAAATGCCTTGGTCTTTTTTACATGGGGTATTACGATGACCTTTCAATACCTGGGAAACGGAATCCAATCTCTGAGAAAGTTGAATGGATAAATTTGTAACCAAGACTTTAGATTTTGCGTACTAAGGACTTTATTGCTACAATTGCCTTGCAATCAGGAAATTTTGCTGTTGGTTTAAATTGGTGAAGCAATAAATTTACCTTAGATTTGCGGCCTTTCTATGAGAGACTCTTACTCGAAGCAATCCAAAGATTGATAGTAATCATTTAGATTAGAACAAATCAAATTATAAATTCAATTTACGTTGAGTAAACATTCTTAATCTATACAAGTTATGGGAGATTCAATTACAATGCTAATGCCATTTTTCGGATTACTGGCATTGATATTTACTTTTTGGAAGTCTAGGTGGGTAAGTAGCCAGGATGTAGGAACAGACCGGATGGCATTGATAGCCGGAAACATTGCAGATGGTGCAATGGCATTTTTGAAGGCAGAATACCGGGTATTAGCCATCTTTGTAGGTGGGGTGGCAATTTTGCTGGGTGTAACAGCAGATACCCAAGACTCCTCTCCGTTAGTTGCTCTTTCCTTTGTAATAGGAGCCATTTGTTCGGCTCTAGCTGGATTCATCGGAATGCGGGTTGCGACAAAAGCAAATGTAAGAACTACCAATGCCGCTCGTACAAGCCTTGGAAAAGCACTGGAAGTCGCTTTTGCGGGAGGTGCTGTAATGGGCCTGGGTGTAGTCGGATTAGGTGTCTTGGGATTAGGAACCCTTTTTCTAGCATATTCCAGTATTGGCTGGGAGGCTACTAGAGTAATTACTGTTGTAACGGGATTTTCGTTGGGTGCATCCTCAATCGCCCTTTTTGCCCGTGTTGGAGGAGGAATATATACAAAAGCGGCAGATGTAGGAGCGGATTTGGTAGGTAAGGTTGAAGCAGGAATTCCCGAAGATCATCCACTCAATCCAGCAACCATTGCGGATAACGTAGGTGATAATGTAGGAGATGTTGCTGGAATGGGAGCTGACCTCTTTGAATCCTATGTTGGATCTATAATTGGAACCATGGTCTTGGGTGCCGCCTACATTGGTATCACCGGATTTGAGAATACGAATTCATTCAATGGACTGAACGCTGTCTTGTTACCCTTGATGCTGGCAGGCGTCGGAATCATCACTTCGATCATCGGTACTTTTTTTGTTCGAGTGAAAGAAGGGGGCGATCCACAAAAGGCTTTGAACAGGGGCGAAATCATCTCTGGAATCTTAATGCTGGCAGCTACCTTTTTGATTGTAAACCAGGTTTTACCCTCTTCTTGGGAATTTAATGGTATTACCTACGGTTCGATGGGCGTCTTTTATGCGGTTATTTTCGGCTTATTGTCGGGTTTTGGTATTGGATACATCACTGAATATTATACGGGTACGGGTACCCGCCCGGTAAAAGGAATTGTCGACCAGTCCGTTACGGGCAGCGCGACCAACATCATTGCTGGTTTAGGAGTTGGAATGCAATCGACTGCTATTCCGATTCTAATCATTGCTGCTGCAATCATTGGAGCACACCATTTTGCCGGTTTGTATGGAATCGCTATTGCCGCTGTGGGAATGCTGTCAAATACAGGTATTCAGCTGGCGGTGGATGCCTATGGACCAGTTTCAGATAACGCTGGCGGTATTGCGGAAATGAGTGATCTGCCAAAAGAGGTGCGAGAAAGGACCGATAAACTCGATGCTGTTGGAAATACTACTGCAGCGATTGGAAAAGGTTTTGCAATTGGTTCTGCAGCATTGACTGCTCTGGCACTTTTTGCGGCTTTTATGACAACTGCAGAAATCAAATCTATTGATGTTTCCAAACCATTGGTTATGGCAGGTTTGTTTATCGGTGGAATGTTACCATTTTTGTTTTCTTCACTGGCTATGGGCGCAGTTGGACGTGCCGCAATGGACATGATTCAAGAGGTAAGAAGACAATTTAACAATATTCCAGAATTGAAGGCAGCCTTGAATGTCATGAATAA
>JANQRV010000247.1 GCA_028284395.1 Saprospiraceae bacterium
CGTTACTATGAAAACTGTGTTTGATAATGAATATGAATTAAAGCAGAAAAAATCTTAATTATTTAACCTTTTTGCTTGCATTTTAACACAGTTCATCAAAAATCGCAAGTCAATGGATTACTTTGGATGGTCAATACTATTTTTATGCAAGTTATGGATAGTGAATCCATTAAGTTATTCCTTTTCCCAAAATGGCCATCTTACGGGAGGCGTTTCGGATGAATTGACTAAAAAACCCTTGCCGTACGTACATGTATACGTTAAAGACAGACCAATTGGAGTGTATAGCAATGAAATGGGCCGCTTTGAATTACATCATCTAATGGATGGCGATACGATCGAAATTTCAAGCCTGGGATACCATAAGCAGAAAATCAAATACGGGAAGGATACAAGCGGAGAAGTACTTTTGGCCCCGAAGTCTTATGCATTGACCCCGGCATCAGTAAGATCGGGCACGCCAGTGGATGAGGAGTATGGATTTACGAGGGGGCAAATAGATGAAAATAAGATTTCAGGAGTGGCGTATGGATTAAGGTTGGACCAAAAAGAGAAGAATTTGCTGCCAACCAACTACCAGATGGCGGTACAATTCAGAAATGAAAGGAATTCAGTGGGAACAATAAAGAATGTAGCAGTCTATCTGCATCCTGGAGGAGCCAAAGGGGTTCCATTTCGATTAAGACTCTACGAGGTTGATAGCACGGATAGCCCCGGAGAAAATCTCCTACGCGAAAATGTGATCTTGAGCGGAAAAAAGGCTGGCTGGATACATGTAGATTTGGAACGGTACTACCTGGATTTACCTCAAAAAGGGTTCTTTGTTTCGCTGGAATGGTTACCGACAAACGATGAGGCAAATTGGTATACCATAAATCAGAAAATGCAATTAAGCAAAGATGCTTGGAGAAAAAGAAGAAAATATTTCAAGAAAAGTGCGGATCCGATCATCGGTTATGGTCACATGGTAGGGGTATATGATTCATCATCAAAAAAGGAAGTGTGGCGAAAGTCAATCTCGGAAAATTGGAACAAAAATTATTTCGACTACGAGCTGATGGTAAAATGTAAAATACGAGTATGGGAGTAATGTGATTTTCCCTTTTAAGCAAGTGTCTTGCTCGAAATACCGGCTTAAAATGGAGCGTAAAAGTGCTTACTTCGTGATTGAAAGTTCTTAACTTGGCTTGGATAATAATCATAAAGTTAAGAAATGAACGACAAACTGAAACGTACATTGCTACTCGTCCTGCTTGTTGCCGGAAGCTGTAATTATGAAGAACCCGAAGCCACGGAGCCCTTTTATTTGGCCCAGGGTATCATGGCTGGTGAAGTAACCGACCAAAGTGTGATTTTACAAACTCGACTGACCGCCACTGAAGGCCTAACTGATGGAGATGTACCCGGAAAGGATGGATTTGTGCGTTTTGTGATCGGCTCGCAAAACCCGATTGCTGAGGAAGAGATCCGGACGGAATGGATGGTCGCCAATTCGACAACAGATCATATTGTCAAGGCGAAAATTGACCAATTGGATCCCGATCGCCGATACTACTATAAAGTGTGGTTTGGTGTCGATACGATCCACATTAAAGCCAGTGAAGTAGGTACCTTTCGGACTCATCCAGGTCCTAATGGAGATGCCTCGGTATCGTTTGCCGTCGTGACCGGCATGAACTACTACCATTTTCACTACGGAAAATACGATTCTACGACTCAGTACTTCGGGCAGGATAAACACTTGGGGTATCCGGCACTGTCTTCTATTTTGGAATTGTCGCCGGATTATTTCATTGGCACTGGCGACAATGTCTATTTTGATCATCCCGCAGAAAGAGATGCCCAACGCGCCCGCGAAAGAGGTAAAACAGTATTACCGGGACTGTTTGACGGAAAAGCCGTAACCGATGAGGAGGGCATGCGCCGTAAATACCGCGTACAGTTTGTCCAACCCCGGTTTAAAGACCTGTTTCGACAAGTAGCTACTTACTGGGAAAAAGACGATCACGACTACCGGGTAAATGACAGTGATCCGTACATGGAATTCCCAATTTCGCACGAGTTGGGAATTAAAAATTTTCGCGAACAATTACCTATTGTAGACCCCCAACAACCCAATGCGCTTACCTACCGGACCATGCGAGTGAGCAAAAATCTCCAGATCTGGCTGGTCGAAGGGCGGGATTACCGCAGTGCCAATGATATGGAAGATGGCCCCGAAAAAACCCTTTGGGGCGATGCACAACTGGAATGGCTTAAGGAAACCCTCTTCGAAAGTACGGCGAAATACAAAATTCTCATTTCTCCAACGCCGCTGGTTGGCCCGGATGATGCCTACAAAAAAGACAATCACGTCAATCACAAGGGCTTTCGCCGCGAAGGAGACGAATTTTTCGACTGGCTGGTAGCAAACGATTTCCTCGATCGTCATTTTTACATTGTCTGCGGCGATCGTCATTGGCAATATCACGCCATCCACCCCAGTGGATTTGAGGAGTTTTCAACGGGTGCGCTGGTCGATGCTAATTCTCGGGCTGGTCGTCTTGCCGGTGATGAAAAATCTACCGACCCTCAAGCCAAAATCCAACAACGCTATATCCAGGGAACGCCCGAGCAGGCAACCGGAGGCTTCCTACTCGTTCGGGTGGATTCGACTGCAACTTTCAGTTTTTACGATGAACGGAAGAATCTATTGTATTCGACGACGAAGTGATTTTTGTTTGAAACATTTCAAACCTGCGGCAATTCCCAGCCATTCCGATAATCAGACTGGATCAAGGCATTCGCTTCGGCGTCATTCTTGAAATTACCCTGGGTTGCATCCCAATAAACTTTTCGTCCGGTTTTGTAGGCAATGTTACCCATATGGGCATTGATGGCTGCTACACTTCCGGATTCAATGCCGCAATGCAGGCTGTTGAGGTCATTGTTTTGAATGGCCGCCACAAAGTTCTTGGCGTGATCGACCAGATAGCTGGCATTTCTGGGCAGGTTTTGCTTGGGCATGCTTTCTACTTTGTACTTTCGGATTCCGTCTTCGACTTTAGTTTCGGGAATGATTTCCCAGCCCTGGCGATTGAGCACTAAGGTAGCATTGTTGCCAATGTAGGCAATCCCTTCCGTACGGCCGTAATTGCCGCCGTCGATACCCGTTGCATGTTCCCAGAGCATATTGAAGTTCTCGTATTCAAAGACGGTCTGTAAAGTGTCTGGAGTTTCGGAGGCATCATCGGGGTAAGCCAGTTTGCCACCGGAGGCCATGACTGATTTGGGCGCTACCACTCCCATGGAATACAGGGCGATGTCTATTTCATGCACACCCCAGTCGGTCATTAATCCGCCGGCGTAATCCCAAAACCAGCGGAAATTAAAGTGGAAGCGATTTTGGTTGAAGGGTCTGACCTCAGCGGGGCCGAGCCACATTTTATAGTCGACACCTTCGGGAGCGTTGCCGTCGGCCAATACGGGGACCGGCTTCATCCAACCCTGGTACGCCCAAACTTTGACGAGGCGGATGTTGCCGAGCTTGCCGGATCGCACATAGTCGATGGCTTGCCGGTAGTGTGCCCCACTTCGCTGCCACTGACCCACCTGCACGATCTTCCCATATTTTTTGGCGGCGGCCATCATCACATTGCATTCTTGAATCGAATTGGCCAGTGGTTTTTCGACGTAAACGTGCTTGCCGGCAGCGACGGCATCTACCATTGTAAGGCAATGCCAGTGATCGGGGGTTCCGATGATGACGGCATCGATGTCCTTGTTTTCCAAGAGTTTTCGGTAGTCTTTGTATTGAATTGGTTTTTTGCCTTGGATCTTTTCCACATCGGCGGAACGCCGATCCAATACACTTTGGTCTACATCGCAAAGGGCGGTGCATTCAGCGACATCCGTCTGGAAATGTGCTCGCATATTGGACCATCCCATTCCATTACAGCCAATGACGCCGAAATTGATTTTTTCATTGGCCGCAATCGGCTTTCGGTTGGCCGCAACTACCTCGGCTGGTAGAAAGGAAAAAGCACCGGCACCGGTGATTGCGAAAGCGGATTGTTGTATGAATTTTCTTCTGGTACTCATCTTAATTTGTTTTTAGCTTTTAGTCGGTGGATACAATGGTTTCGTCTTTTAAGTTAGATAGGTATTCGACTAGGTTGATCAATTCGTTTTCTTCCATAACTTGGTGGAGACCAGCGGTCATCAGAGAATTTTCCATGGCTTTCTGTGCGGTAATTTGACTGCGGTCGATTGTCTGGGAGACTCCCCCCATCATTTTCAGCACTACCTGGTCTTCCGTTTCGCTGATGATGTAGCCATTGTAGATGGTCCCGTCCTTCATGGTGAGTAGATACCCCTCGTACCCGAAGTTGATGCCTGCACTGGGATAGATAATGGCGGTGTAAAGGGCCTGTTTGGGCAATTTATCGCCAATTTCCGACAGGTCCGGACCAAAGACAATGCCCTCTCCATTGACTTGATGACAGCTTGCACAGTAGGTGCCGAATACCTCTTCTCCCAATTCGATGTTCCCGGTTTTGCGACGGAGTTTCGCAATAGGGGGAAGAGGTTTACCTCTTTTGGATTTCACGTCATCAAGAAATTTAGACGCCTCTGTTCTTACTTTTGAATCCCAACTACCGGCAATTTTGAGAGCCGCGCCGGTCTTCAAATGGTCCTTTATTTTCCCCGTTTGGAGCATCTTTAGAAGCATGCGCTGTCCGTTGATGTCATTGCCGATTGCATTGACAATCTGGATTTCCAGCTGTGGATCCAGATTCCGCTTTTCGATCCAGCTGCGTAATAAGCGGTTGGCACCAATGTGCCCAACCCTACTCAATTTGTCGACGTAATCATTCTTTTCGGCTTGCCGAGCTTTGAGAAAAGCACTTTCGATGAGTCGCTCCTGGCCCATTTTAAACAAGATTTCTCCCGCTTTTTTGCTCAAATGGTCTTCACCCGATAGAAATTGTTCCAGCACGAGTGGAGCTTCGTTGCGCAGATCCATATTGTCGACGGCTATCAACCAGGCTTCACTGCCTTCAATGGTCGGAAGTATTTGACGGATCAGGTTTTTGAGCCCGGTATTCCGATTGATGTAATTGGGTGGAAATTGCTGGATAGCATAACTGCGAATAAATTTCTGCTGCGGGTGCTCGACCTTTAACAATTGTTCGAGGTAAGCGTTTTTGGTAGACGCACTTTTGAAGTGAAATGCCCTCGCAAAACGCGCAATGTCTTCCTGAGAAGTCTGCGGGTCGATCATCATTTCGTAAAGCAAGGGGAGACTTTCTTTTGCATCGATGCTCCGTACGAGATCCTTTCCACCTTGGGAATTCATTCGTTCCCAACCCTTTCTTAGTAAGGTATTGAAATATAAATCGGGGTGCATGTCGGCTCCAATTTCCAGTGCTGCCAGATACCAACGATCCTTTCCCTGATAAGCGAGGGCCAACTCGGACCATAGTTCGGCCGCTTCCATGGTACCACTGTAACGCAAGGCAATCGCCACTTCCCGCTTGACTTGGTTACTGGCGTCTTTCGGGACCTTTTTTAAGTAATTGATCAGGTGGCCGGGATCCAATTGTTTGGCAACCCGGATGGCAGTGATGACAATATCATCATTGGCGTCGGCAATGGCTTCTTCCAAATAGATCTTGGTGCTGGCCGGAAGCCGGGATAACAACCAAAGTGCTTTTCCTCTCAACCTTTGATCCTCCCCGTTCCAAAGTTCAGCCAAGTAGGGTTCGGCTTGGTCGCCGAATGAGGCGACTTTCTGCCAAGCCTGAAAGAACGTCGGGTTATTAGAGCTGGCTAAGGCCGCTACGGCCGCTGGCGGGGTGGATAGATCCAATGGCTTTACCGTATAATTTCCCGCTTTGGGCGCAACTCTGAAGATCCTGCCCCGGCCTGCATCCCCCATATTGTGGCCGCCGACTCCGGGGTCGTACCAATCTGAAACAAAAATCGAACCATCAGGGGCAACGGCTACGTCACTGGGCCGAAACCATTGATTTTCACTCTTCATCAAATTGACTATTTCAGCCTCGTAACCAGCTCCGTTTTGGGCGACGGGATAAGCCCTTACTACATTTTTCAAGGCTTCGCAGTGCAACATTTGATTTTGAAAGACTGCGGGCAGTAATTTCTCTTCGTACATGCAAATACCAGTTGGTGATCCCGCGCCGGTATACAGGAGATTAGGGACAACCCCGGGGTCGTTCTGGTGCCAGTGTCGTTTGGGAATTTCTTCGTGCATGCCCACGCGCCTTTCCCGCCAATTGGCACCGGTGATCTCATCTCGGAAACCGTAATTGCCACCTTCCATGACGTAGTTAATCCGGGTGGCGAAATTGCCGTCGTCGTCATTATCCGACTGCCAGAGACTACCGAAGGCATCGACGGTGATTTCGTAGGGATTGCGAAAATTATGAGCCAATACTTCCACTTGACTACCGTCTACATTGCAACGCATGGCCATTCCCTGGCGGAAAGCCGGGACGCCGGTTTTGATGGGAAGGCCGGTGTTTGCATCCTTGATGGCTTGGCCGTATTTGTCGGCCAATTGTTTGCTGTCGTTGCCAAAGTTGAAATACAGTCTTCCGTCTGGACCAAAGGAGAATGCATGGATGCCGTGATCGTGGTCAACCCCTTCAATGCCGGTAAAGA
>JANQRV010000255.1 GCA_028284395.1 Saprospiraceae bacterium
TGATCCAGCCAACCCGGTAACCTGGTACGAGGGTTTTTGACAGGGACGAACAGAGTATTACCTGGTCCGGCCGGGCAAAGGAACGACACGTCCTGGGCCTTTCGTCCGTGTAATAGAGCTCACCGTACATATCGTTTTCAATCAATGGGATTCTAGATTTTGCCAGTAGTTTCAGCAACTGCCTTTTTTTATCATTGGAAAGTAAGGCTCCCATCGGATTGCTAAAATTGGTGACAAATAGACACGCTTTAATGTGTTCCGTTTTAATGGCTTTTTCGAGGTGGATCAAATCCACCCCGCGGACGGGATCCGTGGAAATTTCAACAGCTCGTCTGCCAGTTTGCTCGATGGCTTGAATGATGCCGAAAAAAGCAGGACTTTCAATGGCAATGGCATCACCGGGCCTCGTAGCGGCAAGGATGGCAAAATTAGAGGCTTCCATACAACCGGCAGTGACGATGACGTCTTGTTCTGAAATGCTTAAGCCGTGATTGAACGATAACTTGGCAATTTGTTTCCGTAAAGACTCACTACCTTGAACGCTTGCATAAGATAAGTGTGCAACAGGACTTTTTCGCATTACCTGTGCGACTGCCTTTTTGATCTTGGCAACCGGTAGTAAAGCAAGCGAAGGCATCCCCAACGAAAAAGGGATGACGTTGGGGTTGTTTACAGAACTCATTACAGTCTTCAATAAATCGTCCATGTTATCAACCAGTAAATGCTGGTACGGTGAGGAGGAAGGTGGTAAATCATGTTGATTCATTGGCGCCAGACGGACATAGTAGCCTGACTTGGGACGAGACTCGATCAACCCCATGTTTTCCAGGTGACCATATGCTTTTAAGGCTGTACTTACACTAACACCTTGCTCGCGACTGATGTTCCTCACTGACGGGAGTTTATCACCTACCTTGATGACCTGGTTACTAATCATCTCCTCAATTCGCTCGGCAAGGCTGTTGTATAAAAATGCTTTCACAATCTGTTATGGTTCAAAAATTAAAAACTGCATCTGTTTTGCTTTTGCCAAGGTAATTATTTTTGTGGAGCTACTAGTGTTTACAGCTCAATATTATCTGGTAGTTATCGTGCGGCAGCGTTCGTGCTGTCCGCACCTTTTAAACCAATTGATTTGTCATCTTTTAAAATAACACAATGAATATGCAAGATTTCGACACCCGCTGCATTGTCAGCGGTCAGCTGGAAAGTAGGCCTAACCACGGGACGGTCAATCCCATTTACCCTGCTACGACCTATGAATACATTGACCAGAATGCAAATGTATATCCCCGTTATTTCAATACGCCCAACCAAGCATGGCTGAATGAAAAAATAGCCACCCTGGAGGGCGCCGCTGCCGCCCTGACCTTTGGATCGGGCATGGCTGCCATTAGTACGAGTTTAATGGCCTTTCTGGCACCGGGCGATCACGTTATTGTGCAGAATAGCATCTATGGTGGGA
The DNA here is from genome assembly GCA_028284395.1 of Saprospiraceae bacterium. Taxonomy (GTDB): domain Bacteria; phylum Bacteroidota; class Bacteroidia; order Chitinophagales; family Saprospiraceae; genus JANQRV01. Next base: position 1,466 of record JANQRV010000255.1, read on the forward strand.
CCACCAACTTCATCAATAAGATATTTCACAAATACGGAATTGAGTTTACGGTTACCGATGGGCGAGACCTGGAAGACTTTGCCCGCACTTTACAAGAAAACACCAGGATGGTGTATATCGAAACGCCCTCCAATCCCCTTTTAGCCATTACCGACATTCGTGCCATTGCCGGCTTTGCTCGTAGTCATCAACTGATATCGATGATCGATAATACCTTTGCCAGTCCCGTCAATCAGACGCCTTATACCATGGGCATTGATGTTGTACTGCACAGTGCGACCAAATATCTTGGTGGACACAGCGATATTTGTGCCGGCTTCGCCGTTGGGAGCCAAGAACACATCGATCAGATTTGGTCGTACGCAAAGTGTTTTGGCGGCAGCTTGAATGCGCAGACCTGTCATTTGTTGGAGAGGAGTATGAAAACCTTGGGGGTTAGAGTGCGCAAACAAAATCAAAACGCCATGGCCATTGCTTCATTCTTGGAGAATCATCCCAAAGTGGAACGCGTGTTCTACCCCGGGTTAGTTCGTCATCCCGGCCACGAAGTGGCGGTCCGACAAATGTCTGGCTTCGGCGGCATGGTTTCCTTTGAGTTAAGATCTATGGAAGACCCGTTCGCTTTTCAGCAAAGACTCAGGGTGATTACACCAACTTTAAGTTTAGGAGGGGTGGAATCGACCATTTGCTCTCCATTCACAACTTCCCACGATTATCTTTCGAAAGCAGAGCGACTGAATCAAGGGATTCGGGATGAGCTTTTACGCCTGTCGGTGGGCATTGAATCTGAGAAAGACCTTGTCACAGATATTGCCGAAGCGCTACAATAAGTAGGGAAAGACTTGTGGAAAATACCGGATTCCAGCCTTTAATTCCTTAAATTTATCGTAAAAGAATACGACACACTATTGGGAAACTCTAGGCAATCTGGTCATGAAAATCAATATATCCGCTAACAAACAGGAGTTGGGGCAAAAAGCAGCAACACAAGGGGCTGCTTTAATCCGTGAAACCATTAGAAACAGGGGAACGGCTAATGTTATCTTGGCCACCGGTGCTTCACAATTCGAAATGTTGTCCGAACTCACGCAACAAAAAATAGAGTGGTCTAAAGTCACTTGTTTCCACTTGGACGAATACATCAGTTTACCGCCCACCCATCCCGCCAGTTTCCGCAAATACCTAATGGAAAGGTTTACGGATAAGGTGACCGTAAAAGCTTTTCACTTCATCGATGGCGAAACGGATGTCACTACGGAATGTAATCGACTACATGACCTGATCCGGAAACATCCGATTGATGTGGCATTCATCGGTATTGGAGAGAATGCTCACCTGGCTTTCAACGATCCGCCGGCTGACTTTGAGACCGATCGAGCTTACATCCAAGTTGCTCTAGATGAAGCTTGTCGACGCCAGCAGTTTGGAGAGGGATGGTTTGCTTCATTGGAAGAAGTACCACAAACGGCGATTAGTATGTCCATTCGTCAGATCCTGCGATCGGCTGCCATCATTTGTACGGTTCCGGATCAACGAAAAGCAAAGGCGGTCAAAGCTTCTCTGGGAGAAAAAGTTTCTCCCCAAATCCCTGCTTCCATTTTACAGGAACACCAAAATGTCTATTTGTATCTGGATCGTGACTCTGCCAGTCTACTATAGTATTTCGTAAGGCCTGGCAGATTTACAGGAAAAATATCCAGGTATTGCGAACCTCATACAAGGCAATTTTGTCCTATTTTGAACGGTAAAAATCGTACCTTAAGGAAGAAATGTAAAACCGTACAATGAATATGGAACACAAATTATTGCTGTTGGGATTTGCCCTCCTTTTGATTGGCTGCTCCTCGCTCCCTAAATCCAACGTTATGGCTGAGAAAGAATCACTGACTCCGAGTAATCAAACTGGACCAGTACTCTTATCCAACCTAGAGGAAGGTCCAAATTCGTCGAGTTTTAGGGCGATTAAAGCTTCGTTTCAGGCCCGAAACCCCGGTTATGACCTGGACTTTTTAAGGAGTACCGGTGAAGTCGCTGCCACTGACTCCGAACGAATACTTTTCGTTCAAAAAGGAGGGGGAAGTGCCAAAGTTTCCACTGGTGATACTTCCAAGATTTCGGTAGGGGACATTGTCTTTCTACATTCTGATGAATCCATGCAAACGGATAGCTTGATCGATTATCTTTCGTTTACCATGCCCGACGTTCCTCCCGCTAAACTGCCTCGCTTTATTCGGCCGGATTGGGACCCCCACATCACCGATATCCCGGGTGGGTGTGCGACGGAAACCGGGGCCTATCGGAGGATCTTGCTCACTTGGCTCGGAAAAGTCGGTCCCTATCTTCATCATTCCATCA
>JANQRV010000265.1 GCA_028284395.1 Saprospiraceae bacterium
GCAAAATTATTGGCGGTGGATCGGCCGGGATATGGTTATTCCAATTTTGGGCAGACGATGATCTCAGTGGAGGAACAGGCCCGACTCATTTCTAAGGTCATTCGAAAGAAGCGGGAGCAGCATTGTGAGATTGTGGTGCATGGCTCTTCTTACGGGGGGACGGTTGCGGCACGGATCGCCATGGACTATCCGGAGCTGGTAGACGGCTTGTTATTACAGTCGGCATCGATGGCCCCGGGAGCAGAAAAAACGTACGACATTTCGCATGTGGTGCGGCATCGCCCCTTGATCTGGTTGGTCCCTCCGGCCATCAGGAACGCGAACCGGGAAAAGCTATCGCATCGTTTGCAGCTGCAAAAGATGGCGGACCGGTGGCACCGCATTCGCAGCGGTGTGATCATTATGCACGGAGATGCGGATCGACTGATTTATCCCGACAACGCCATTTATGCGGCCAAGCGTTTGGTGAATGCGGCCTGCCTGGACTTTCAAATGTTTCCGGGACGGCGGCACGATTTGCTGTGGACAAAAACCCAGGAGCTGAAGGCATCCTTGGTAAAATTACTCCTATTTGTCCGGGAGCATAGCGACTGAATTGTAAAATAAAAAGAGAATAGGTACTTTTGGAAAGCGAGCAAACCAATCAAAAATGAGCAACGTACGCATCGAGGAAAGTTGGAAGTTGGCCTTAAAAAACGAGTTTGAACAACCCTATTTTCAGGGATTGGCCACTTTTCTCAAACAAAAGAAGCAGGAAGGTAAAACGATCTATCCTCCGGGTTCTCTCATTTTTAATGCTTTCAATACCACTCCCTTTGAGGCCGTCAAAGTGGTCATCCTTGGGCAAGACCCTTATCACAATCCCAACGAGGCCATGGGGCTTTCGTTTTCGGTTCCCAAGGGCATTCGCGTACCACCGTCTTTGCGCAACATCTACAAAGAATTGAATACCGATGTGGCTTTTGCCATTCCCAACCACGGTGATTTGACCCTGTGGGCACAACAGGGCGTTTTCTTACTCAACGCCATGCTAACTGTTGAAAGAAACAAACCACGCTCTCATCAAAAGATTGGTTGGCAAGACTTCACCAATGCTGTCATTCGTACTTTGTCAACGCATCGCAGCAATTTGGTTTTTATGTTATGGGGAAATTTTGCACGAAAGAAACGGGAATTGATCGATACCTCCCGTCATCTGGTGCTGGAAGCAGCACACCCTTCTCCGCTGGCCGGAGGAGCTTTTTTTGGATGTCGCCACTTTTCGAAGGCGAATGACTATTTGAAAAAAAATAATATTCCTGAAATAAATTGGAATTTAAGTTAATGCGTCATTATCTTTATCTGTAAATCAACTTGTTCTTGATTGTCCTGTATAAAAACATCCTTCTCCCCAGAATCTCTTTCAGTGCTTACTCTGTATGTTAAATTAAGTGTAATTAATTCGATCACTATATAAAAAAGAATGCCATCTCTGGTCGAGCACGGCACAAAGGCATCCGCTAGAGACCTGGAATTCGCCGCAGTAAATTAGCGTACATTATGAGAAAGTTTTGTTTGCGTTCAGGAAGTCTTTTGATGTTGATTGCCGTCACTTTCGGAGCCATGGGCAGCCACATCCTTGAAAACCAAATCGGTATCGAACCAAAATACCTGGACACTTTTTCCACCGGTTTGAGATATCACTTTATTCATGCCCTGGCCCTATTGATGTTGGGAACGCTGTTGTACGAGAGAAAGACCAATATGATGACCCAGGCCGCCTACTTCTTCCTGGTAGGCACGATCCTTTTCTCCGGATCTCTTTACTTATTATCCTTACAAGAAGTAGTACCGTTGCCATTGGGTTGGCTTGGCTTACTCACACCATTTGGTGGAATTCTCTTGATGGCTGGCTGGCTATTCATGTTCCTGTCTACTTTCCAGGAAAACCGTTGGCTATACCAACAAGATCAAGACGAGTAAGCGCCTACTCAAAAGACGCTTCTTCTTCCTCTGAGCCGTTTTGTCTGCGTTGGTGATTGTTTCGCCACCAGACAAAACCGATCAGTCCAACCAGCATGTACGGCGTAGCCAGCATGTATAGAATACCGGCATTCAAGCCCTTACCCTGTGTTCCGCCCTGTTTCAGATTGTTCTCGGCCGACATCCGGCACATCGGACATTGCGCCTCTAATTGTGGAGGTTGGCTGATGCTGATCGTGCAAATCAGCAAGGTCGCCATGATTGCTTTTTTCCAGGTATTCATATCTTTTTTTATTTAGAGGTTGAGGGGTCAACAATACCCCAACACCAATTAATAATAAGGTCGCAACAACCAATAACAAATCGGCCCGGTAACTGCCACATACAACCACAGCGGATAAACCCACTTCGCCATCTTCCGGTGCCGCTCGACTTGATTGGTATATCCTCTTATAAAGGTAAACAAAATCAAAGGTAAAGAAACCGCGGCCAAAACAATGTGGGTTAGCAGCAGAATCAGATAGAAAGTTCGGGTAGAACCAACTGCCACTAATTCTTCATCACTCAATACTCCATCGCCGTTGGCATCGCCGAAGAGCGTTTCCGGATTGGTGAAGTGATACGCTACATATGACAATAAGAACAAAACGGACAGGGCCATCGCCACATAGATCGATTGGCGATGCAGTTTTACATTCTTTTGCTTGATAAAGACCAGTGCCATGACCAAGACAATGGCCGTCAGGGCATTCATACTGGCGTGAAAAGTGGGTAAAAAGCTGAGATCCACGCCTGCCGGCACGTCGATCTTGACCCGGCGCATCATACCGACCAACAATAATACGATGATCGACACCACCCATGCCCAGCGATTCAGTGTTTTTGCTAATTTCAGATTCGGTTCCATTATTTTTCCTTTTCCCGTTTAAAAATCAAATCTTTCTCCTGCTGGCGCGGCATCAAAAAGGCAATGTGCTCTACCAACAATTTCTTTTCTACTTCGGATTTAAGGTCATAATATCTCCGGATCTCATTCTGAGTATCCACCAAAAGGATCACTTCACCATCCTGGTTGCGGTAATCGTCGTAAGGCATTAAGTAGTTTTCAGTCAGGACTGACTGAAAAGCATTCCCCTCCATATTCAACAACAAACACTGGTCGGGGTCATCAATTTCAAACTGCTCGACAAATCGCTTCATCTGTGCATTGGACACGTCTCCAAAATGAAGCAAAAAAACAATGTCGTCGCGATTGTCAAACTGATCGTGCAATTGTTGCAACGTCTGGCCCGCCAATTGCCCCTGCAAGCTACTTTCGGCATCGAGGAAACTCACAATCTTCACCTTGCCCTGCAAATCCTCGAAAGACCAGCTATCGGCATCCGGTACCGACATCGTATACGCCTTCAGACTCCCCAGGTCTTTGAGTTCGTCCATAATGGCCCTCCGCTGATCCATGCCCTTTTGCAGGTAGTACCAGGACCCCGCCGGGAAACCGATCAGGATCACGCCCAGGGCTACGAATTGGAGTACGAAGGCTATGGAGTTTTTTTTGGGTTTGACGTCGCTCATTTTCTTACAACTTTAGTTTTGTGGTTAGAAGGTTGGAGGGTTAGAAGTTGGAGAGTTAGAAGTTAGAAAGTTGGAGAGTTAGAGCACTCGTCCCATTCTAACTTCTAACTATTCTAACTTCTAACTATTCTAACTATTCCAACTTCTAACTATTCTAACTTCTAATTATTCCAACCATCCCAACTTCAACCAATAAATAAAACAACAAAAGGCGAGAATGATGGTTCCTCGCCTTTTGTAATATCAATATCATATTTTAGGAATGCTAACTCAGTCGATAAGTTTCCTCATCAATGACATTTAGCTGACTGGTTCCACCCGGCGTCACTTCGATCTCATTCCGTTCTTTGATCTTATCCCTGCGGCCTTTCCAGGAGTCTCCTTCTTGGAAAAAAGCAATGATGGCCCATACCAATAGAAGGGTCGGTAAAAGTACGCTTAATGCCAATCCCTTGAGTTCGTATTTCATGTGCATGAACTCGTAAATAATGAAATAGGCTTTATAGAGCGAAAGGGCGATCAGGATGACCCCGACCACGTAGGCCAACCAGGAAATGTCTTCCATGCCACCGATGATGTGTCCCTTGCCAAACAGGGAAAATCCAACCTCTACCAGTGTCACTACGGCGAGGAGTCCCAGCCCAAAGTATACTTTCTTGATTGATTCTTCGTAACTTAAATTTGACATTGATCTATTAGAATTTATAATTTTTTGCTAAAAGCTTGGTCTGTTGTTTCTTTTGTTGCTATGGTTGCTGTGGTTTTCTATGGATGCTATTGCTTCTTTTGTTTCTTTTGTTTCTACTAAATATAGCAGCAATAGGAACAAGAGGAACCACAGCATCTACAGCATAATGCTAGAGTAAATAGAACACCAGGAATACAAATACCCACACCAAATCTACAAAGTGCCAGTAAAGGCCGATTTTTTCTACCATTTCGTAGCCATTTCTTCTCGCTACGTAGACTCCTCCCGCTACATTCAACATGATGATCAACAGGAAGGCAACGCCGGAGAATACGTGGAAGCCGTGAAATCCGGTGATGAAAAAGAATAGGGCACCGAAAGCCTTCGGTCCAAATTCCTGTTTTGCCTGGACGGTAGCACCACTTTCGTCTGTATACTCAAATCTACGTTGGATCCAGCCGCTGTCGTGGTGACCATCATCGTGATGATCGGTAGCTACAGCATGGCCGTCGCCATGATCATCTGCTTCGCCGTGGCCGCCGCCGTGGTGGCCGCCTGCTTTATGAATCAGAAAGCCCTCTCCGGCCTTGAAAGTCTCTCTCTCAGCGCCTGCTGCGTAAGGCTCACCGTGTTCGTCGTCCAGGTAAACACCATCTACAGTATGCGTACCGAATGGATTGGTGGTCACGGTCATGTGTTCCGTACCGATTAGGTTGGTCCATTCCCAGGCCTGGCAGCCGAGGAAACCGGCACCACCAAGTATGGTGAGGAACATCCAGAACACAACGCCCCGTTTATTTTCGCGGTGGCCTTCTTGTACTGCCCGAACCATGGTTACCGAACTAATGATCAACAAGAACGACATAATCGTTACGAAGATCAACGGAAGGTGGCTATCGCCAAAAGGATGGGTTTGAAATACAAAATCCGGAACCGGCCAGGTTGGACTACTGAATCGAATCGATCCGTAAGCAATCAGGAAACCGGCAAAAGTAAAGGCATCCGAAAGCAAAAAATACCACATCATTAACTTGCCGTAACTGGCGCCGAATGGAGACTTCGCTCCATCCCACAATGGTCTGCCATCGTCGTGGTGACCGTGGTCGTGAGAAGCGTCCTTTTCGATAACCGTATCTGTTGAAGCCATCAGTATAATTTTAAATCTATGATGAAAGAACGAAAAACAAGAGCAAATATACCCAAAGAAAATCAACGAAATGCCAGAAGGTCAACGTCAATTCAAATCTGAGTTTGCGGCCCTTGGTACATTCATATTTTAAGGAAAATGCATGAATCAGGGCAACGCCCAGTGCTCCAATTCCTCCCAGAACGTGAGCAGCATGCACTCCGGTTATGACATAAATAAAATCGCCCGAAGGATTGGCCTTCAGTGGTACGCCGATGCCCACCATTTGTTGCCATCCCAGGTACTGGAGCACGACAAAACTGATCCCTAAGAAAAAGGCAATCAGCATGTATACCTTGTACTTCCGTTCTTGTCCATTCTTAAACCCGATGTAAGAAGTGTGCAAAGCAACACTACTCAGTAGGATCACAATGGTATTGATAAAAAACAGATCAGGTAAACGGAATTCCAACCAATTACCAGCTGCCTGCCGCACAATGTAAGCGCTGGTCAGCCCCGAGAACATCATCAACATGCTGGCGCAAGCGGCCCACAAAGCAAATTTTTTCGGATGGATCTTACTCCTTCTATACGTCTCTGCCACTGCTGTATTCATCTTTTATTTTTTAAAACAATGCTTTATCCAAAAATAACACAATCAGCACCACGGGTATATATAGCAATGAGAAAAACATCAACTTTAATGCGGTCTCCCGCATTGGCTTTTTGTAAAAATGCCAGCTTTTGAGGGCAAAAGCGATCGATAGTAAGGTGATCAGGACAACTGCTCCGATATGGCTGTATCCGAAGATCAACGGCAATACACTCAAAACAACCAGGAACAAGGCATACACCAAAGATTGTAAACCAATGATACTACTTGGCTGCCCGTCTTTTACCGGAATGAACTGATAACCTGCTTTTTGATAATCTTCGAAGCCAAGCCAACCGATTGACCAAAAATGGGGAAACTGCCAAAAGAATTGAATGCTGAAGAGCAGAAAAGCCAACGCTG
>JANQRV010000308.1 GCA_028284395.1 Saprospiraceae bacterium
GTTACAAAAATCCTCATTATGCTCTGGCATAACTCCGGTTTTTGCGCCTTGTCAAAGAAAAAAATCCCCTCGATCAGAATCAGAAACCAAATTTGATGACTTACTTAATATGGGGCTTTCTGGTGTTTTGTTCCGAAACCTTTAATCATTCGAATCGTGTCTGAAAAGAAAACCCGCCGTCTCGCCGCGATTATGTTTACCGACATCGCCGGATATACTGCGCTCATGCAGCGCGATGAGCAGTCGGCCCTGGCCCATTTGCAGAAGTTCCGGCAGACCTTAGAAATGGAGGTACCGGCCCACGGTGGGCAGATCGTTCAGTTTTACGGCGACGGCTGTGTAGCGACCTTCCAAAGCTCCGTAGAGGCGGCAAATTGTGCACGCATCATACAGGAAAGCTTTCTGCAGGAACCCCGCGTGCCGGTGCGGATCGGACTCCATACAGGCGATGTGGTTTTTAGAGATGGTAATGTCTATGGCGACGCGGTCAACTTAGCAGCCCGGATAGAATCCATGGGCGTGCCGGGCTCGGTGTTGCTGTCGAACAGCGTACGCAACCACATCAAGAACAAGCCGGAATTTGCACTGCAAACCCTGGGACAATTTACTTTCAAGAATGTCGAGAAAGAAATGACGATTTATGCCCTGGCTCAAGAGGGTTTTGTCATACCCAAGCGCAAAGAGATGAAAGGCAAGGGTAGACCCGTGCCGAAAAAGCGCTCCTTGCTGTGGGGAGCCGCGGCGGCCGCGGGAGTTTTTATACTAACAAGCGTCATTCTCTGGCAGCAAAACAAATTACGAGCCGCGGAAACCGGTTTTCTGCCCGAGGCGATCCGGCAAGAGCGAGTGGCGGTCATTCCTTTCCGAAATAATACTGGAGTAGAAAACCTGGACGACTTTGGCTACCTGACCAGCGACCTGATTACCAATGGCCTGACCGAGGTCGATGTCAAGACCTGCTCGCCTCAGACCGTGCTGCAATACCAGCACCTCCTTGGAGTGCTACCTAACAATCCCGAAGGTAAGGCTACTTTTTCTAAAGTCACCGGTGCCCGCTACCGGATAGGGGGCTTCTTCGTAATCGAAGGCGATTCGTTAACCATCAAAAGCCTCCTGACGGATGGCTGGAGCGGTGACGTAGTGCGGAATTTTCCCAATGTCAAAGGCCATACTAGGGAAAAAGAACAACTGGCCGACCGGCTTTGTCGACGGATTATGGGCTTCTGGGCCGCCCGGGAGGAAATCGAAAAAGGCAAGTTTAAACCACCACTGTACGAGGCTTATCAGGAGTATCGTAAAATATATCAGAAAAATGTAGGAATTTGGGGCAATCGAAAAGACCTTGAAAAATACAGCCTCAGAGCTTTTGAAAAAGACTCTACATTTTATCTGGCAGCCCTGGTGGGAATGTTTCATGAGGCACTTAATCAGGAAGCTCTCGCTGGTAACCTCATCGCTGTGTTGGATCCGCATTACCAAGAAATGACCGTCTTTGAGCAAAGTTTGCTGAAAATTAATAAGGCGAGTTTTCAAAGAGACTGGGATAACTACGGAAAGCTTCTGGGTGAAACTTTCGAGCAATTTCCTCGGGACCCTTTTATTATTCGATTTTATAGCTTCAACTTAGGCTTTCGGGAAGCACGCCCGGAGAAAGCCTGGCAGGTTGCCAACCTGCTTCCAATTGAGCAACTTGATATGTCTCCGGATAATAAGGCTAATCAAATTGGTTATCGGGCGATGTACGGTCTGGCTTCCGGTCACTACGATGAGGTGATCGAGCTGGTGAATCAATATCCGAAAACCAAAAAATGGCTTGGGTTATATTTCCATCTCAAATCTAAGGCACTGGTCCGAAGCGGCCAGTTGAATGCTTTAGAAAAGCTGTCAAAAGAGGTCGAGCAAGCTGAACCAAGCTTCTACTGGAGAGACAAGCAATATGACCTGGCAGCATTTTCCAACGATGTTGCTGAAGAATTCCTATTATTGAACCGTCCGAAAGTGGCAGAGACCTGGCTAAACAAAGGAATACAATGGCTGAAGGAAGATCCAGAGCGAAAAATGAATCTGGCAGATAGCCTGCACCTGGCTGAGGCCTATTACCTGCAAGGGCGCTATTCCGAGTCTATAGAATGGGGAAAAGAAATTTTCCAATTATATAAACGAGGAGTTCGTTCGATGTGGAGCTTAGGTGGACTGGCTACCCTTGGTGCCGCCCACGCACGACTTGGACAAAAGGATCAGGCCGAAGCCATTATTCAATTATTGTTGAAAAACCCTGATAAGGGTTGGCCACGCGGGTGTGCTGCCCGGATTTATGCAGAATTGGGGGATAAAGAAAAGTCCGTAGAGTTGTTACATCAAAACAAAGAATTATACGGCGGAAGGATTTACTTGACTTTTGAATACGCTCAGTTCGATTACCTTATGCGTAATCTCTTTGGTTACCAGTCCTTTGAGGAATTGATGGGGATCCGGAAGGAAAGGGTGAAGGGGTGAGGACAACCTTCCATTTAGAGAAACCTAATCTGCGTCTAGAGTGTTTTCAAGCCTGGAAGTTTGAGACCTGATCCCAGAGTAGTTGAAATACTTTCCTTTGGAAGGAATAATCGAGGGGTTTCATTCCTCTCTTAAACAATCAACCGGGTTCACAAAAGCAGTTTTGAAAGTCTGAAATCCGACCGTTAAACAAGTGATTAATAAAGCTGAAAGGCCTGCTCCGATAAAATACCACCAGGTCAATTCAATGGTATAGGCAAAGCCATTTAACCACTTTTTAGATAAGATGTAACTGACGGGTAAAACGATGACATTGGCAATTAATACCATTGCCAGGAAGTCTTTAGACAATAGGGATACGATACCAAAGTTACTGGACCCTAAGATCTTGCGGATACCAATTTCCTTTATCCTTCGCTCAGCAGAAAAGGCTGCAAGACCAAATAACCCCAAACATGAAATAATAATAGCAATTCCGGCAAAATATTGAGAAAGTGTGGCTACTCGCTGTTCAGCGAGATACAAGTTTCGGTATTCCTCATCCAGAAACTGGTATTCGAAAGGAAGGCCGGTATAATACCGGTTATAAATTTTTTGCAACCTTGAGATCGCTGCCTGCTCTGCGCCTGATTGAAGTCTTACCAGGATTTTTGTTGTTTCTTCCGGCTCATGTAAGATGACCATTGGCTTGATTGCTTCGTAGAGCGATTGGCCGTGGAAGTTTCTGGTTACGCCGATTACTTCTTTATCTTGTCCCTTCCAATTGATCGTAGAGCCAATTGGATCTGATATTCCTAAAACTTCCACCGCCAATTCATTGAGCATAATTTTAGATGACTCTTCACTAAATTGTCTGGAGAAAGTCCGCCCATCTTTCATTTCTATGGACAGGGTTTCAATAAAGTCATAACCTACCACTGCCTCGTACAAGTGGGGATGTGCTCCGCCGGAGGTCTGCCCCGGAAGGGAGTAAACTCCGGTCCATCCGGAAATATCGGTTATCTCATCTTCGATGACGGTACTGGTTTCCACTCCGGGAATATTGTTGACTTCCGCCAAGAACGTCTCCAGGTTGTCATATAACCTTTGCTGGCGGTCAAAAACAATGACATTATCTTTTTTGTAGCCCAGGTTTTTGGATTGCACAAACTTGACTTGTTGATAAACAATCGCTACAGCCATAATGAGTAGGATAGAAATACAAAATTGAAAAATCACCAACCCTTTACGAATCCAAAATTCTCCAATTGAGGTAGGCAATTTGCCCTTTAGAACTTCTATCGGCTTGAACCCGGAAAGATAGAAAGACGGATAACTGCCGGAGAGCAGTCCGGTAATTAACGTGATTGTTATTCCTCCAAGAATGAAATTTCGATCCAGTATCAATTGCAATTGTTTGCCGGTAATGGAGTTGAAGCTGGGGATCAGTAGATGAACAATCGCGGTGGCCGCCAAAAAGGCCAAAAAGGCCAGTAGCATAGCCTCTCCTAAATATTGATGGATGAGGGTTTTCCGGCCTACCCCAATCACCTTTTTGATTCCCACTTCCTTGAGCTTTCTTGAAGCCTGTGCTGTCGACAAATTCATAAAGTTGATGGAGGCGATCAACAAAATGAACAAAGCAATGATGGAAAAAAGCCATACGTACTCAATTCGGCCTCCGGCCTGAATGCCGTTTTCATAACGCCCATATAAATATTTTTCGGCATAGGGCCGAAGAAATAGCTGCCCGACCCAATCCAAGCCTTCCGGCTCGCCCTCAACTTGAAATCTTGCCCGCACGAAATTTCTGATTTTTTCATTAAAGGGCTTCAACTCTGTTCCTTCTTTTAAGGTCAAATAGACATTCATTGAGTTGCTTCCCCAATTGATGTACGAGGGGTTGCGCCGGGAAAGAAACATGTCGTTGGTGAGCATAAAATCAAATTGCTCCGAAGTCTTATAGCCGGAACTTTTGAAAACACCGGATACATTGTACCCCCCTTCATAGCCCTCCTGATCAAAAGTGACGGTTTTATTTACGGCTTCTTCCGCCGATCCAAAAAACAAAACGGCAAGTTCATCGGAAATTACCATGTTATTGATACCGACAAGCACCTGATTCCGATTACCTTGCAAAAGCGGAAAGGAGAATATCTTGAAAAAATCCTTTCCCGCTACAGCGCCCTTCGCTCTAATGCTTTCGTCACCGACGGTTAAAATACCTCCACAGTCTTCAAAATCAACCGGTACAACAAATTCTACTTCCGGCATCTCTTCGCGTAATGCGGGTGCCAACAAATCTGAATTGTAGGTAAGTGTACTGATCTCTCCCGGCTGGTGCACGGTATTCCTCATTACTTGATATAACCGATTCTCATTTTCATGGAATTGATCGATCATGATCTCATCATAGACCCATAAGTAGATCAGCAAAGTAGCGGCGATGCCGGTGGACAAGCCAATCAAATTGATGAAAAATGATGATTTATGTCGCTTAAAGCTTCGATAAGCCAACAATAAATGGTGTCGAAACATATCTTTTTGGTTTGCGTACTTCTTGATTTTGAAAGGCTTGACAAATGCAAATCTGAAATAGCGGATTACACTCCAAGTAAACTTCCACTTAGCTTTCGCCGGACTTTGTTCGTAGTGTTCCTCAAATAGCTCGATGAGGTCGCCTTCGAATTCTTCCAGATAATCTGCACGGCAAAACCAGCGAAGAAATTTTAAAGCATTTTTTGGTGGTCCCGGTTTCACTAACTAAATGAGATTTTTGGAATTTTTTGATAGATTTTCGTTCGTAAAGCATACTGCTGATCAAGTATTCGCTTTCCCAACGCCGTAATCACATAGTACTTTTTTCTCCTGCCCCCCCGTTCCTTAGTAATACCTCCATAATTTGATGCTACAAAACCTTTCGCTTCCATGCGTTTCAATGCCATATGAATGGCACTGATGTTAAATTTTTTACCAGTTTCCTTTTCCAGGTTTTTGAGAATAGATACACCGTAAGCTTCATCGTGCAATGAAGCCACGATCAATAACACCAATTCTTGGAATTCTCCCAGGGAATGATCTGTCATAGTCATAGCATTTACTTACCAAAAGCAAATATAATCAATTTATTTCACTTTTGGTAAGTAAATAAGAGTAGATTTTGAATGCAAAAGGAAATGCGCTTACGGTGCTGACCAAGGTGGCAATGAGGCCATCTGGCACTGGTCGGCTGCTAAAGCGGTCGCGCGGTGCTATCGCAACTTTCTGAAGCGAAGACATGGAGTCCAGGGGTTTGCCTTACCCCATCACCAGCCAAGGATTTTTTTATAATATTGACAAAAATCCTCAATCATAAACGAACATGCTAAGGAATGTAGCTTTAGTTAAAGTAATTTGTCTGCTATTCATTTCAATCCAAGTGCTTTTAGGTCAACCAGTGTCTACACCTATGGTTAGCGATGATCGAACTAACTTAGTCACAACGGATACAATAAGGTATTTGAAGATCCCTGAACGATTAGAAAATGCGATTCGTGGATCCGAATTTGTCAAGCAAGTTGCCGGTTGGAATAGGGCAGATCGAGAACAAGCGATTGTCAGAGAAATATTGTCAGGGAATATGCCCTCTTTCTCACGTACATTAAGACCCTTAAAAGTCACTGAAGTTGTTGCTGGAAAAAGTTATGAACTAATATTTTTTGCTACGCAAGACTACATCGCCATTGGGTCAGATGAGGATTATTTGTACATCCCGATGACACCTTTAGCTGCACAATACCTGGCCAATCAGATGGATTGCTCCCTTCCAACCCGAAAAATGGTAGACATTATTTACCACAACACAGCAACTAAATTAGCGCCGCAACCGATACCTCCATCTGATACCATGACCACCGTTCCCGTATTCAAACAGCATACCGATTCGATTGAACAACAAATGATGCAAATGGAAATGGACAGATCCGCTGATAAAATCATTGCCGGCCATAAAAAAGATATCATCATCTCTAATCGGATATACGGTACAGATAAAACTTCCGGTTGTGTCGTCATCTATGGCTGGCATTTAAGTGAAAACAAGCCCATTCAGCCGGTCTATAATGGCCATTGTGCACACTATGCAGATTACTCCCACGGTACGAGATTGATATCTAAGTTGGCTTTGCTCAACGGAGATGTTATTCTTGTCGATACTATTCTCAAGGATCGAAATTTATCAATACTATTGAGTAACGAAGGGGTGATCAGTAAACCAAACTATCCGGAGAGTGATCATTTTCACCACGATTAAAAAGCG
>JANQRV010000320.1 GCA_028284395.1 Saprospiraceae bacterium
GGCCGTGACGTCTTTCAGCGCCACATTCATACCGGCTTTAGCTGAGACATAGGCAATTCCCGCGCCCATCATCCCCGCACCCAGGATGCCGAGTTTTTCGATTCCGTACTTTTCCAATCCAGCGGGTTTGGCTTTGCCTTTCTTGGCTTCCTGAATGGCAAAGAATCCGGTCCGGATCATATTCCGGGCTTCTTTCGTCTGTAAGACCTTGGTGAAATAGCGCGCTTCGATTTCCAGTGCACGATCGATTGGCAAAGCAAGGCCGTCGTGTACTACGCTCATAATGTACTGAGCACCGGGGTAGTTACCGTGGGTCATTTTTCTCAGGTTGCCAATACCGCCCATCATGGTCTGCGCGCCGCTGGGAGTCATCAAACCACCACCGGGAATCCGGTATTTGCGATTGTCCCAGGGTTGGACCGGCTTGGGATTTTCCGCAATCCATTTCTTGGCAGCAGGTATCAGTTCCTCCGGCGTATGGACCAATTCATTGATCAATCCATCTTTTGCGGCCTTTTCCGGCCTCGCTTCAATGCCCTGCAGAAGGTACATTAATCCGTTTTGGATACCGAGTAGGTATGGAGCTTTGGCCGTACCGCCACCACCGGGAAGTAGGCCAACTTTTACCTCCGGAAATCCGAGTTTGATCTTGGGGTTATTGATGCAAATGCGGTGGTGACAAGTCAATGCCAGTTCCATCCCACCTCCCAGGGCAGTACCATTGATCGCTGCTACAAAAGGTTTTCCACTGGTTTCCAATTGCCTGAAACGACTGTGCATTTCCAAAGCACCTTTTAGAAATTCAGCCGGATTATCCAGCGGCTTTGCTAGAAATCTGAGGTCACCACCCGCCATGAACATACGTTGAGCGGAAGTGACGATGATGCCCTTGACGAATTCATCCTTCAAGGCAGCAGATGCGGCCTCAAAATAAGCTTCGAAAAAATCTGCACTAAAAAGATTCGTAGGGTGTTTTACCATATTGATGGAAATGATGCCAATCCCATCGTCTCCAACCTCGTAAGAGAGGATTTCGTTGTTTATAACTGTCGACTGCATAGGTCTCTATTTTTAGAATTATCCGAATGCTTTGATCAAACTCTTTCAATGATGGTGGCAATACCCATACCGCCACCGATGCACAAGGTGATGAGGCCGGTAGCCAAATCTCGACGCTCCAATTCATCGATCAAGGTACCCATCAGGATGCAACCGGTCGCTCCAAGTGGGTGGCCAAGAGCAATGGCACCACCATTCACATTGACTTTGCTGTGGTCCACATTCAACTCGTTCATGAAACGCATCGGAACTGCAGCAAAAGCTTCGTTTACTTCAAACAAGTCGATGTCGTTGACATTCATACCGATTTTTTCCAATGCTTTGCGACTAGCAGGAGCAGGCCCGGTCAACATGATCGTCGGATCAGTACCGTAAACGGCTACGGAAAGGATTTTTGCCCTTGGGGCAATACCCATTTTATTGCCTGCCTCTTTGCTTCCAACCAAAGCAATCGCTGATCCGTCTACGATGGCCGAACTGTTACCGGCATGGTGAACGTGATTGATCTTTTCCACTTCCGGATAGCGGTCGATCGCCACCGCATCGAAACCTCCCATCTGTCCGATCATCTCAAAAGACGGACTCAAGCTGCCCAACCCTTCCAAAGTAGTGTTCGGCCGAATGTTTTCATCGGTTTGCAGAACGGGAAGGCCATTGATATCATGAATGTCGATTCTGGATTTGAAACGCTTATCGGCTTCCGCTGCCGTTGCTCTTTGCTGTGAAGCCAAAGCAAATTCATCTACGTCCTGACGACTGTAACCGTCGATGGTGGCGATCAAATCAGCAGAAATCCCCTGCGGAATGGCGTGACCCGGAAGAGCAACCGATGGATCCATCATGAGCGCACCGCCGTCGGAACCCATTTTCACTCTCGACATGCTTTCTACCCCCCCGGCGATCAGCAATTCTGAGAAGCCGGACTTCACATAAGCAGCTGCCTGATTAATGGCTTCTAGGCCGGATCCACAAAAGCGATTGAGCGTCACGCCACAAAGGTGGTCTCCATAATTGGATTGTTGTGCCGCCGTTTTTGCAATGTTGGCACCCTGGTCCATCACCTGGGTTACGCAGCCTAATATGACGTCTTCAACCAATTCGGTGTCGAGATTGTGCTTGTCGCGAAGTTCGTTCAATAAGGCGGTCACCAGATAGGTGGGCGTCGTTCCCATCAAAGCGCCTTTTTTATTGCCTTTGCCCCGAACAGTTCGGATGGCATCATAAATATAAGCTTCCATATTTTCCGGTATTGTATTAAAATTGATTAATTGCGTTCAATAATTCCATTGAAGATGACATCGACAACGGTATCGGCATGCTTTTCAATCTCGTCCTTGTTAAATGGATCAAAGCCGTATTTTGTTTGTATAAAATAACGATAAACGAAAAACATCTGGGAAGCACCGAGTGTGATGAGCGATAGATTGGGAATGGGCACCTTCTTGATCTTCCCATTCTCCTGTTCTTTTAAGTATAACTGGTCGACTTTTTCTTGAAATGGCAATAAAAGATTATCCATGATCCATTTGGCTCGATCGCTCTTAACCGACATTTCTCGGTTGAATACCTCGAAATACTCCGGAAATTCTGCAACTGAGTAAACAAATTGTCTCATCAATACCTTTAACAACGGTATGCCATCAAGATCCTTGAAGTTGCGGAATACGTCCGTCAGTTTTTCCTCCATATTTCGAAATCCGTAACTGAGACTTTGTTTCCATAAATCCTCCTTATTCTCGAAATAGTAATTTAGTAGAGAATTGGCAATCCCTAATTCCTGGGCCAGTGATCCCAGTCGAAAGCCTTCGAAGCCCTGGCGGGCAAATAGTTTTAACGCAGATTCCAACAAGACTTTGATATCCAGTTGTTTCTTTGCTGAGGGTCTTCCTCTCTTGCGTCTGACTTCCATTTGTTGTGAATGATTTTATTGAAATATTATTCAATAATTTCCTACAAAGAAAAGCATAAGTTTTTATTTGGACAACTCGTTTATTATAATAACGATTTATTTATTGAAAAAGATTTAAATAATTCGGTACTTGGTAAATTTATTTACCTTGCGCTCCAAATTCCGTACAACCATGCAAACCCTCACTGAACTAGTAGAACTATTGACCCTGGAACGAATTGAAGAGAATATCTTTCGGGGGCAGAGTTATCGAACTCCCTGGAGACGTGTTTTTGGTGGCCAGGTTTTAGGACAGGCCTTGCACGCAGCCTACCGCACGGTTCCCGGGGACCGGTTTGTGCATTCCATGCACGGTTATTTTATTTTGGCGGGCGATATTGAAAAGCCGATTGTTTACGACGTCGATCAGATCAGGGATGGGGGGAGTTTTACGACCCGACGGGTAGTGGCCATTCAAAATGGTCGGGCGATCTTTAATTCGGCGGCTTCTTTTCAATTGGAGCAAGAGGGATTGGATCATCAAATCAAGATGCCGGAAGTACCGGCACCAGAGGGCCTTCTGTCGGACATCGAGTTATTGGAGCCCTTGAAAACGGCTGCCCCCGAAATGTACAAACGATATCATCATCCGCGCCCGATTGAGTTTCGACCGGTAGAAAAATTCAATATTTTAAAACCGGAAAAGCGGGAGCCATTCCGACACGTCTGGTTTAAGACCAAAGGCCCTTTGCCCGACAATAAGCGATTACACCAGGAAGTGTTGGCCTATGCATCGGACTACAACTTATTGGGAACGGCAAGTTTTCCCCACATGGATAAGGTAGACCGTGGTGAATTGATGTTTGCCAGCCTGGATCACGCCATGTGGTTTCACCGGGATTTCCGGGCTGACGAATGGTTGCTCTATGCGATCGATAGTCCGAGTGCTTCCGGTGCACGCGGCTTTACGCGCGGGAACATCTTCAACCGGGATGGTATTTTGGTTGCGTCGATGGTGCAAGAGGGACTGATGCGTCGAAGAAAGAAACCATCCTAGCCAGCTATTCCATGCCCGAGATTTTTTCGAGCGCAAGCGCAAGCGCGTGCGTGCCCTTTCTGCCGTGCCCCTGTGCTTCTACTGCCTTATATAGTTGATGGACGAGTGCCAATCCAGGTAGAGACAGGTTCATTCTCCGGGCTTCTGCTAAAGCGATTTCCATGTCCTTGATGAAGTGTTCGACATAAAATCCGGGATCGAAATTCCGCTTGACGATTCGGGGAGCCAGATTACTCAAACTCCAACAACCGGCCGCTCCTCCGCTGATGGCTTGCAGCATGGTATCCAAGTCAAGGCCCGCTTTCTGGCCGTACAATAGGCATTCACAAACCCCGATCATAGTACCCGCAATTGTAATTTGATTGCACATCTTGGTGTGTTGACCGGATCCCGCCTTTCCCTCATAAATCATGTTCTTACCCATGATGTCGAAAAGTGGCATGATGGCGTCGACGGTATCCTTTTCACCTCCGATCATGATGGAAAGGGTTCCGTTCTTGGCCCCGACATCCCCTCCGGAGACGGGCGCGTCGACAGACTGTATGCCCTTGGTTTTAGCCGTTTCGTAGATTTTTACCGCCAGGCTGGGCTGGGTAGTTGTCATATCGACCAGAATGCTGCCGGGATTGGCCGTACTTAGGATTCCGTTGGCCCCAAAGTAAACCTCTTCGACATCTTGGGGGAATCCGACGATGGTGAAAACCACGTCCGATGCGGCTGCGATGGCGGCAGGACTATCCTGCCATTGGGCACCTCGCTCAATGAGTGGTTGAGCTTTCGATTTTGTACGATTATAGACACTGACGGTGTAACCATTGTCCATTAGTAATCCCGCCATGGAAACGCCCATGACACCGGTACCAATCCATCCGATCCGGGTTTGATTTGTCAAAGTAAAAGACATTGTGGCTTTGCTTTAAAGTTAGTAAATCATCCGCCTGCCCAATATCCGAAATTTGTATGGCATCCCCGGCCGAAATTATGCTATTTTTGGTTTATAAATAGAACATTATGGTCCACCAACTCCTTCAAATCACCAATCCGGATCAATCCGTAAATCAAATTGAAATACATTTACCTCCGGTGGATGATGGCCAGGCCGTCATTGTTATTTGCCCCGCAATGGGAGTGAGGGGAAGTTACTATAAACCTTTGGCGGAGGCTTTGACCGCAGAGGGGTTTATTGGCGTGGTGACTGATCTCCGGGGCCTTGGCCATTCCAGTATTCGACCTAGTAAAAAAGAAAACTTCGGGTACCGGGAAATGTTGGACCTGGACTATCAGACCATTCTAGAGACCGTCAGGGACCGTTTTCCCACACACAAGATATACCTGTTGGGCCACAGTTTAGGCGGACAATTGGGCTGCTTGTTTGCCAGCAGGAAACCCCAGATCTTGGACGGACTGATTCTGGTTGCTTGCTGTTCCGTTTACTACAAAGGTTGGCAAGGACTAGGTGCCTACCGAACTCTCTTTGGTACACAACTCTTTCGTGGTATCGCAAAGATGTTGGGATACTTTCCGGGAGATAAGATCGGTTTCGGAGGGTTGGCGGCTCAAGGGGTTCTGGAAGATTGGGGCCAGCAGGCTAAGACCGGCAAGTACATCATTGGCGGCGATGATTTTGACTACGAAGCGGCCCTGAAACAACTAAATTCACCGGTCTTGGCCGTCTCTTTTGCCGGAGATCATCTCGCCCCGAGAAATGCCGTCCAAAATCTGTATGAGAAATTTCAGAAACCCGAAGCTGTTTTGCATCGACACCTGGACGCGGATACGGGCTATACCCACTTTAATTGGGTCAAAAGACCGAATCAGGTCATTACAGAAATCAAGGAATGGTTGCCCGATTTAGTGTAATGCCTTCTTAACCAACCCCGGGAACCATGATGGTTTCCCAACCGTCGTACATGCCTTCGAATTGCTCCACTGCAGTAATGATCTCTAATGTAAGGTCGTTCATTGCATCGTGATCAAGTGCCGTTTCGTGGCTTAGGTGCAACCCATACGGCCAGTCTTCATTTTCGGTGGTAAAATATTCTTCGATGCGCAGCGGTAGTTTTAACTCCGGATAGACCTTGACAAAACTTTCGAGGTCCGATTTCTCCTCGAAGTACAGCCAATGATCTACTTTTCGCACTTCGTGGAGTTGGTCTCCCTGTTGCGCCAAATAACCAATGATACGGCCATTTTGGATGCTTTGGATGCCAATCTCATCGGGAAACAAGAGTTCCAGGTAAGCTTGCCATTCCGGATCTTTTCGTTGACCGGTTACGTATTGGTGCTTGGGCAAAACAGCGGTGATCAAAGCGGTGACCTCCGCAGCAATCTGACCTTCGCTTTTGGAATATAGGTAACATATGTGACTACAGTCATGGGTTACGAAGCCGGCGTACAGCAAGTCATCGTGATTGGCCAATTGAGTAGCCAATTTCTGGTGGAGAGATTGAAAAAGGGTGAATTCTGAGTCAACTGGAAAGTTATTTTCATCGGATTCGAGGACCGCTATTTCCAGAATCATCAGAATCGGGTAGTCGGCATTTGGAGCTTCTGTATTTAATTCCAGGTCCACTTTGATGTAGGCCGGTAGATCTTCCAGCAGGCACATGTAGCTTCCCCAGTCCGATTGATTATCGATATCCATGAGATTGAAATTGATCAACGTTTGCGATTGAATTTCCTTTTCTTGTTCATGAGCTCTACCGCTTTTTCGATGCCGTCGGGTGTCAAGGTAAACATGGGAATTACATTTCGGATCCAATTGACCGTCGTCGACATCGACCAAACGCGCTGATGCATTGGATTGAGCCAGGCAATGCGTTTAAACCTCTTTTTTAGCTCCTGCCATCCTTCCTGGCTGGATTGAGTCAGTTCATAGGGTGCCATATCGGCATCTCCAATGATGAAGACACTATAGTTCTTGTCTAGTTGCAAGATCTTTTCTAATGGGACGAAATCCCGGCGACGAGCATCCGAGTAGGCTCCGCCATAGATGGTGTTGTGATAGTAATAAACCTTGAAATCGTGTGTGAAGCGCAACTTCATTTTTGAAAAGAGCTTCGTTACCGTCTTAATGTATGGGTGCATGGAGAAGCCACCATTGTCGATCATGACCACCACTTGGACCTTGTTGTAAATCTTTTCCTTTTCATAAGGTAAGAAAATGCCGCCCTGTTTCAGCCCCTCTTTGATGGTTTTTTCAATATCGAGTTCCTTTTCAGCCGTTTCATCTTCAATGCCTTTCAGCGAGGCTAGAGCTGCATTGATGTTGTCATCACTTAGGATCGCTTTTGTGTCAACAGGGTAATAATTGAAGTTGTTGATGACCCTCCGCGCCATTTTTCCACCTCCGCTTCCTCCCACACGTACTCCACCAAAGGCGGCTCCACTGTGACCATACGGAGAACGTCCGTAGGCCCCGATCCAGTGATCTCCACCCTCGTGCCGCCTTCGCTGTTGCTGGGCAACTTGCTCCATTCTTTTTAGGATCTCCTCCAACGGAATGTCACGGTAATCTGCAGCAGTGTCGATGTCACGCTGACCCTCGCCAAATTCTTCCTCGCGATCGTCATCCGTTTGATTGGGGTTGTCTTCGTTGAGAATGTCTTGCCCCGACAGTATTTTCTGGATATCAAAACTGGTCAGGTGGACCTGGTCCAGGTATTGATCGACCATTTCTTGTAGATTCGGCCATTGTTCGTCGTCTTCACCGTAAAAGTCTTTTTTCCAATCCTGGAAGGCCTTGGATCGTGCCAATGCGCTTTCTAGTTTTTCTCCTTTTTTGATGTCTACGTCGAGAAAGTACTCGTAGAAGGCAGTGGAAAATGGACCATAATCCTTGGGACTGGTCGTAATCAAGCCCCGAAGAACGATGAACAGATCCCCCAAAGTCCGAACCAGTCCCTTATCCATGGCCTTGCGCAACATCAGTAAAGTCCGGACGTCGGCAGATAATTTATGCTTTCGAAAATAGTGCGGTAGACTGTCAAACATAACATCTAATTATAAGATTCTAGCGGTCGGGCGACAATCGAGACTCATTGGAGACTCCTCTTCAGGCGTTCGAGGTCGCCCTTGGTTTTGATCAGTACGCCTACGCCTTCCATATTCTCAATCTTTTGCAGAGCTTCATTCTTACTGAATGTTTGTAGGTATTTCAGCCAGTTGAGTAGCTCGCGGGTAGAAGGAGCGCGCTCCAAACCCAAGTGCCGCAACTGGTAGAAGATATCGAGGCTTTTTTGTACCAATTCCTCATCCACTTCCGGGTAGTGCTTGTTGACGATTTCGCGCATCAATTCAGGCGTGGGAAAGGAAATAAAGTGATAAATGCATCGACCTTTAAAGG
>JANQRV010000324.1 GCA_028284395.1 Saprospiraceae bacterium
ATGTCGTTGAAGATCATCACTACCTCCGTTTTTGAGTCGTATATCCCTCTTTTGCCTCTGGTATATATCTCAATGAAAAACTCGTGGCCTTTACCGTGAATGGCCCGGAACCGTTCTTTGATCACTCCCTGTTTTTCAATGGCTTTTGAAATGAACTGCTCCATTCTTTGGTGCTCATCTGCCGGAAAGTAAAGAAAGATACTTTTGCCGGGGGAATCTTCTATCCCTCGGTAGCCAAAAATTTCTGAGGAACGGGGAGACACGTACAAATGATCTCCCTTGGCGTCAAAAATGCTGATCCCGGAAGGAGAGGAGGCGATGATCTCTTTGTAGCGGGCTTTCGATTTTTGCAGGGCTTTTTCGGCTTGCTTTTGAGCGGAAACATCCTTGATCATGACAATCACCAATTCGCTGGAGAACGGGTGGGGCATCAGGGTGGTTTCCGTTTCAAAAAAGGTGCCGTCTTGTCTTTTATGTAAAAAATCGAAATGCAATGGTGTCTTCGATTTGGCCAAAGTCTCAAAGCACGCCCTAATGTATTCCAGAGATGGCTGTCCATCGGTCTGGATGGGAGCAACAAAATCAGCGAGATGTAGTTGGAAGGGGCCAGCGGGGGCATCAAACTGGAAAATCTGCTGGAAAGTATCGTTGACCTGAAGTGCATGCCCTTCAGCGGGGTTGTAGATCACAATGGCATCAAAGGAATGGTCGAACAGGTTTCGGTAGAGTGCCTGACTTTCGAGCAGTACCTTTTCTTTGTCGATCCATTTTTGCTTTTGGGAGTTGAGCGAGAACAAGGTCAGAATAATGGTCACCATGATGAAAATGACGACGGAAAAAGCAATCATTTGATTGGCCAGGACCTGTTCACGGGTAGCGGCAACGGGTTCTTGAAAGTAGAATTCGAAAATCTGGCAGAGGAAGAGCAGGGAGAAGTGGATGCCGATTAAGCGTTTCGACCATTTAATGCTTTCGACGTGAATTAAGGTCGAGATTGCCAGCGGAAGAAAAAACAGGCTTTCAAATTGGACCCACGGCAACAGGAAGCTGACCGGAGGGATGAGAATCAGTGGACTGGTCTGGCACATACCAACCGCTACGTTGGGCCAACCGGCGTAATAAACAAAATAAGCAGCAACGAAAATGATAATGATGGCCGCGGGAATACCAATCAACACGGGATCGGAATTACCCGAAACCAGCAGGCCAACTAAAAGGAGAATACATTGAACAACGGTGATGGTGACTCCTCTGCCAAAGTTCTGAACCAGATATTCGCTCCATATCCCCTGGGAAATGGAACGTTCCACGGAATTTTTGAGCATTTTTTGTTGATTACAAATGAAGTCGTGTCAGACAACTTCAATGAATGCGGTCTGGACTAATTTACGAAGGAACCGCCAATTTGTTTAATCTCCTAGTGCCGCAGCCGCTTCCGAAACTTTTCCTTAATGATATCCTGAACCGGCCGGTTTTGGATTTTACTTTCCAGCCAGGAAATAATATCCAGGTATAGGAAGGGCCTCCGTTCGAATGGCTCATTTTCGTATTTGACCAATTTGTCCTTTAGCTGTGAAAAGGCCGATTTTAGTTCCGGCTCTCTGATTCGGGGCACTCTTCTGAGAAAACGGAAGATTTCGCGCTGTACAGCCTGTAAGTCCTCCATTTTTGCGAGGAAGCGGTAGACCGACTTGACTTGGTATTCTACCAGTTGCTCGTTGCCCAATTCAAAATGTGCGATGAGATTCAGGATGCGGGCAAAGCACTGAATGTCTTCTCGGTAATCAGGGTTCTTCTGATTGATGATCAAATTAAAATAGCCAATGGCGGTGTCATTATCGCCGCTTCCGAAATAGAGGCAGCCAATCCGGTAATAAAACACCATGATTCGATGGTCGTCCCAGTTGAATGTTTCGGCATCGATCAGTTTTACGAGGTCCGGTATGATCTCGGTACCTTCGGTGAAAGTACCTTCCAGAAAATGTTTGTGGATGGTGTGATAATACTTATACATGTAGAACAGCCCTTCAACATTGCGGATGTTCTTGATCTTGAATTGGGTTGGGAACTGATTCAGTTGATCCAATACCTCCGTAAACTTCTCGTAATAGAGGTTGTTGAAGAGCGAATTCAGCAAGTTGTGCAGTCCCTTGAGGTAGAGCGGAGCGAATAACTCAATGAACTTAGGCCTTTCCGTAAAAAGATCTACCCACTTTTGGGCGTAACGATAGGACAGGGGGAAGTCCTGGGTAATGTGATAGTACCAGACGAAAGAATTGCAATAGTGTATTTTGCCGAGAAAGTCCAAATCTTTAAAGGCCACTTTGGGCAAGTTGGAGTGAAAAAACTCCTTTACCAGATAGAAATCCTTTTCCTTTTTGACAAATCCCACTTTCAGGAACAAACCGTAAAGCTGGAGGGCGAGATTGGAGAACAGACTCGATTGATTGATGATGGTGTTGAGGTTGTTGGCTTCGAGTGTCAGTTCGTCGGCCCGGCCTTCAATGCTGCGCGTGATGTATTGCCCTTCGATGTGTTTTTCAAATTCAATGATTTCCAAGGCCAGGGAATGAAACTTCTGCGTGACCGCCTTCTTTTTGGCTTTGTCCAAGACTTCCAGGCTCTGGCGGTATAAGCCTTTATTGTATAACACCCGGGCATAATCGATGCTTTCTCGGATCTGAATGTCTTCGTTGTGATTTTTATTGAGCAAGCGCAAACTCGTCAGTAATTGCTTGTACAGGTGTGCTTTGAGATTGGAAAGCTGTCGCTTTTTGATCGCCGGTAATTTTCTCAGAATTTGCGGTTCGTCGTAGTACTTGTATTTGTCCAGGAGGTCGAAAAGCTGAAGGAACAAAATGTCATCGGAAGCCTGATTCCGCTTTACAAACAACCTAAAATGCCTCTTTTCTGCCCTCGTCAGGGAACTTATCAAAGCAATCAAATCATCTGTTTTCTGTTTAGGCATTGTAATTCTATTTTACACAAGTAGCTGTAAATAAGGAATTTAAAAATAAATTTTCTTCTTTGCGGTCTTGTATTTGGTAGAGCAATTTGATTTTAAGTCGTCTATACAGGCGAATATATTTGAAGAAAGCAAACTTAGTTTTTTTTCAGAAAATCTCTTAATACAATGCCTGACACACAAATATTTATTTTTGACACCACCCTTAGAGATGGTGAACAAGTGCCCGGCTGTAAGCTCAACACAACTGAAAAATTAATCATTGCAAAAGAGCTGGAAAGATTGGGTGTAGACGTCATTGAGGCGGGTTTTCCCATTTCCAGTCCCGGAGACTTTAAATCAGTGACCGAAATTTGCAAACTCGTTAATGAACCGGTCGTTTGTGGGCTTTCCAGAGCAGTCGAGAAAGACATCAAAGTGGCAGCAGAAGCGCTCGTTCACGCCAAAAGGCCTCGTATACACACCGGGATCGGGACATCGGAATCACACATCAGATTTAAATTGCAAACGACGCCGGAAAAGATCATCGAGCGCGCAGTTGCAGCTGTTGCCTACGCCAAGCGTTTTGTAGAAGATGTAGAGTTTTATGCAGAAGATGCGGGTCGGACCGATAACGTCTTCCTGGCCCGGGTAATCGAAGCAGTGATTAAGGCCGGGGCTACGGTTCTCAACATTCCGGACACGACTGGATATTGCCTGCCACACGAATACGGTGAGAAGATTAAATTCTTGAAAGAGAACGTCAAAGGGATTGACAAAGCCATTATTTCTACCCATTGTCATAATGATCTGGGGCTGGCGACCGCCAATTCGATTGCCGGTCTGCAGAATGGTGCCCGTCAGGTAGAATGTACCATCAATGGTATTGGCGAACGTGCCGGCAACACCTCTTTGGAAGAAGTCGTAATGATCATCAAGCAACATCCTGGACTCGAGCTGTACAACCGAATAAACTCCAAATTGCTATGTCCTTTGAGCGACATGGTTTCAGAAAAAATGGGTGTCGTCGTACAACCCAATAAAGCGATTGTCGGTGCCAACGCCTTCGCTCATTCTTCCGGTATCCACCAGGATGGTGTCATCAAGAAAAGAGAGACTTACGAAATAATTGATCCTAAAGATGTTGGAGCCGATCAATCTAAGATCGTCCTGACGGCCAGAAGCGGCAGAGCTGCCATTGCGTATCGCGCCAAAGAAATTGGATACAACCTGACCAAATTGGAACTGGACCGGGTATACAGCAATTTCCTGCTGGTCGCCGATAACAAAAAGGAAGTAAACGATCAGGACCTCTTCGTGATCCTGAAAGAGCAAAATGTCCAGGGAGTTAGCGCTACTGCTTAATGTAATGGCGTTGCGTATTTGATTTACTTTAGTCACACCAAATATCTGATAAGAGGTACCTCGGTACATTTTTTATCAGATATTTGTAAATTGTGGACTTTAGCATGAATCAAATACTCCCATGAAAAAGAATATTGCGGTCTTATCCGGGGATGGAATTGGCCCGGAAGTCATTGAGCAAGCAATAAAAGCGTTGGAAGCCGTGGCCAATACCTTCGGCCACCAATTCTCGTACCGTGAAGCGCCCATCGGAGCGCATGCCATTGACCTGACCGGCTCCCCACTCCCCGAAGAAACTGTTCAGACCTGTCTGTCAGCAGATGCCGTATTGCTCGGCGCCATTGGCGATCCTCGATTTGATGATGACCCGGATGCGAAAGTTCGCCCCGAGCAGGGATTGCTCGGCTTGCGCAAATCACTCTCGCTTTATGCCAATATCAGGCCGGTGAAGACGGTCAATACACTGGCCCACCTTTCTCCGCTGAATGAATCCAGAATTGAAAACGTGGATCTGATGATCTTCCGCGAACTCACGGGAGGCATCTATTTTGGGGATCGGGGGCTCGATGCAAAAAACAAAGTTGCTTTTGATACCTGTGTTTACAGCGAGGAGGAGATCCAGCGAATTGCCAAATTGGCTTTTGAGCAAGCCCGTTTGAGAAAAAGAAAGGTAACCTCCGTAGATAAGGCCAACGTCTTGGAAACTTCACGTTTATGGCGTCGGGTCGTCAGAGAAATGGGAAAGAGTTATCCGGATATCACGCTCGAACATATGTACATTGACAATGCGGCCATGCAGTTGATACAGAATCCCGCTCAGTTTGATATTCTATTGACTTCCAATATGTTCGGAGATATCTTATCGGACGAAGCCAGTGTCATCGTTGGTAGTTTGGGGCTGTTGCCCTCTTCTTCGGTGGGGGTTCATACTTCTCTTTACGAACCGGTTCACGGTTCTTATCCGCAAGTTGCCGGACGAGACATTGCCAATCCTTCCGCCGCCATTCTTTCCGCCGCCTTGATGCTCGAAGACTTTGGCCTGCTTAAAGAAGCGAATATCATTCGTTTTTCCGTACAGCAACTGCTGGAGAAGGGGATTGGCACTTCGGAATTGGATCCGGAGATCATTCAAACCTGTTCTCAATTCGGGGACCTGGTTGAATCCCTGGTGGAGTTGGGCAAAGACATCAATTTTGATCAGGCAAAATTCAACGAGAAGATTTCTACCATTATCTAATGCTTCATGGATGAACCACTCGATATCCTGAAACTGTATTGGGGTTTTGATTCTTTCCGCGTCCTGCAGGAAGAAGTCATTACTGCCGTTTTACATGGAGCGGATACGTTGGCTTTAATGCCTACCGGTGGAGGTAAATCCATTTGTTACCAGGTGCCGGCACTCTGTCGGCCGGGCCTTTGTCTGGTCATTTCTCCGCTGATTGCGTTGATGAAGGATCAGGTTTCGCAGCTCAAAAAGCGAAACATTCCGGCGGCTGCCATTTATTCGGGGATGCATTACAAGGAAATTGACCGGACCCTGGACAATTGCGTTTATGGAGGAGTGAAGCTGCTGTACCTGTCGCCCGAGCGCCTCCTGACGGAGATCGTCCGGGAGCGTCTGCAGCGAATGGAGGTGAATCTGATCGCCGTCGATGAAGCGCATTGCATTTCACAATGGGGTTATGATTTTCGACCTGCCTATTTACAGATTGCGGAGTTGCGGACCCTATTACCCGAAACACCCGTCCTCGCCCTGACGGCCACTGCTACCAAAGAAGTCGTCCGGGACATCCAGGAGAAGTTGGAGTTCAAGGCCCTGAATGCCTTTCAAATGAGTTTTCAACGCGCTAATCTTTCCTATTCCATCCTCTTCGATGAAGGTAAAATGAATAAGCTGAACGACATTGTGCGAAAGGTCAGCGGCAGTGGCATTGTCTATGTGCGGAACCGGCGGAAAACACGGGAGATTGCCCAGTTTTTGCAAAGGCGCGGCCAAGCGGCAGATTATTATCACGCCGGATTGACCCCGGAAAAGCGATCGGCCAAACAAGAGGCTTGGATGAGTAATAAAACGAGGATCATTGTCAGCACCAATGCCTTTGGAATGGGCATCGACAAACCCGATGTTCGATTTGTTGTTCACGTTGACCTACCCGATAGTCTGGAAGCCTATTTTCAAGAGGCAGGCCGGGCCGGAAGGGACGGCGAGAAGGCCTTTGCCGTTTTGCTTTATCAGCCGGAGGATCGCCGTCGACTGGAAAAACAATTCGCGGTTTCCTTTCCGGAAGAGAAAGAAATGAGACGAGTCTATCGGGCGTTGGGTAGTTTTTTCCAATTGGCAATCGGGGCGGGAGAGGGAGAGAGTTTTGATTTTGACCTCACTTCCTTTTGCAAGAATTTTGACCTGGAGCCCGTGAAAACCTTTCATTGCCTGAAAAATCTGGAGAAGGCAGGATGGATCCTGCTCAGTGAAGCTGTTTTCATACCGTCGAGCCTGAAAATAAAGGTGGACAAGGATGTGTTGTACGATTTTCAGCTGAAACATCCCAAACTGGACCGCCTCCTAAAAGTAATCCTACGCAGTTATCAGGGAGCCTTTCAGCATCCGATCTATTTTCGGGAGCAGCAACTGGCCTACGCATTGAAATCCCCTTTGGAAATGGTGAAAAGCAATCTACTGCTGCTATCCAAACACGGCATCATCGATTATAAAGCCCAGAAGGATCAGCCACAGTTGGTTTTTCTCCGGGAGCGGGTAGACGCCAATAACCTGACGATCGATCGGGAGATGTACCAGTTTCGGAAAGAAAATGCGTCGAGGCGACTAAAACGTACCATTCAGTATGTAGAATCTCCGATTTGCCGCAGTAATCAGCTAATCGCGTACTTTGGCGAAACAACGGAGCAACGCTGCGGGATCTGCGATGTTTGTCTGGGTCGAACGAAAAGCGATCTGGACGATGCTACATACAAAAAGTTAAAGACCAAGATCTTTGGACTGCTGAGGCGCGATCAACTGAAGTTAGAAGAAATCGTAGATTCCTTTTCTCCAAAGTGGCGCGATCGCGTGCTAAAGACTATGGAGTATTTGGTCGACGAAGGCGCCATCGACAAGAAGGATGAAATTTATTTTGTGAAGTGAGGGCCATGCTATGAGGAAAAGACTCGTTTTTGCCGTCACCAACGATCTCTCGCACGACCAAAGAATGATCCGCATTTGTCATACATTGGCCGGGCGCAACTATGACGTACTGTTGGTCGGACGGACGAAACGAACCTCCGAAGCCCTGCCACCGCAAACATTTCGGCAACATCGCCTCTCTTGTTTCTTTCAGCGTGGCAAGCTGTTTTACCTGGAGTACCAGATGAGATTGCTGCTGTTCCTGCTGCCCCGCACCTTTGATGCAATATGTGCCATTGACCTCGATACCATCCTCCCTTGTCTTTTCTATGCCCGACTGCGCAGAAAAATCTGCATTTACGATGCCCATGAATACTATACCGAAAGCCGGGAGATTGTGGGGCGGCCTTCCATTCAGTCCTTTTGGCAATCCGTTGGGAATTATGCGGTTCCACGCGTCGATCATCACTATACGGTGGGGCCCCGACTGGCGGAGATATTGAGCGCTAAGTACGGATCCCCTTTTGCGGTCATTCGCAATGTGCCTGTCCAGCGGGCATTGCCGGAGTCCCTACCGCCACTCGACCGACCGATCCTGCTGTACCAGGGGATCTTGAATATGGGTAGAGGCCTGCAACAGGCCATCGACCTGATCCACGAATTGAAATCGGTAGAGCTATGGTTGGTAGGAGAGGGCGACCTATCGGCTGAATTGCGGGCTCAGGTGCAACGTTTGGAACTGCAAGATCGGGTGAAATTTTGGGGAATGGTAAGCCCCGACGCACTGCCGGTCATCACCCAGCGGGCAACCATTGGTCTGAACCTGTTGGAAAATCAAGGACTGAGTTATTATTACTCCCTGGCCAACAAAAGCTTCGATTACATCCAGGCAGCGCTGCCCTCCATCCAAATGTCCTTTCCGGAATACCAAGCCATCAATGAACAATTTGGTGTCTTTCATCTGGTTCCGGACCTTGAACATGCTACTTTGCTGGCGGCGGCCCGTAAATTACTGGAAGACCCTACTTATTACAACCAATTGGTGGAGGGGTGTTTGTGGGCTCGCAAGGAGCTTCATTGGGAAGTGGAGGAAATGGAGTTGGTTGCTTTGTACGATCGTTGGCTCGTTTAGTTGTACCGGGTTTGAAATGTTTGAATGGTTCGAACCCGGAACATTTCATAAGAGTTTCAACAAATCAGCCCGATAAACCTTACCCATTGGGATTTGCCGATCTTCCAATTCGATGTTGTTGCCGGATATGGACTGGATGCGAGCAATGGGGACGATGAAGGATCGGTGTACGCGCACAAACCGGTCGGCGGGAAGCAGGGATGCCAGGTCGGTGATGCTTTTGTTCAATGTCAGTTCGGTTTGGTCGAGATAAACTACGA
>JANQRV010000152.1 GCA_028284395.1 Saprospiraceae bacterium
GCCACCAACGGATAAACATTACCCGTTGAAAAAACGACTATCTTGGATCGGCAGTATTTCTCTGCCACTCTACCTGGCAAATAAGTATTCATTGCCCAGGTATAATCAGCGCGGCCCGAAGTTCCAAATTTGCGGCCCGCCATAAAAATAACATTGGGGCAGTCGGGGAGTCCCTCCAAAAATGTATTCTCCAACAAATCGCCCCCCAACGTCCGGATCCCAACTTCGTCAAGTTGTTTTCGCACAGCCGTACTGGAAAAGCGAGAGACCGCAATCACCTTCTTCGTTAATCCCGCTTCGTCGATGGCCCTCTTTGCCAACATTGCAAGACTGGGTCCCATCTTCCCTCCTGCACCGAGGATCAATAGGTCTCCCTCTACCTTGCGGAGATCGTCGACCAAAGCCTGTGAAGGGGTTGACAACGCCTGTTCAAGCTCCATTACATTTTTCATGAGAAAAAGAGATATTTTACATTAAAGCCAATCATAATTAGCAATAACAGCATCCCCAGCCACCCCAATATGGTGGTTAAAGTGCCATTTTTCAAATCACCCATCACCTTTTCAGAACCTGAGAGAATCAACAGAATGAAAGCTGCAGCCGGGACGATCAAAACGGTGATTCCCTGTGCCACAACGATCAGCTCCAGTGGCAATCGACCAAAATAGAGTGCAACTGCGGCTCCGATGAGCATCACTCCCAGAATAGCGATCCGCGTAGCGGGTTCCTCCAATCGTCCTCCCAGACCTAAAGCATCTGACAGAATTGCACCGCCGATTGTTGCATTCCCGAGCAAAGAAGAAAAGGAAGCGGCAAAAAAGCCGATCATAAAAACAGTCGAAGTAAAAGGCCCAAAGAGCGGCTCCAAGGCCAATCCCAGATCCGAGGCTGTATTAACGGAGATGTCCTTTTCGTACAGAACTGCTCCCGCACAAATCATGACCATGGAAGAAAGCAGTCCCAATAGAATGATTCCGTTCCGGCTCTCCCGCACATGGACTGCGGAATCATCCATCACCCATCCTTTTTCGCGCACCAGGTAGGATTGATAAAAAGCACCCACAATGGAAAAACTCGATGCCAGTAATGCCACCGTAAGATATTCGGATCCCGCTGGCAAACCAGGCACCAAACCATGAAGTAAGGCCATCAAATCCGGCCGGCTAATGATCAGGGTCAACAAAAAAGAAACCAACATCAGCAGCACCAAACCGATCATAATCTTTTCAAGAATGCGATAGAAAGACTTGAAAAAAAGCAGCGTCCCGGCCAACGCCGAGAAAAAAAGCACCCAGGGCGCAGCGGAAGAATCAAAAAGCTCCGCAAATGCTACCCCGGCACCAACAGCGTTGCCCGCCTGGAAAGAAGCCGTCGCCAGAAATATACCGACACCAATCAAAACTGCCAAAAAAGACCCGTATCTTGAACGAATGATGCCGATGAGTGAGTCGTCAATTACCAAACCGATGCGCGTGGACATCGCCGTAAAGGTACTCATGAACAAAACGGCCACCAGGAGCACCCATAGCATAGCAAACTCGTAGCCAGCCCCCAATTTAGTATTGATGGTCAGGCTTCCGGGACCAAATATAAGGGCAGCAGTAATCAATCCGGGCCCAATGCGTTGTAAGATCTTCTTGGCTGCTATAGCAATAGGTTTAACGATTAATGAAGTTCTTCAATTAGAAAATTACAAAATTCTGCACGAAATCAACACCATGAATCACAAACAACTCATCGAACACTTCTATACGTCATTTCAAAATGGGGACGCTGATGGTATGTCTTCCTGCTATCACCCCGAAGTCATATTTTCTGATCCCGCTTTTGGCGAGCTTCACGGCGACAGTGTCAGCGACATGTGGCGCATGTTAATCGAAAGAAGCAGCGGCAACCTAACCATCACCTTTCACGATGTAAAAACAGAAGACAGCTATGGATCCGCCAAATGGGAAGCCAAATACCCCTTTTCAAAATCCCAGCGCCCGGTGCACAATAAGATCGAGGCCCAATTCAAATTTAAGGATGGTAAGATTATCGAACACCGCGATTATTTTGACTTTTGGAAATGGTCTTCTATGGCACTCGGATGGCCTGGTAAATTGTTGGGATTCACACCTTTTCTAAGGAACAAGGTGCGGACTCAATCCAGAGAATTACTGAAAAAATACCAGGCAACAAAACCCGGATAAACACTGAAAATAGATCAAAAAAATACATAGGCAAAATAAATATGTTTTCTAAATTTACGGTTGCACGGAAAAACTAAAACGATGAAAAAAACACGCCTTTTACTGCCTGCTCTTAGTTGCTTCCTCTTCCTTTTTTGCCCATGGTCCAATGTCGTTTCCGCACCGGTAAAAGACTCCTCTCTTTTGATCAAAAATGTCTACGTCATTGATGCTGAAAAGGGAGCGGTCAGTGGTAAACCCCGGGATGTACTCATCGTCAAGGAACGAATAGTTGCGGTGAAACCAGTTGGCAAATTGGAAGATAAATCAGGGTCCGTATTGGATGGAAAAGGTCAGTTCTTGATTCCCGGACTTTGGGACATGCATACGCATCCCGACGACCCTGAAGTATGGTGGATGAAGCCCGGAGTCGAAGAACGGGAACAAATGATGCCCTTATTCATCGTAAATGGCGTAACGGGCACTCGCGATATGGCCGGTGACCTCAATCTGATGAAAGAATGGAAAAACAAAATTGCTGCGGGAAGCCTGATCGGCCCTGAGATTATTGCCGCCGGGCCATTGCTCGACGGAGCAGAAGCCATGTGGGACGGTTCGGTATCAATATCTTCTGCGGACCATGTCAGGAGCATTGTCGACAGCCTGGTCGATGAAGGAATCGATTTCCTCAAGGTATATTCCGGACTTCCCCGGGATGTATTTTTCGCCTTGTGCAAATACGCAGCTGAAATCCAAATGCCGGTAGTTGGTCACATCCCGACGGATGTAACTACGGTGGAAGGTGCAGCCGCCGGTATGACCTGCCAGGAGCATTTTCTCAATGTTCTTATGGAATGCTCTCGCCAGGAGGAAAACATTCGCAATGACAAGGTGGACTACGGCAGTGCAGAATCGGGAATCGACAAGTATTATATCCGCAATCGGTTGATGCTCGACACTTATGATGAAACGAAGGCCAAAAAGCTGTTTAAGCAATACGTAAAATACAAGACCTGGCATACACCGACCATCAGCATGTGGTATAAGAATGCCTATTACGAGGAAGAAGTCATGAAAGACGAGGTATATTTTAAGTATCTCCCAAAATACCTGAGAAAATACTGGCAGGTCGACACCAATGTTCACTTGAAATATCGTCATCCCAAGATCATCGCCACCAAAAAAAGATTGGTGGAATTCTACCTAAAACTGATCAAGGATATGCACGATTCGGGAGTGCCCCTGCTAGCTGGCACCGATACCGGAGCTAATCCACTTTGCATACCGGGCATCGGTGTTCACAATGAATTGTCAATGTTCGTTAAGGCCGGCCTCACTCCTGCCGAGGCGCTTAAAACGGCCACTTCAAATCCAGCCAAATTCTTACAGTTGGAAGAAGATTTCGGGTCGATCGAAGAAGGTAAAATTGCCAATCTCGTCCTATTGGAAAAAAATCCACTGGAAGACATCGAAAACCTTCGCGCCATCCATGCTGTAATTAAAAGGGGAGAATTGTTTGACAATTCGCGAAGAATGGAAATCTTGCGGAACATCGAAAAAAAATTTCAATAACTCATACATCTAGTTACCTGACATGGAAGAACAACATCGGCGATTTATGCGAAGAGCAATACAACTGGCACAGGAGGGGATGGAAAAACAGATCGGAGGGCCATTCGGAGCAGTGATTGTCCGCGATGGTCAAATCATTGCTGAAGGTCAAAACCGCGTCACTTCAACCAATGACCCGACCGCCCACGCCGAAGTTGTCGCCATCCGAAATGCCTGTACCGCCCTGGGGTCCTTTCAATTGGAAGACTGCATCATCTATACTTCTTGCGAACCCTGTCCGATGTGTCTGGGGGCCATCTATTGGGCTCGCCCCAAAGCGATTTACTACGGTTGTTCGAGGCAAGATGCCGCCCGCATTGGCTTTGACGACCAATTTATCTACGATGAGATTGCCAAGGATTTTGCCGATCGCGAAATTGGCATCGTCAATTTGTTGTCCGAGGAAGCATGGCAAGTATTTGAAAACTGGAATGACATGCAAGAAAAAACGGAATACTAGTTCGCCCTCATCTACCGATCAAAACCAGATTGCAATCTTTATCATAAAGCCAATCACATGAAGTTCTTTGCCCGCGTTAAGTTCATTTTGCTTTTTCTCTTTGTCCTGAACGACATTCTTCCAACCTCAGCACAAGAGTTTGAAGCGCTGTCCTTTCAACCATTATTCAATGGCCGCGACCTATCCGGGTGGATCGATGTAAATACATCACCCGAAACCTGGCGAGTAGAAGACGGCATCTTAATTTGCAGTGGCAATCCCATTGGAGTCATGAGAACAGAACGACAATATGAGAATTTCATTCTGGAGATCGAATGGAAACACCTGGAAGCAGGAGGCAATTCCGGAACTTTCATTTGGAGCGAAGGCAGTCCTTTCGAAGGAAAACGACTCACCAAGGCCATTGAGATACAAATGTTGGAGCTAGACTGGGCGGTTCAGAATAACCAAACGGATGCGTATGTACACGGCGAGGTCTTTCCAACCATGGGCATGAAGGCGATACCAGACAATCCACGGGGTACTCGGAGTAAATCCCTTGAAAAGAGGTGCCGGGGTAAAGGAGAATGGAATAAATACGTGGTCGTAGCGGTCGACGGTACGGTCAAACTCTCTGTCAATGGTAAATTCGTCAATGGATTGCGTGCTTCCGAACGCAAAAAAGGCTACATCTGCCTCGAAGCCGAAGGTGCAGAAATCCATTTTCGCAATATCCGAATCCTGGAACTTCCGCCGGGCATTACTTCAGATGCCCAGACTGCTCCTCTGGTTGAACATTGAGCATCATCCATAGATTTCGGGATACCCCATTACCAAGAAAGCATAACTCCCGCAAAGAAAACGCGCCGATTGTAATAGTCCGTCAACCGGTCTGAGTAGTCAAAATTGTAGGTATAACCTCGAACATTTTTAAAGTCGAATACATTGTTGGCGTTGGCAAAAGCAACCAGAGCGCCGAAACTCATCGGGATGATTTTTGAAAGCCCGAGATCAAATCCCCGGTAGTCGGGAAGTCTACTACCCTGCGAAATATCAGAGTAAGTCGGCAAGAAGGTCTGCGACCGGCCGTCATAAACAGCACTTTGGAAGGGCAGATAGTACCTGCCCTGACGCCAGCGCATCACAGCATTAATTTCAAACCAACTTGGAATGTCGTACTTGACCAGCAATCTTCCATAATATCCTATGTCGTAAGGAGAAGGAGAAGTGCCATCCTTAGACTTTAATATGGAATTGACGGTAGCGAAAGACAATCCGGCATTTAAGCGAGCGGTAGATATTCCCGCAAAGATCTCGGCGCCGACAATATCGTTTTCCACCTGATTCCAATTGCCTTTCTTGTAGTATAAAGCCGTACTGATTGCCAAAAACGCTCCTTGGTACTGGTAATCCAGTGCAAGGTGCTCACTGCTGATTAGCGTAGTGGTCGTAAAGTCTACTCCTGGCTGCACATATTTATGATACTTCCCGGTAGCAATGATCAACTGGTGGCCATCTGCCGGTTGATAACTCAAATTGAGTTGCCGGCTCCAGTATGCCTTTCGGTCAAAAAAACCAGGGTGGTAGCGCACTCCGGTGCCTATTGTCCATTTAGGAGAGAGATAATATTTACTATATACGAACCACTCCGGTATCCGCAGCACATCCGTATCTGCAACTTCGACCGTTGGGAAGCCATCTCCAAACGCATGGCGATACAGTGGAAATTGAGCCTCCAGCGTATAGGAGTTATCCTGGTAGGAGATTCCCGTCTTCAGACTCCATTTATTGCCGGCATACGCATAATTAATATCCGCATAATAATCTCGGTTGTAGATTGCGTTGTCAAGATTGCCGGCAGCGTAGCGTCCCCTGGATACATTAAAGCCTTGATTGAGTTCAATCTTTCCTTTTTTCAGCGGAAAAATGAGATTTAGAATACTTTGGTTTTTGTTCTTTTTTTGGTCGAAGACACCATCAAAATTGGGTCCGGTAAAGGCGTATTGGTAATTTTCAAATAAGCTGTAATTGAAAAATTTAATCTGATGCCCTTTCCGGGAGCGACTCGATAGATAGATACCTCCGTCAGTGGTGGAAAATTGTTGGATATTCTCTAATGAGGTGCGATTCAAACTCTTCAGAAGGCGGTCTCTACTCCAATTGCCAAACAGGGTAAGATCGGTTGTTTTGGAAATGCCGCGACTCACGTAGGCGCCAATACCAGCGAAACTTAGGCTGAGATTATTGACTCTTGCTCCGCTTTTCACATCGGTATAAAGAGCAATGGCTCCGGAACTGGAAGCACCAAATTCCAGTGGTGGATTAGAGGTAAATACATTGACCGACTCGATCATGGCGGTATTGAAAATGCTGAATTGGCCTACGCCATTGGCCTGATCGAGTTTAACTGCATCCTTGATGGGAACATTATTCAGTAAGATCGTCGTCTCGGAAGGGGAACTTCCCCGCAGGCTGATGTTGGCCGTCTCTTCGGTCGAGGTTTCAGCCGGTAGCGATTGAACGGCCAAAAGAGGGTCGGCCTTAGCGCTGGGGTTCGTGTAGATGTCCAGTTTATCGATTCGGCGGGTGCTGAACTCCTTTGCGATCAATTGCTCTGCTTTTACTTCAACCGTCTCGAAAATATTGGAAGCAGGCTCCAGGCGAATTTTCCGATCGGAGGCCAAAAACTCCGCAACGGTCTGTTTTTTCGTTTCAAAGCCAATGTAGGAAACAACGAGTGTATCCTCTGAGCCAGTTTTTACTTTGGGGTTGAATTCAAATCGACCCTCCAGATCGGAAACGGTGATCAAAGTTGATCGGGACAGCAACCGGACATTAGCGCCGTACAAAGGCCCTTCGGTGAAGCCCTCCAGAACTTGTCCGCTGAGGACGTGTTGCTGCACCTGCCCATAGCCCAACTCCAAAGCCATCCCGTTCAACAATAATATTGTCCAAAGACATACTTTAAAATCCTTCATTATGGCGAGTTTGAGAATCAGTCTGCTTTATTGGCTTGGGGCAAGAGGCGATATTTGACCCAACCAAAATTTGGTTCTACTTGCAAGGCCTTTTCGTAAGTCATTCGGGCTTCTTCGATCTGTCCGTTCTTGTAGTAGGCCTGTCCCAACCACACCAGGGCTTCCAGGTATTCCCAATTGTTCTCCAGTTGATAACTGGCTTCCTGCAATTCAGCCGCTTTGGCAAAGTGAGTAATGCTTTCTTTAACATCGCCACCGAAGGAAGCTGGCGTATGCAAAAGCGAACTACCTTTTTGGTGCCATACCATAGCACAGTGGTCATCGTAACTCATTCCTTTTTTCAGATGACGGTTACTGCGGGGGCCGAGCCACATTCCGCTGAGTGGCGAAAAAGCAATTTTAAATCCCAAGACGCCGCTCATCAAGGCATGTGCTTCCGCTGAGTCCTTATTTTTTTTCAAATAGGCAGCCAAATGTTTTTCTGCTTTGGCGAGGTGCTTCTTAGCTTTGTCTTCGGCATCGTTGCCCATGCAAATGCTCACACAACCGTATTCCAGTCGCCCCAGTTCCAACAACGTCTCATCAGAAGCCTGGTCTTTGTATATGGCTTCCAGTTCTTGAATCCCGGACTCCCAAAGAGCCAGATTGTTGGATATATAAGCCTGATAAATACGGAATTGCAGGTCTGCATCTAAATTGATCTGCGCGGTGAGTTGCATTCCGAATAGTAAGCATAGACAAAAAGCAAAGTATCTGGTCATGATTCGAATGTTTGGTTCGACTACAAAAAAGCGCCCCTTTTCTCTGAGCGCCAAAATTGATTG
Source organism: Saprospiraceae bacterium (assembly GCA_028284395.1). Classification (GTDB taxonomy): domain Bacteria; phylum Bacteroidota; class Bacteroidia; order Chitinophagales; family Saprospiraceae; genus JANQRV01. The sequence continues at coordinate 8,024 of JANQRV010000152.1, forward strand.
ACGACCGACTGAAAATCCATTATGATCGAACAGATAAGCACTACGGAACGGTGCGAAAAGCTAACTTTGTCATTGATCAACGTTCCGCTGTCGTTGGTAAAGAATTGTTGACAAAAGTCCGGCAAATCACTACCTTATCGGAATGGAAAGAGCCTTACAAATATTCTTTAGCAATCGCTGGTACTACCACACTACTTTTTGGGTGTTGTACAATGGATTCTGGCTTGTTTTATTCTCGGATGGAACCTTCACAATAGATGGTCTTGCCATCTCGGCTTTTTATGCCCTAACCCACATTTCCGGAGCCTACCTGAACATCTATTGGTTGATTCCTCGGTTCCTGGATAAGAAGAGATACTGGCCTTACAGTTTCTTATTATTACTGAATTGTCTATTCTTTTCGGTCCTTTTAGGGTTCCTGATGGTCTCTTACATAGAGTGGCTCCAACCGGGAGAAGGCTGGAGATTGTTAAATGAAGATTCACGTTTTCTTGGATCGGTACTCGGCAGCACTTTCTCAACGATTCTACTGGTGATGGTCATCAAGTTCAGTCGTCAGAGAATCCGGATCCGCAACCGAGCCCAGCTGCTGGAAAAAGAACGGTTACAGACGGAACTCAAGTTTCTGAAATCCCAGCTAAATCCACATTTTCTCTTCAATGCCATCAACAACATTTATGTCCTGATCCGAAAAGATCCGGAAGAAGCGGCGGAAGCACTGGCCAAATTCTCGGAAATCCTCCGGTATCAGCTTTACGAATGCAATGATGAAAAGATCTCATTGAACCAGGAACTGCAGTCGCTGAACAGTTACATTGCACTCTCTTCTCTAAGCAAGAACAGAGTCGATGTCAACGTTGATATCACCCAGCAAGTCAATGGAGAATTGATCGCCCCCATTCTCTTGATCCCTTTAGTGGAGAATGCTTTTAAACACGTATCGGATTTTAAAGATCGGTCCAATTGGATCGATATTCGATTGCAATTGGAGGACGGCCAGCTGCAATTCGACATCAGCAATTCAAAAAAGGAAGACACTGTAGATCAACCACCAATTTCTTCCGGAGGTATCGGATTGGAAAACATCCGACGCCGGCTCGAATTAACCTATCCACAAAATTACGATTTGAAGCTGCAGGAAACTGAAGAAAGCTACCGTGTTTCGCTCACCTTACCAATTGAACATCTATGATCAACTGTCTTGTCATCGACGATGAACCACTGGCTCGTGAAGGCCTGATCGATTATATCCAAAATGTTGATTTCCTTAATCTAGCTGGCTCTTGCGAAAACCCGTTGGAAGCAACGACCCTGATGGACCAACACACAATCGATCTGATCTTCCTGGATATCCAAATGCCCAAAATCACCGGGCTTGACTATCTCAGGTCGTTGGCCGACCCTCCGCTGGTCATCCTGACGACGGCCTATCCAAGTTTTGCCCTGGAGGGTTTTGAGCTCAATGTACTCGACTATCTGGTGAAGCCCATTACTTTTCAACGGTTTTTCACGGCCGCACAAAAGGCCAAAAAGCAAATGGCATTAATCCAAAATCGTCAGCATTCGGAAGCTCCTAAACACGCTTATTTTTTCATCAAATGCGACGGTAAATTTGAAAAGATCACTTTTGCCGAATTATTTATGATCGAGGCCATGCAAAATTACGTGGTCCTCCATACCGACCGGGGTAAGTTTACCGCTCTGTTGGCGCTGAAAAGCATTATGGCCGAACTACCTGGTGATCAATTCCTGCAAGTCCACAAATCCTATATCATTGCTTTAAATAGGATCGAGAATCTGGAGGGGAATCGCCTTTCAGTGCAAGGACAATCGGTACCAATCGGACGCGCCAAACGCGAAACCGTCATGGAATTGATCAATCGGTTTTTGATTAAGAAATAACCGTGTTGGCATCGCTAAGATCTTTCAAAGTGGCTGCCAGTACCCGCACTCCTTTTTCAATCTGTTCGGGGCTACTATACTCATCGGGGCGATGGCTCACTCCTCCCCTACTCGGAATGAAGATCATAGCCGTGGGACAAAGTTGAGCCATAAATAGGGAATCGTGGTAGGCCCGGCTAATCATAAGCTGGTGAGAATAGCCCAAAGCATCGGAATTCAGGCGGATCCGATCGATGATCGACTGATGGCAGGCAGCCGGTGGGTCGCGATTTAGCATTTTGAAATCGAAAGCAACATTCCGTTTCCGGCAAATCTCCACCACCCGGTGCTCGATCTCTTTCAGGACCTGATCCCGAGTAGCTACCTGCGTGTCCCTAAGATCGACCTCCAGGTAGGCAGCCTTCGGAATGCTATTGACAGCCGACGGCTCCAACTTTACAATGCCGCAGGTTGCAACAGTATCGGGACTGGTACTTAGCTGCGCAATTTCTTCTACAGCGAGTACGATTTCCGCTGCAGCGCAGCCGGCATCTTTGCGATCAGGCATCAATACGCAGCCGGCATGACCTCCCTCGCCCGTAAGTTGAATGGAAAAACTACTGGGCGCAGCAATCTTGGTCACCACTCCAATGTCTTTTTCGATCGCTTCCAGTATTGGGCCTTGCTCAATATGCAGCTCGACGAATGCATGGTAATAATCCTTACTCAATTGGCAACTGTAAATGTCTCCACTGAAACCTGCCTTCGATCTCCATTTGTCAAAGCGAACGCCCTCTTGGTCCTTCAGTTGCGTGACGGACGCTGCCGGCAATTGCCCACTAATGACCCGGCTGCCGAGACAACCAATACCGAAGCGAGTCGGCTCTTCCGCATTGAACAACAACAACTCGATGGAGCGATCCGGTAAGAAGCCCTGCTCCTGCAATAAGATGATGGCATGAAGCCCCCCCAATACCCCGACCGTACCATCGTATTTTCCCGATTCCGGAATGGCGTCTATATGTGAACCGGTCCCTACGGCCGGGAGTTGCGGCTTTTTCCCCACCCAACGGGCAAAAGTGTTGCCAATGGTATCTTCTCTGACTTCCAGCCCTCTTTGCAGACAAAATTGTTTGAGATAGTTGCGCGCATCCTGATCGACTTGACTGTAGAGGACCCGGGTGACGCCGGGGCCATCGGTCGAAGAAAATCTGGCGAGTTGTTCTAGTTGTTGATGGATTTCCGTCAGCATAAGTTTTAGTTTAGGTTAGAGGTCCCCTAGTTGGGGGCGTAAAAGGATTTCCTCCACGACGGCCGTATCACTCAATTGATAGGCATTCAAAATCACCTTGGCTACATCAGATGCCAACAACAAGCGATCGTGGGGCAGAGTGGCCCCTTTCCAGGCATCCGACCAGGTAATCCCAGGCAATACGGAGGTTACTTTGACGCCTTTCTCTTTCAGTTCCTCCCGGAGAACTTTAGAGAACCCCAACAGTGCAAATTTGGTGATACTGTACGAGCCGCCGTCCGGATAGGCCAAAATACTGGCAACCGAACAAATATTGAAGATGTGCCCTTTCTTGTTTTTCAGCAATAATGCCAAGAGGTACTTAGTCAGATAATAAGCACTGTAAACGTTGGTTTTCATCAGATCTTCCAACATGGTATCCGCTTCATCAATTACATCGCCGGGTTTAAAAACGCCGGTATTATTGACCAGGACATCGAGCACATCAACTTCAGCATGGACAAAGTCGGCAAACTGTCGCACTTCTTCTTTTACACTAAGATCTGCCGCACAAAACAATACCTCCGATTGCGGATGCGCCGCTTCTACGGCCAACTTCAATTGGTGGAGATCCTCCAATGTTCTCGAACACACCAGGATCCTTGCACCCTGCACAGCAAAGGCTTCTACAATGGCACGCCCAATGCCCTTCGTTGCTCCGGTAATTACAATGTTCATGAAATCTCAATTTTCGGTTATGAAGCACTTAAGCAAGTCGTCAAATATTGCTTCTAAATTTCTCTGGCCCCTTTTTCTGCTGGGCCTGCTTTCGCCTTCAGTCATGTAGCGCTGCTATAATCCTTCAGTGCGGCATTGGCCAACAAAAAAATGACCTCAGATAATCTTTACAACAATTTTTAATCACTTGCTTAATGGCGGGTCAATCGACCAATTAGCTCTTCGTGTTGCGGAAACATCTTCAACAATTCGGTACGCGCCGGCATCCAGAAATCATCAAAATCAAAAGCTGGAGACAGGGTACAACCCACCAGGGCAAACGAAGATGTATCTGCCAGTTCGGCTCCGAAAAAACTATGGGCCGGCACCAATCCCATGGGTCTTTCGCCCATTTCAATATTTCGGCCCAGTCGAATTTCTTCATACCTACCATCCATGTGAATGATGTGTATCAATATCGAAGTGCCATCATAAAAGTGCCACAACTCATCTTGTTTGAGCCGGTGAATGGCCGAAAACTCCTTTCCTTCCAGTAGAAAATAGGTTGCGGAAGCGAATGGCCGCTCTCCGGAGAAGCCAGCGGGCAGCACTTCTTCGGGCATCTTCAGATCACATAAATAGGTCCGGGCGAAGCTTCCGCCTTCCGGATGCCGTTGCATGTTCAGTTGCTCTCGCCAAATTTCGGCTCGACGGTCCTTGCCCTGTTTCATTACTTTGCTAATTTCTTCGATTTTGTCCCCCAAGCAGCCAATTTACCTCCTTTTCATCAATTCCCAAATCCCAAACCAGCAAACTCTTGTCGATTTTTCTTGTCCTTCCATATAGATCAGGTTATCTTGTCGTCATTGTGGAGCTAAGACTTGGACATATGCCACTTTTTGCCCGATTAATAGGACCAATCTTCATCTGTTTTTTTTGCTTTCAGTCGATTACTTTCGCACAGGAAGTCCGTCCCCTGGACGTCCTAAAAATCAGAATGAACGCATTGGATATTCCCGCCGACCTACAAGAGGAATGGATTGAGAGCCTGGAAAAATACGAGGATAGACAAGATTCCCCGCAGTTTAAGGAAGCCTTGGCGGAAATCGATGAAAAAATTAAGAATTACCTCGTTAATGGAGATTCCTTCATGGAGTCGGATGGTAAAAAAAGAAAGAAAAAGAAGGGCTTTCTCAAGAACCTGGGTAGAGACTTGGATAATCTTGCCGATAAGATCTCTAAAGAAATCAATAAGGTGATTCCGCTGGAAGTGGCGAAAATCGCAGAGAATAACAACAATTACGAAAAGGCCATCCGCAACTACAAGGCAGCCATCGTAGAGTTGGATTTTCTGGAAAAGTACGACCAGTCTATTGAACTGAGTGAACACGTTGCGGAACTGTACGAAAAGACCGGCAACTCTGAAGCGGCAATCAAACAATTGGAAGGCACCAAAATTAAATTGATCATTGCGGAAAAAACCGATGATCTGCCCAGGATTGAAGAAAAGATTAAAAAATTACAACCCAAAGAAGTGGTTCTTGAGTTACCGAGAGAAGAACCAAAATTGATCCCCCCTCCTCCACCGATCCCTCCGAAAAGACCTGCCGTATCCCTCAAATCCATTGAAGAAAAATCAACGGAAATCGAGATTACCGAAGTGGGTATCGCCAAGGCGCAAAGTG